>JAPLFX010000018.1 GCA_026390445.1 Pseudomonadota bacterium
GGACCCAGCTGGCCTTGGCGTGGGCGGCGAGCAATCCAGCCGTGTCCAGTGTGATCCTCGGCGCAACTCGCATCGAGCAGCTACAAGAAAACTTGGGCGCGCTGCGGGTCGGTCTGACGCCAGACTTGAAGGCTGAGCTGCAGGCGCTATTTCCGCTCTGATAGGACAGGTCCCTATGGTTCGGACGTAGCGCTGCGCCGCATCTATTTGGTGACAAATAGGTGTGGTGTTACGAGCGCATGGTGATTTCGATCAAGTGATAACCGAACTGTGTCTTGACCGGCCCATGCACTTTACCAAGCTCAGCGTTAAAGACGACGGTGTCAAACTCCTTGACCATCTGCCCCGGCTTGAAGGTGCCCAGAGCGCCACCCGACTTTCCCGATGGACAGGTCGAATGCTCTTTAGCAACAGCGGCGAAGTCGGCTCCACCTTCGATTTGTTGCTTCAAGGTCTGGCAGGCGGCTTCAGTTGGGACTAGGATATGGCGGGCGGCGGCTACAGGCATAGAGGTGATTCCTTGCAAAAATCATGGTTAGCTGGCCATCGCTAAGCTAGTGGATGGGGCACGGCTTGTCAAAGGGGCCGCCATCCAGCTCTAGCGTTGACTCGGTACCACTGGGTCGATGCCCTGTGTCACCGCGTTCAGCCAGCGCCTGATTTGCCGCTCGGGATCTGCGGCCTTGGTGACATCCGAGATGCAAGCCACGCCATTGGCCCCGCGGCGCATCGCTTCTGCAGCGTGAGCCACGGTCAGACCACCGATGGCCACCAAGGGATATGGCCACAACCGTTGCCACTCGGCAATGCGTGCCATCCCTTGCGGGGCAAAGGGCATGTCTTTACTCGTCGTCTCGAAGATGGGGCCAAGGGCGATATAGGAGGGCCGGAGAGCATGGGCTCTTGCCGCCTCGTCATAGGAATGCGTGCTAATACCAAGGCGCAGATTGGCTGCAGCAAGTTGCCGCAGATCGCATGGATCGAGATCGCTTTGACCCAAGTGCACGCCGTAAGCCCCCATTTCAAGGGCAAGATCCCAATAATCGTTGATAAACAGGCGTATGCCGCGGGGCGCACAGTAGTCGATGGCGCTGCGGATCTCACGGCGCAGCTCACCTCCGCTTAAGTCCTTCACCCGCAGCTGAATCGTTGTGACACCAAGATCACCACATCGCTTTACCCAGGCCGAACTGTCCACAACGGGGTAGAAGCCCAGCGGTTCAGGACCACACGAGGGGAATAGCGGCCGTTGGTCGGGCACGCCCTGGCCATTGTTAAGCCACGGCATGTCATCTGGCATCAAAGCTCCCGCTAGGTCGCCGAGTAGTCTGCCGTTTGGGCAGACGTCTTGAGCATGCGCAAAACCATGAGTGATTCTGGCACGGGCCAAGATCAGACTCTCGGCCAAACTATGCCCTAGGGCGACGTAAGCGGCGATGGCGCTAGCTAAGGCGCATCCAGTGCCGCGAACCTGTCCGCCTAGACGGTGGTTGCTTAGCCAGAATGAGGTGTCTTCACCTTGGAAAAAATCTAAGACCACCGGGCCACCCAGGTGACCACCCTTGATCAGGACGTGTTTGGCGCCAAGCCGGCGCAGAGCGGCCGCAGCGGCAGGCATGTCCTCGACGTGGCGAATGCTAGCTCCGAGCAAGCTCTCTGCTTCTGGAACATTGGGAGTGAGTAGATCGACAGATCTTAGGAGCAACCGAAGTTCGGCGATTGCCGAAGCGTCGGCCAAGGTGCCTCCAGAGGTCGAAGTCGTCACGGGATCAAGGACGACAAAGGCCCGATGTTGAGCTAATGCGGCCCCGATGACGCGTGCATTCTCGGCGCTTCCAAGCATACCAATCTTGATCGCCCGCGGAGCTGGCATGGGCGCAGCCGCAAGGGCATTGATCTGTCTGGTGACGAGGTCTGGGGCCAACACGGTTGAGGCAGAAAAATGCACCAGGCTTTGCGCCGTGACCGCTGTGATGACACTGCCGACGTAGAGTTCAAAGGTATTTAGGAGGCGAAGATCCATCTGCACGCCGGCGCCACCGCTCGGATCCGAGCCCGCAATGGTCCAGACGCTTGGTCGTAGCGCAGTCATCATTGGCCCTCAGCGTTTGTCGCCGGGGTGAACGCTCGGCCGATCATCGGTGTACTCGCCACAGCAAAGCTGCGCGGCTCCATCAAGCCGGCCTCAAATCCTTGGCGGCCAAAGGCGACGGCCGCGGCAAAAGCGGCCGCCATCGCCGGTGGATCATCCGCACTAGATACGGCGGTGTTTAATAGCACGGCGTCGTAGCCGAGTTCCATCGCGGCCATTGCATGCGAGGGACGACCGATACCGGCATCGACGATGAGTGGTACCTGAGGGAACCTGCTGCGTAGCAGCTCTAGTGCCCGTGGATTGGTGAGCCCCATACCAGAGCCGATTGGTGCGGCCCAGGGCATGAGGACACGACACCCAGCGTCAAGGAGGCGCTGCGCCACGATCAGGTCGTCGGTCGTGTAAGGAAACACCTCAAAACCGTCCTTGACCAATTGCTTTGCCGCCTCGACAAGTCCAAACGGATCGGGCTGCAAGGTGTAGTCGTCGCCGATAACTTCGAGTTTGATCCAGTTGGTGGCGAATAAGTCGCGCGCCATATGGGCAGTTGTGACCGCTTCTTGCGCACTGTAACAGCCAGCGGTATTGGGTAGCACCCGCACCGGCAGGTCTTTGATCTGTTCCCAAAAACGCTGCCCATCCCGAGGCCCCATGGCGCTTTCCCGGCGCAGTGACACGGTGATGATTTCAGTCCCAGAGCGCGCGATGCTTTGCTGCAAGCTTAAAGGCGATGGGAAGCGCGAGGTGCCAAGAAGTAAACGGCTATTTATTTTGATGTCACCGATCGACCACATGACTACCTCAACGTGTCTTAGCCGCCAGCCATCGGTGCAAGTATTTCGATTTGGTCTCCGGCCTCGACCGTAGTCGCGGCTAGATCACCGCGATGGACGCAGCGCTTGTTGACGGCTACCGCGACCAGGAGGTTTTGGTAGCCAAGGTCAAGGAGCAGCTGCTGTAGTGAAACGGTTGCTGTGACTTGGTGCGGTTGGCCATTGACTTGGATCTGCATTTAGTTTGCTCCAGGGACAAAAATCCCGCGTTCGTCGCCACTCAATTCATCGCCGGCAAGTTGCCTTAGCAGCAGATCAATGACGACCGGTGCCAAGAGAAAGCCGTGACGATAAAGGCCGTTTAAGCGCCATAGTCCCGGCTGATGATGGACCTGAGGTAGATTGTCGTTAAAGGCTGGGCGGCAGTTGGCCACGAGCCGATGAATGCCGGCAAAGCGAAAGCCCGGGTGGACTTGGTACACTGCGTTTAGCAGTTCAAGGCCGGCTTTGATCGTTACTGGGCCAAGGCTTTCGCTCTCCAGACAGGTCGCGCCGACCGCATAGATATCATCGCCTCGCGGCACGATGTAGATAGGATAACGCTGGTGGATAAGCTGGAGCGGAAGATGCAGTTTGACCTCGGGGGCGTGAACTTCGATCAGTTCGCCGCGAACTCCCCGTAGGGACTTAAGATCCGAGCGTGCAGCAAAACCACGACAGTCGAAGACGTGGTCAAAGCTAAGCGTTTCCTGCGTGGTGACCACTCGGTGTGCAGCGACATGCCGCACTTCGGTGTCGTAGAAAGCAGTGACGCCTTCGTTGCTGTGCGCTTGCTGCAAGGCGTGCATGGCCGCGTGGCTTTGGATGTAGCCCTCTTCAGGCAGATAAATCCCGGCTTGGAATCCGCTTTCAGCCAGTGCCGGTTCCAACTGTGAAATGCGAGTTGGGTCCACCCATTCGCTTGGACTCATCGGAAAGCGCCGTTTGAGGCGTGCAAAGCGTTCTTGCAACGCGCTCACGTCCGGTTGGTGCGCCACCATCAGACTGCCCTTGAGGCCGAGCTGAACAGGCAAGGGTAGCGTTGGTAGCAAATCTTGCCACAAGGGTAGCGACCGCTGTCCCAGGCGGACCATCAGTGGCTCGCTTGAGGCGCCGCCCTCACTCAAGGGGGCGAGAAATCCGGCGGCAGCGAAGCTGCAAGCCGCGAGGCTCGACGCGGGCTCCTTGTCAAACAAGGTCACTTCGTAGCCGCAACGGCGCAGCTTTAGCGCAAGGAGTCGGCCGGCGACGCCGGCTCCAACCACTGCCGCGGACGCGCTCACACCGAGGCTCCTGGCACCAAGTCAGCGGCGTAGGCTTTGGGCGCAGGGAATGCCACCGCGGATGTTGGCTCAGCTGCCTCATGGCTCTCTTCGGCGATGTCCTGACTGATGCGCATGGAGCAGAATTTTGGGCCGCACATCGAGCAAAAATGGGCGTTTTTTGCATGCTTTGCCGGTAGGGTCTCGTCGTGATAACGACGCGCCGTCTCCGGATCGAGGGATAGATTAAACTGGTCCTCCCAGCGAAACGAGAAGCGGGCCTTGGACAAAGCGTCGTCGCGGCGCCTAGAGGCTGGGTGTCCTTTGGCTAAGTCGGCGGCATGAGCTGCGATCTTATAGGCGATGATGCCCGCCTTGACGTCGTCGCGATTGGGCAAGCCCAAATGCTCTTTGGGCGTGACGTAGCAGAGCATGGCCGTGCCAAACCAGCCGATCATCGCCGCACCGATCGCGCTGGTGATGTGATCGTAGCCGGGCGCGATATCGGTCACGAGGGGGCCCAGCGTGTAAAAAGGCGCTTCGTGACAAATCTCTAGCTGCCGCGTGACGTTTTCATGGACCATGTGCATGGGCACATGTCCAGGGCCTTCAATCATCACTTGGACGTCGTAGGTCCAGGCGATTTGGGTCAGTTCGCCTAAGGTCTCTAGTTCGGCAAACTGGGCCGCATCATTGGCGTCGGCCACTGAGCCTGGACGCAGACCATCCCCGAGGGAGAAGGAGACATCATAGGTCCGCATAATGTCGCAGATGTCGGCAAAGTGCGTGTAGAGGAAGTTCTCTTGACGGTGATGGCGGCACCATTGCGCCATGATCGAGCCGCCGCGCGAGACGATCCCGGTGATGCGGTTTTTCGTCAGCTCAACGTAGCGAGCTAGCACGCCGGCATGAATCGTAAAATAGTCGACGCCTTGCTCTGCTTGCTCAATCAGCGTGTCGCGGTACACTTCCCAGCTTAAGTCTTCGATTCGTCCATTGACCTTTTCAAAGGCCTGGTAGAGCGGAACCGTGCCGACCGGAACCGGGGAATTACGCAGGATCCAGTCGCGGGTGACGTGGATGTCGCGGCCGGTCGACAGGTCCATGATGTTGTCGGCGCCCCAGCGGGTGGCCCACACCATCTTCTCGACCTCTTCTTCAATCCCCGAACTGACCGCGGAATTCCCAATATTGGCGTTGATCTTAACCAGGAAATTGCGACCGATAATCATCGGCTCTAATTCCGGGTGGTTGATGTTAGCTGGGATGATGGCGCGGCCAGCTGCGACTTCGGAGCGGACAAATTCCGCAGTGACCAGCGTCGGTAACTTGGCACCAAAACCACGGCCCTTTAGGTGTTCATTGCGCGCCATCTCCACCGCGGTGAGCGGCGTCTCCACGGCGGCACGCTGCTGATTCTCGCGGATCGCGATGTATTCCATCTCGGGCGTGATGATGCCCTTACGGGCATAGTGCATCTGAGTCACATTGCGCCCGTATGCGGCGCGAAGTGGAGTGCGCTCGAGACGAGGGAACTGGGTGGTCTGCAGATCGCGTTTAGGCTGAAGGCGAGTCGACCGATGTGGATTGGGCTCGGTGTCGCTGCGGGCTTTGATCCAGTCGCCGCGAAGCGGTGGCAAGCCGCCTTTGATGTCGACTTTAGCCTCGTCGTCTGAGTAAGGTCCCGAGGTGTCATAGACGACGACTTCGTGGGGGACTCCGGCGGTTTTGGTTGCCAACTGAATCGCCCGCATGGGCACGCGAAGCTCAGGGAAGATCTGGCCATGAACATAGATCTTTTTCGAGCCAGGAAGAGGACCTGTACATGGCGTGTAGGTGATGGCCGCCGCATCTTTGGTGGTCGTGACTTCGCCTTGGTCCATGCTGCTTCCCCTCGCGTTAAGTGGCTCCATCGCTAACACAAAAGTTCCCGGCGAGTAAAGCCGCTAGGAGCCAAACGGAGCGATATGCTACGGTCTTTTTCGGTGCCTGCGAACATGGAGTAAGTGGAGGGGCGCGTGAGTCCAAGCCTGATATGCAAGATTTTTGTCGCCTTAAGGCTGCTACAATTTACCGTTGAACACGGCCTGGCGGCGCTAAACCGCCGTTATTACCTGCGCGGCGAACACCAGCGGGAGGCGCAGGCCTTGCTCGCCATCAGTGCCGACGAGATGCGCAAGAGCGTCGCCTATAGTGAGGACAAGTACCGCTTCGGCGTGCTGTCTGAATCCGTTAGCCTTCTGGTAACACTGGTATTTCTCATGTCCGGCGGGTTTGGCCTGGTGGAGGCGGCGGCCATCACCTTGGGTGGCTTTGCTGGTGGCAGTGTGGTTATCATCGGCGTCTTTTTCTTCGCCCTGTTGCTTAGCGCCAGCATGCTGGTCGGCTTGCCCTTTGAATACTACCGGACCTTTGTCATCGAGGCGCGGCACGGTTTCAACCGCCAGACGCCTGGTGGATTTTGGTTGGACCGGCTCAAGGGCGTGGTCTTAGGCGCGGTCCTGGGTCTGCCCCTATTGGCACTCATCCTCTGGCTCATGGTCGCGGCCGGTCCGTTTTGGTGGGTCTACGCCTGGGGATCTATGAGTGCCTTTAGCATTCTGACGGCTTGGCTCTACCCGACCTTTTTGGCGCCTTTGTTTAATAAGTTTTCTCCGGTTCAAGACCAAACCCTGCTCGACCAGATCCATGCATTGGCAATCCGGGTCGGGTTTCAGGCAGCGGGTATCTCGGTGATGGACGCCTCAAAACGCTCCAGTCATGGCAATGCCTATTTCACCGGAGTCTTTGGCAAGAAGCGCATCGTTTTGTTTGACACCTTGGTGCAGGCGATGGGTGCTTCCGAAGTCGTCGCCGTCCTGGCGCATGAACTCGGGCATTTTAAGCTACATCATGTCCGCTGGGGCTTACTCCGCGGAATCTTGATGACCGGGGTAACCTTTTATCTGCTGAGTCTGTGTTTACCATTGGTCGATGTTTACCTGGCGTTTGGCCTAAGTGGTCCCTCACCTTACGGCGCGCTGCTCGTCTTTGGCATGTGGTTTGGCCTGCTGAGCTTTTGCCTGCAGCCGTTTGGCAATTGGCTGTCGCAGCGCCACGAATTCGCGGCCGATCACTTTGCCACGCAGCATCTGGAAAGTTCAAAGCTGCTCGGCACCGCGTTGCTTAAATTGAGAGAAACCAGTGCGGGCATGCCGATCAGCCACCCCTGGTACTCGACCGTGTATCACTCGCATCCGCCGCTGCTAACACGATTGGTTGCGCTGGGTTACAGTGCATAATGGTTGAAGTTATGGTAGTTTCGGTGGTAAGAGACTTGAGCGACCTCCCAAGCTAACGCGGGAACATCTATGCATAAGCTTACGTTACCTCAGGAAAAGGCCCTCGATTTCATCCGTACCTCGGTGGAGTCGGACGGTGTCGCGCCCACCCTTCGTGAAATCTGCGCCTTCATGGGCTACAAAGCAATCGGCTCGGCGCAGGACGTGGTCGGCGCGCTTCGCCGCAAGGGCTACCTGGAAGAGAAACGCAAGCAGACGGCGCGAACCTACATCCTGACGCAACGGGCAAAAGGTCCTAGAACGCCGACCGACGATGTGGATATCCAGATTGGCGCCAGCATGTACTCGGTGCCTCTACTCGGACGAGTTCCAGCTGGTAACCCTGCACTAGCGGTTGAGGAGCGGATCGGCACGCTTCAGGTTTCACTGAGCCTGCTGCCAAAGCCCTATCCTCGCGCCGACGACATCTTCGCGCTCCAGGCAACGGGGGAAAGCATGATCGGCGCTGGGATTCTCGACGGGGATTTTCTGGTCGTCAAGCAGACCAAGGAGCCAGCTAGTGATAGCATCGTCGTCGCACGGGTCGATGGCGACGTGACGGTTAAGAGGCTTCGGCGGCACAAACAACGCGGTTGGTATCTGCAGCCAGAGAATCCAAAGTTTGCGAATATCTATGCCACGACCGATCGTTTTGAAATGGTTGGGCAGGTGATTGCCTTACAGCGCTCATTGCTCTAACTGTTGCGTTTGCAGGTCTGGCAGCGAAGTCTTGCCAGGTCGTTGGTTCTTCCTGGCACCCCCATGCTAACTCCCTTGGCGTAGTTCAACAGCTATGGCCGAAGGGGGTTCTATGCGTTTTGTTCATGTCCTATGCTTATTTGTTGGTGTCAGCGTGCTATCTGCCTGCAGTCATGAAGGCGGTGAGCCGCACAGCAAACTCGAGGCCGACAAGGGTCACCGGGCGGCAGTGGCGAGTAGTGAAGAGTATATCGTCGGCGGCACGAAAGTCCGCAGGGGCGATCCCGTGGCCGCAGCGACGGTCGCCTTGATGCAGGCCAATGACTGGACATTTTGTACCGGTACTTTGATCAGCAATCGGCACGTGCTCACTGCCGCCCATTGCTTGGCCGATTTTCAGGATTCCGAGCTTTATGTTGGCTTTGGGCCTGGGGCTTTGGTGAAGTCCACGCCGTCATTTGCTAAGTCGGGCGCAGCTGTTGAGCGCGTTCTCGCCTCACACTATGTGGTTCATGGCGAATTTGATCAGACGGCGGTGGCCCAATTGCATCCCTTGCACGCGCCGCATGATATTGCTCTGGTGACTCTGAGTGCTGACGCGCCCGCGGGCTTTCAGCCGATGCCGATGCTAACGCAGCAGGATGGCTTGGTGATCGGTGAACCGTTGATCCTAGCAGGCTTCGGTCTGACCCAAGCAGAAGGCGGGACATCGGGACAGCTGCGTAAGGTCAAGACGACATTGACCGGGGTCTGGGCCGAAGCTGCGGAGATCGAATTTGGCGATTCGCCCGGCAAGAGTGCTTGCAATGGCGACTCGGGTGGCCCCGCCTACGTTCAGCGCAGTGGCAAGTACCGATTGATCGGAGTGACCTCACGCGGCCTGGTGGGTTGCGGTGGCGGTGGGATCTATACGGATGTGAGGAGCTATCAACAGTGGATTGCGGCCAATGAGCGGGCCTAAAGTCATCGTCTTGTGACTCAAGGGGCAGCGCTAGGCATGAAGTAAATAAGCAAGTTGCCTGCGCTGTCCAGCCGGAATCATGCCGATTCTGTTGCGTTCAAAGGCACCTTAAACCATTGTTTTATCGCGGTCACCGCAGCCTTATAATGTTGTGGTACCTCGGACAGCAACTCATGGCGCGCGCCCTGAAAGGTCGATATTTGCACTTCAGTCTTCGCATGGGCGGCCGCAATCTGAACCCAACTGCGAGCAGCATCAGGATTGACCACGGATTCTTCACCGGCGGTGAGGACCAGAGTCGGAATGGTTAAGCTTGCAAGCTTGGTCGGATCAAAGCAGGTCGCGATCGCCTTAAAGGTAGCGTGGCCCCAGCCGAAAGTCGGGCTGGGTAGGCGATACTTTGAAGCGACGATGGCTTGGTAGCGACCAATGTCGTGGGTCAGGTCGTTGTGTTCGAAGGGAGTCGCTTCTAAAGGGCTGACGCCAGAGCTCACCGAGCCGAGGCCGCAGACGGAGAGAAAGGCGGCCAGAGGACGGCCGATGACTGGAGGCACCGGCTTGTTTGGCAGACCGAGTAGTGGAGACGACAGAACCATGGCTTTGGGTTTGATGCGGCCGGTTAAGGCGCCATAAAGTGAAATCAAACTACCCATCGAGTGCGACATCAACACATAGGGTCGGTCGCCGACCACTAAGTCGATGATCTGTTTAGCATCGTCTGCGTAGGAATCGTAGCTGTCCACGCTGGCCCGGGTGCCGCCGGAGGCACCTTGACCACGGTGGTCCCAAGTGAGAAAGCCGGTATGCGCCGGTAGGTCCAAGTCGTCGGCAACATAGGTGTACTTTTCTACGAATTCGCTGCGACCGTTGAGGAAGACGACGAATTGTTTGGCTTCTCCTTTCGGTAGATAGACCGAGTAGCGCAGCTCTAGGGCCCCGTCACGCGAGCGAGTCGTTGCGACGGTATAACGGTTTGCTTCAGTAAGTGCGCGCTTCGGCGCTGAAGTGTTGGTCATAGAGAGCCCCTTCTTTGAGCCAGGCGTGGAGTTCGCGTGGATAATTGGTACATAGCCCATGCAGGCCAAAGGTCTTCATTGCGGTCCACAGACCTTCACGATCGTGGTCTTCGCCGAGCATTTCGACCCATGCAAACACCTGCCAGCCTCTTGCTTGTGCTTGATCCATCAAATTGGCGTCGACCATACTGACGTGCGGATGCAGGATGTGCGTTCCCGCTTGGTCGAGAAAGACCTGCGGCGCCATGATGGCAAAATACGGCCAAATGAAGCGATCCGGCGGCCAGAGGCAAGCCCGCTGCAAGGCGGGAGCGTGGTTTTTGATCCACGCGAGTGGCTTGATTTCAAAACACGATACGATGACTCGATGGCGAAGTGGGTGCTCAGCCACCAGTCGGGCGACCTCGGCGGCAAGCAGTTCTGATTCGCCTTTGATTTCGATGTTCAACTCACAAAGCGGCAAGATGCGGGCGATGACCTCATCGAGAAATGGAAGCGGGTCACCGTTGCGCAGCGTGACACCCGCTAGCTCAGGTCTCGTGTGCTGCGAAATCAGCCAGGCTTTGTCCGTGGTCCGCCGCATATCGTCGTCGTGCATGACCACAGCATGGCCATCACGACTCAGTTGGACATCGAGTTCGATACGCTCTGCGCCGCCTTCAATCGCCTTGGTGAAGGCGGTCCAGCTGTTCTCAAGGGCTTCTTTGTTGGCGCCGCGGTGACCTATGACAAGCATAAAGAGACGCTCATTTTGTGGTTCTTATAGGCAGTTAAATTTAGCGCTTATCGCCGGATTGATCTAGGCAAATACTGCCGATGGGGTGGCGGCCGTACCTGCGATAGACTTAAGGGAATCCTACCCTCTCTCATCCATCTCCCTTTTTGGTGAGGCGATCATGCTCCAGCGCGGCTTTGGCAAGTCTACTTTCGTGGCTTCTGGTGTTCTAGTCTTGGCGTTTCTCTGGCCCATGGGCCGTCAAGTTCTGGCCCAGGGCGGAAAACCCTTCAGTTTAAGTGCGACTCCTAGCAGCGAGGGCGGTGGCTCCAGAGCAGGATACCGAGCCGTCGTGCTATCGTTGCCGATCGTCAACGTCGGTGGCGGGATGGTGGGACGCGGCGAGTTGAATCTTTACGGGCGCGCCAGCTTGGCGATCGAGGGGACCTATCAGGCTAAGAGCGAAGATATGACGAAAAAGGAGCAGCAGAAGACCGGGGAATCAATGATGACCCAGGCTCGAGCGATCTCGGCCTTTCTTGCGCGCTACAGCGAACCGATGCAGATGGCGGGCTTTTATTATGGTCTAGGCGTTGGCTACCGGCAGGAGACCGCGAAGTGGCGCTTAAAGCCTGATGGTACAATGACTTCGGCCGCGCTCGACGAGCAGCGCTTTGCGAATCACGCCGCGACGATGGCTGGGCCGACTGGGCATGTGCGCGGCGGATACCGCTATGTCGGCAAAGAAGTCCCCTTGCTGATAGGTGCCTATGTCGGATTGCGTCATTTTGAATCGGTGGTGAAAGATGCGCAGCCAAGCGCCATTCCTTTGGGTGGCGGCTCTTACTCGGATATGAGCGATGCCGAAAAGGAACACCTCAAGCGCCGCTTTGCAACAGCGCCCGAGGCGGGACTAGAAATCGGCTTTGCCCTCTAAAAGTTATTGCGGGTCGGCGTAAGTGACTTTGATCGCGGCGCCGACCGCTGGCACTTTGCCAGTGTTGAACTTGATCGCCTGATTGGCACTGTTATAGGTCCAGTCAGTGCTGGTCACGCCGTTGATGGTGACGGCGATGGTCGGAACGTCTGGTTTTGTCGGCAAGACCACCTGAGCCGCTTGGGATGCGACGTCCAAGCCAATCTGCGTCATCGAGTCGCCCCAGTTGACGTCGCATACAGAACGGATGATCCCACCGGTTTTCTTTGCCGCAGCGATGTATTGGGTGCCTTCCTCCCGGGGCTGGGCCACGGCCGAAGAGCACATCGTGCCATCTGCATTGCGGGTACCGACGATACCGGAGATCGAGAAGTGCCCCGCACCTTTAGTGGACTGCAGGTAGGTGACCATGTCGTCCGAAGTATATTTGTAGCGAGTAATCCCATCAGTCCAGAAATTGTGACCGTTGTAGGAGTCAGTCATGCCTAGGCCAATGCCGTCATCCTCTTCATCTGAGAGGACGATGACAGCCAAAAAGGCATCAGGCCGAATGAGCGCTTCGTTCTCTCCGCTCAGGGATTTCTGCACGGCCAGCTGCACCGCGCTCAAACCGTGCTCAAAGTTGGATCCACCGGCACCCTGGCGCACATAGGTGTTGAAGCGACTAACCAAATCGGCGTCGCTGCTTTTTAGCACGCGGCGACCAGCGTCACCGACGAAGGACCCGCGCAAATGGGTGGCTGGGCTGCCACCATAGTTGTCGACGGGACAGACGCGTTGCGTTAAGTCGGTCGGCATCGTGGCTTGACAGACATCGGTCGTCGTCACGGCGGTCTGGAAGTTCAAGTGGGCATCCGACAGCTGATTGATAAAAGCATTGAAGTTTAAGGCGATATTATCTTGCTCTGGGGACATCGAGGCGGAGTCATCGATCACCCATAGCAAATCAATTTTGCCCCCGTCCTTTTGTACGGTTTCGACCGTATGCAGGCGCAGGTTAAGAGTACCTTCGCCGCCGGTCCCGGCCGTCCCGCCTGCACCGCCCGCGCCTGCTCCACCCGCGCCTGCTCCACCCGCGCCTGCTCCGCCTGCGCCTGCTCCACCTGCGCCTGCTCCGCCCGCGCCTGCTCCGGCAGTCGCTGAGCCTCCGGCGCCACTGCCGGGGGCGTCGGTCGAACTGGAGCCTGCCGCTGCGGCACCTGTCGAACTAGATTCAGCCCCAGACCCGTTTCCTGCCCCAGACGCTGCCGCACCCGAGGTGGTGGCGTCTCCGGTAGTCGTCCCGGGGTCCTTGGCGGTATTTTTTTCTGACGTGAACGAGGCGGGCTGCGGGCCGCAGCCTTGGACTGCCAAAAGTAGCAGTAGCGAACACGTTGGCACGGCGAGCTTTGGCCGCAGGACGAAAGACCAAACGGTAGATAGGCTCATAAGGACTCCTCTAAGTGTTGGGTAACCTCCACCTGCGGCGCAGGCAGCATTTCACCCATGGAAGGCTTGTCGTAAGGTCGCGCTGGCGCCTTAAGTCGCGACAAATGATGCTTTAAATTCAGTAAGTTGCATTAATGTTTAAACGTCTCAGTCGGAGCGTGTCGACCGGTTCAAGGTATCTTCCTCTCCGAGCAACTTGGTCTTGCTTAGGGCAAAACCAGCTGTGATACTGGGTCCACATCATTAAACCCAGGGGGCAGGGTGCGCATCGCGATCGATGCCAGGATGATCAGCCCGGGCAGCATGCATGGCATTGCTCGCTACGTGTATGAACTCTTGGACTGTTTAGTGACATCGGGTTCTGACTATGAATTTTTCATCATAGTGAATCGCGATAGCCCGCTTGAAAATAAAGTGTGGCCAAAGCACATGCGCTTGGTGACCGTCCAAGGCAGTTGGATGAGTTTGCGCCAGCAGTGGGAGCTGCCCCAAGTACTGCGCGCTATCAAAGCCGACCTGTTTCATGCGCCGTCGTTCATGGCGCCGTTGGTCTGTCCGTGTCGTTTGGTGATGACCATTCACGATTTAAATCATATGGTGCTGCCGCAGTTCTACACGCCGCTGCACCAGTTTTATTATCAGATTTTCGTGCGCAGTTGTATTCGCCGTTCGGACTTCATCTTGACCGTCAGTCATTTCTCCAAGGAAGAGATCGTTCGCAACCTGTCGATAGCACCAGAAAAAGTGTTTGTGACCTACAACGGCGTCTCGGCCAACTACCGTCCTGTGACGGATCCCGAACGCTTGGAATATGTCCGCGACCTCTACGAGTTGCCTGAGACATTCATCTTTTGTCTGTCCAATAACAAGCCGCACAAGAATGTGCACCAGCTTGTACGCGCCTACTGCTACTCTCAGGTCACGATTCCCTTGGTCCTCGCCTGTCCGGTCGATCGGAGCATCATCCGCATTGCGGAAAACTACGGCAAGAAGCACCTCATCTACTTTTCTAAGTTTATCGACGAAGAGCATCTGCCGAGCGTTTATTCGATGACTCATTTATTCGTTTATCCGTCGACCTACGAGGGCTTTGGCTTGCCACCACTCGAGGCTTTGTCCTGCGGTGCCCCTGTGGTCGTGGCAAGGTCTTCGAGCTTGCCCGAGGTCGTCGGCGAGAGTGCTATTTTTACCGACCCCTTTGATTATCAGGACATCGCCCGCGCCCTCGAGGTTGGGGTAAGCGACGAAGCCTTAAGGGCCAAGCTCACGATGTTCGGTATGCAGCATGCGCAGCGCTTTTCCTGGCAAGCCATGACCGATCAGACGATCGAAATCTATAAAAAGTGCAAGACCGGGGAGGGGACGACGACGCCGACCTCGGAGGCCAGCCCTGTCAAGGCGGGCGCGCTATGAGGATCGGGATCAACGGTCGGTTCTTAGCGGCCAAGCGAACCGGCGTGCAGCGCGCCGCCTACAACCTGATTCGCTCGATGGTCCGGGTCGACACGGTCAACGAATATGTGCTTTTTACCTCTGAGGAGGAGCTGGCCAATCCCGACTGGCAACGACCCAACGTTAAGATCGTCCCGTCGCGAATCCGCGAAGGCGAGAGCTTGCGCAATCACCTGTGGGAGCAGTTTACCCTGCCGCGCCTCGCCGCGAAGCACAAGGTGGATATTCTGCATTCGCCCGCCAATTTGGCGCCGCTTTTTTACAAGGGTAAATCCGTCGTGCACATCCACGACTTGTGCTTTGTCGTTAATCCCCAGTGGTTTAGCTTCTTCTTTCGCACGCTTTACAATTACGTGATCCCTCGTCTTGCTAGGCGTGCTGCCAAGGTCATCACCAATAGCAATAATTCCCGTAACGACCTGCTGCAGTTTTGTGACCTCCAAGCTGAGCGCGTCAGCCAGGTCTATTGGGCCGTCGATGATCTGTTCACCGCGTCGCCGCAGCTAGGAAAGTCGCCCGATTGGGAACTCCAGGACTATATTCTGTATGTCGGTTCGTTGGAGCCACGCAAAAATATCGGCACCTTGCTGGAGGCCTACGAGCTCCTCCGTGCGAAAAACCCCGAGATTAAGACCAAATTAGTGCTGATCGGGGGCGAGAGTCCGCTGTTTGCCGAGGTCCGGCTCAAGGTGAAGCGCTTTAAAGATGACATCTTATTTAAGGGCTTCGTCAACGACCAGGTGCTGCTCGACTTCTATCGCCATGCCAGTTTGTTCGTCTACCCGAGCCTGTACGAGGGCTTTGGCCTGCCGCCTTTGGAGGCTATGGCCAGTGGGGTCCCGGTGGTGACCACCATGACCTCCTCGATTCCTGAGGTGGTCGGCGATGCCGCTTTGCTGGTCAGTCCCTACGACACCCAGCAACTCGCTGAAACCATGGGCACCGTGCTGCAAAACCCGGATATCCGGGAGCGACTCATCGCCAAGGGGCGGGAGCAGGCGAAAAAGTTCAATTGGTACAGGGTTGCCAGAAACACCCTGGCCGTTTATTACGAAGTCTTGAATTCACCGGCGGCCAATCAAGGGGGGGCCAGGATCTACCTACCCTTTGAGCGGTGGCGCGAGCTACGTCGGCTGGAAGAAGACAAACAAAAACCCAGGCTCCTGCGCGCGGCGACGCCGCCTGGACCCTGAAGACCGAGCGAAAAAAACGGAGCAGTTCATGCAAAGAGTCCGCATTGCTAAAGTCCTGGAGGCTAGCAAGCCTGGCGAAGTTATCACCGTTTGTGGTTGGGTCCGCAGCAAGCGCGAGGGCAAGGCCTTTGCCTTTCTGGTCTTGGGCGACGGCTCGACACAGGAAACCCTGCAGGTGATCATCGACGCTGGTACGCAGCCGGCGGAGCTGCTCAGCCAATGCACCACCGGTGCCGCGCTGACGGTGACCGGCACCGTCAGTAGTTCGCCTGGGAAGGGGCAATCCGTCGAGCTGCAGGCGAAGAGCATGCACTTGTTTGGCGGGGCTGACGCCGAGACCTACCCGCTACAAAAGAAGGGCCACACCCTAGAGTTTCTGCGCGAGATTGCGCATCTGCGGCCGCGCTCCAACACCTTTGGTGCAGTGTTTCGTATTCGTAACGTCTTGGCCGCGGCAGTCCATGAGTTCTTTCAAGGCAAAGGCTTTATCTGGGCCCACACACCGATCATCACTGCCAATGATTGCGAGGGAGCCGGGGAGCTCTTTACGGTCACGACTTTGGATCTGAAACATCCGCCGCTCAATGAGCACGGTCAGATCGATTTTAAACAGGACTTCTTTGGCAAACAGACCCACTTGGCAGTGTCAGGACAGCTTGAAGGCGAGTTCATGGCGATGGCTCTTGGTGATATCTACACCTTTGGTCCGACGTTTCGCGCCGAAAACTCGAACACCACGCGGCACTTGGCTGAGTTTTGGATGATTGAGCCAGAGATGGCCTTCGCCGATCTTGCGGACGATGCTGATCTGGCTGAAGAATTTTTGCGGGCAATGTGCGCCGCTGTATTGAAGCACTGCGTCAAGGATCTTGAGTTTCTCGAAAAGCAGTACAAGACGATCTCGATTGCGGAGATCGGGGTATTGGCTGAGGCAAAATTCGCTAGGTTGACCTACACCGAGGCGGTGAAAGAGCTTGAAAGGGCCAAGCAAAGCTTCGAATTTCCCGTCGCTTGGGGCAAGGACCTGCAGAGCGAGCATGAACGCTACCTAACCGATACCGTGTTTAAAAAGCCGGTGATCGTCACCGACTATCCCGAGCAAATTAAGGCATTCTACATGCGCCTTAACGACGACGGACGCACGGTCGCGGCGATGGATGTCTTGGCGCCGCGGATTGGCGAGATCATCGGTGGAAGTCAGCGCGAAGAGCGTCTTGATTTGTTGCAGCAGCGCATGGCGAAGATGGATGTCCCGGCGGCTGATTTGCAGTGGTACCTGGATCTGCGTCGCTATGGGTCAGCACCGCATGCCGGGTTTGGCTTGGGCTTTGAGCGTCTAGTGCAATATCTGACGGGCATGGGTAACATTCGCGACGTGATCGCTTGTCCACGGGCGCCACAGTTGGTGGCATTTTAGGGCGGTCGCGGCATAGCTTTGGGGCGATTCGACGAACTTTGTCTCTATCCCAGGTTGGGCTTTGTGCATAAACCCTGCCCTCCAGCCTTCCCATCCTCCCAGTTGTGCGGAGTAAAGCCCAAAAACTGGGAGGGCGGGAAGGCTGGAGGGCAGCGTTTATGCAACAAAGCACCCAGGTTGAAATAACATGCTGATCATGCAGGGTTTATAAATAATAATTAACTTATTACTAATATCATGATATTAGTATGGCATCGATATATGTGGGTTCGGTTTTGCATCGAATCTATCCTCATCGGGAGCTGATATCATGACCTTTGCCGCATCCTTTTCTACCGTGCGTGGGGCAGTTTTAGTCATCGCTTTCGCTGGATTAGGCGCATCGTGTGGGCGTCGGACGCCGCAGGGCGACCCGAGGCCAAGCCTGACACCCGGGCCAGAAGTTAAGGCACCCGGCGCAGCTGCCCCGTCAACTACAGACGTGGCTGCAGCAGGCAAGTCTGAAAGCACTCCGGGGTCAGAACGTGCCCCTACCGTTTCGCTGCCACCAGCGGGCGACGTCCCACCGACTTCACCGGGAAACAACGAGCCTTCCGGCACGGTCACGACCAGTGGTGGAGCCTCCTCT
>JAPLFX010000055.1 GCA_026390445.1 Pseudomonadota bacterium
GTCCCATGTTGCACTGGCCTTTACTGGCTAAGGTCGGTATGATTTTGTTCTGTATCCCCAGACTCACCCTGCACGCAGGTCGAGTTCGCGAGTCGGGGCCAATGAAAGCAGCTTCAGGTTGAGGTAAGGCCACGTGTTACCAGTTGAGATTCTCGCGGACCATGAAACCATCGTATTACGCGCCCGTGGCTCAGAACTTCTGATTCTGCCGCATCACGTACACCAGCTCAAAGCGCTGACAAAACCCGTCGATTTCAGCGCCTATTTCCGCTCTGAGGCCTTGGTCAACCGACCCGCGCGCAAACTCTTTGAGGCCTGGCTGCGGAAGGATACGTCGGTTTGGACCCGGCTCTATCGGACCGTCCATCATGAAATGGATCTAGCAGCAAAAGATGGCGACGGTGCGGACACCAAATCTGCTCCTGCGGTCAAGGCACCAGGCAAGCCTGCGGCTGAAGTTAAGACCGCTAAAGATGAACTTAAAGCTTCTGCTACGAAAGCTAAGCCGACGAAGACGCAGGCGGTCGCTGACGAAGCCGACGCCGTTGCGCCGAAAGCTGCCAAAGCTCCCGCCAAGGCTAAGGAATCCAAGGGCAAAGTAGACAGCGAGGACGTCGCGCCAAGCAAAGCGAAAGCTAAAACGAGCGCGGCTAAAGAGGCGACTGCGAAGCCCAAGGCCAAGGAAGCCGTAGCGAAGCCTAAGGGCAAGGAGCCTGCCGCAAAGGCCAAGGCCAAGGAAACTGCTCCTAAGGCCAAGGCGAAATCAAAGGGGTAGTGCTGTGATCCGCAAATACCTCGTTTGTGGAAAGCAGATGTTCCTCGCGTCAAAAAAGCTCGAGGGCACGAACACCAAGGGTGGGGATTTAAGCTTTGAATGCCTACTCCCCCTGGATGTTTACTGGGCCATGGAGAAGCTCTTCAAGGACCTTGAGTACTTGACAGCGTCCGGAGAGGACCATGTCCAGGCGCTCGAATTAACGCACAAGATTATGAAAAAGATTGCCACCTATGTGGTCAGTGAAAAAGAACGCGTCGTCCTCAAGGAACTGATCCATGGCAAGTCTGCCTAAAGGACAGCCACCCACCGTGCAGCGTCCGGCTGTGTTTCTCGATCGTGACGGGGTCCTTAACGAAGACTCTGGCTATACCTTTGAGGTGGCTAAACTAAGGCTCATTTCCGGCGCTGCAGGGGCCTTGAAGCTCCTAAAGCAGCGGGGTTTTTTGTTGATCGTGGTCAGTAACCAATCTGGTGTCGCACGCGGGTTGTTCTCGACGCAACAGGTTGACGCCTTCAACGACGCTTTGGACCAGCGCTTACGCGATGAGCACGGGATCGGAATCGATGCCTTCTATTATTGTCCGTACCACCCTGATGGCACGGTCGCGTCATTCACCAAGGTTTCGTCTTGGCGCAAACCTGAACCCGGTATGGTGCTCCAGGCACAGGCAGATTATGGCATTGAGCTGGAGCGTAGCTACCTTGTTGGCGACCGTTACGACGATATAGAGTGCGCCGTACGTGCTGGTGTCAAAGGGATCCAGGTTCTTGCTCCAGGCCAAATCAAGCACCCACTGGCCCTATCGTGGGTGAGTAGCCTAGCGGACGTTCCGGCGCTTATCCCTGCGACTTAGCTTCCTTCATCTTCTTCAGCAGCATTTTGATACGTGGGCCACAGCGTTCGCCCTGGCAGCCGCCGCTGCCAGTACCGACGCAGCGATTGACGTCGGCGACCGTTTCCGCCCCCTGCAGCCCTTTCAGCACGCGGCCTAAGGTGATGCCTTTGCAGATACATACGACCTTGGCCATGGCCCTTATCCGCTCCTCGGCCAGGTCGGCGGGGGTTTTCCCAGGCTCATCACTCATCGCTCAATCCTTAAGAATACAGAAAATCTAGCCACCCTAACCACCGCTCGTCGACGGTTTGGAAAACCACCACCGTAGCATTACAGGCCGCGTGCAGCAAAATTGCTGGTAGGATACTGCCGCTCCATGCGACCAATGCCTCGCAACATAAGGCAAGCAAGAATGGCCCAGTTACCAACCCCACCTCACCAGCTAAGACATGCGCAAGTGTTGGATGAGCGTGGACTAAGGCAAAGATTGCAGCACTGAACCATCCAGCCCAAATACGGGGCGCTTGCAGACGAAGGCTTTGGCCGATCCCAGCACGAAACACCACCTCCTCGGCAATGGGTACCCATACGAGCCACGCCCAAGGGACAGCCCCCAGATCAGGCGACGGACCTGCGGCACCGGAGGGTTTTAGGACAAAGCGACTAGTCCATGCCACCAATAGGCAGAGCAACAGGACCGACGCTGCCGGGGCATACCAGCGGGTCGGGACCGGCAGAAAGAGGCGAGTGTCTCCTTGCTTTAGCCGCCAAGTAGCCACGACGACTGCGAGCAGCAGATTGACCGCTAGTGCTGCGAGCCAGGGAGGACCGATCAGGGTGGCCGCCGATGCGTAGGCCTCGCCAAGCAAGACTGCCATGGCGAAAGAGAAGGCGACAAGAGCGACCCCCTTCCGCACGCCTAACCTAGGTAGCTGCACGTTCTCCTCATGCGCTGAGAGCATGCTCGTTGCTTTCCATGGCTTCGGTCATCACCGCGAGCAGGGTCACCATATCGTTTTTAACGACGTATCCGTTGGCGCCAATACTCATCCCTGCCGATTGGTTGGATTTACCAGACAGTGAGGTATGCAATACGATTGGCAAGGTGCTGAGACTTGGATGTTCGCGTACCTTTCGAGTCAGAGTCAATCCATCCATCCGGGGCATCTCGACATCGCTGACCATGATGTCAAAGCGTTGTGTGGTGCCAAGGCTTCGTTCTAGGGCTGCTAAGGCTTCGGCACCATCACCCGCTTCGGTGACATGATAGCCGTCGCGAATGAGTACCTGACGCACCCCGTTGCGGATGAACTGCGAATCATCGACCAGCAACACTCTCTTGCCACGACCGCTTTGTTTGCCGTCCGAGTATGATTCGCGTTCCCGAGATGCCGACCCGTGGGGGGTGTGCGGCGAGTCACCGAATTCCAGCATCATCAGAACCCGCTCAAGATCCAGTATAAACAAGAACTGATTCTGTTCGATCAGCGTCATACCATTGATACATGTGCCGGCATCTGCCGAGGGCGGCATGACCTTGTCCCACGCCACGCGGCGGATACGGCGCGTACTGTCGACGATAAACCCAGCGCGTTTTTGACTAAATTCGGTGACGATAATCTGCTGTGACGCCAAAGGCTCAGCGTGATCGTCGCCCAGGGCAACGGCGAGATTGACCGCTGGAATCGGGATGCCGCGCAATTCGAAAACCCCTGCCACCCCTTTTACCCGCGACGACAACGGATTGATCGGTGGCATCCGCACGACCTCTCGCACCTTAGCTACATTGACGCCGTAGACGCCTTTGACTGGCTTGCCGCGGATCATCCTGGTCAACGAAAACTCGATGAGCTCAAAGACGCTCCCACCGAGTTCCATCTGTAGTTGCTTGTCATTTAAGTCGCCCATCCGCTGTGCCTCTTAGATTGTTTGCGCGTGGCGAAGAAGCTCTTCAAGTCCCTTGCGTTGTGGATCGGTGAGGCGATTGAAGCGCACCCCAGTTCGGCCACCCTTGGTGTCCACCCATGCCACCACACATTTGATCCTGGCGCCGGCGGCGGCCTCGTCTTCCTCCTTCATCGCCACGGCCGCAGCCCGGCTAATGACCTTCTTAACGTCCTTGCTGGCGATAGCGGGCGGAAGGTCTAGCGCCAGCATCATCTCGTCTCCGCCGGCCGCCTTGAGCGGGCCATCAAGCTGAATGCAAGCACCTCCCAGGCTTAGATTGATAATATGCCCGGACACCTTCGGAGCCCGCTTACCGCGGCCAGCACCCTTGCCGACGATCATCGTGTTCATGCGGGTGGAGAAGCGCTTACCGAGGCGGAACTTATCGAGCAAAAACTGGTCGATTTTAGCACTGAGGATATCGAACTTGACGGGTTTTGCGATCCACGCCCCTGCGTCGTTAAAGGCAAAGAGGTCGGCCTTGACAGCTTCTTCGACGATTTTGTCAGGATAAGCGGTTAGCAGTATTGGCCCCTGATAGGTCTTGCGCATCATGTGGATCAAGGTCACACCGTCGACATCCGGTAGATCAAAGTCGACGACGCACATGTCAGGCACCGTGTTGGCGATGATCTCTAAAGCTTGCTTGCCTGTTCCTGCGACCAAAATATTGGCGCCTCCGATCTTGTCCTTAAAGACCTCAGAACTCATAACCAGGCTTGGCTTACAGGCATCGACGATCATGATTGACGGCATAGGTTGTTCCTCTAAAAAAAGGTCTAAGACTCGTAGCGGATTGAGCTTGGTAGAATTGGCCGAAAACCTGGTGGGATGATTTGATTATACCCCCGGATCATCGGGCAAGTCGAACGCGGCTCCAAGGTCCGCCCACAGATAATTCTTCGGCTTCTTCTCAAGGTTTCCTGCAACATTCCGAAAAGATGTTAAGTCACGCGCATTTCGCCGCTGCTATCGAGTCTGAACTCGCGAGGAAGGTATGATTTTCGGGCGGTACTTACGGTTTAACCTAATGCATCTCTGCTGTGTCGCCGCCAGCATTTGCTCTAGGCCGATTTATGCGGTCACTCAGTTTAGGTCTGATATCAAACCGTTTTCCTACAAAATATCCAGTTTTAGCAGTGCGTTACGCCTCTCAGTCAAGGATGAGGTCGAGACCGTCAAAATGCCGCTTAGCGTCATGCAGCAGCGCTTGGTGGAGTCCACGACCGATGAGACCGTGGAGCCCATCACCGTCATGCTGGGCTCCACCGAAGCTCAGATCTCGGCCATGGCCGAAAAGCTTGCAATCAAGGGTAAGGAGGACGACCTCGCCGCCTATATCCGCCGCCAGATTAAAAAGTCCCCGGAGATCAAGGTCCTGCCGTCAGCGCGCACGGTTGCGATCAGCCGCGAAGCCTTCGGTTTTATCGATCATGAAGCGCTGGCGGACCTCTATGCCAAACCGCAACACAATCTAACCATCGACGGGACCGGTCTCAAAGGGGACCGAGGTGCACGCAGAAAGCTGTTGCATGAAGTTAGCCCGTTTCTCTCCGTGGCTGAGCGCAATGCCATTCAGACAAAGATCAATAAAGGTGACGATCTCAACGTCAACACCGACCTTCTGCCAGAATTTGCCCGCAGCATGGTTAAAAAATTCATCATTTACCGTGGACCAAACTGCTTCCATGCGGCACTAGCTTTTCAAAGTCCTCTGCTGACGAGCTCTTCGCAAATCAACGTGAAGAATGAGGTCGGATATCATCGAGCCATGATCAACTACGACGAGCTGTGGCGGGTACTGAACCAGGAATTCTATGAAGTCGAGCCGGAGAAGCAGCCAGTCAAGTTCGGCGACATGCTGGTGCTCTTTGATGTCCCCGATGCATACGTGCAGCACCCAGATGGACCTCCCGATTTTCATTGGATTCGGCACACTGCGACCTACTTGTTTGAGGGCTACACCTTTTCCAAAGGGTCGAAGTCACCCAACACGCCCTACAGCGTGCGGACCTTGGAAGAAGAGTGGAAGACATGGAAGCACTTCACCAAAAACCTCGGCGTTAAGGTCTTTCGCCGCTCGCTTAAAGCCATCCGGCCACACCCGCCGGTCGACCAATCAGACTGGATTTATTAGCTATACCAGGGTGTTGCGCGGGCATTGGTGACACGGGAGGACGTGCGTGGTACAACGCAGCCCTTCTTATGTCAATGCCTGATGGGCACCTCCAGGACGGCTTTACCGATGAAACGCCCCGGCTTACGCAAACCCCGGACCCAAGGCACGTTGCCTCGCAATATCTACCGTCGTCAGCCTTTGGTTAGGCGGCCGGGAGTTGTGCAGCCGGAGCATCTGACGACCGAGCCGGTGTGTGGCATCAAAGCCCTTTGCGGAGCTTGTAAATACGTCAATCAGGACTACAAAGATGGGCTGAATGGCAAATTTCAAGCTGGACTTAAGGTTCTTGAAGAGAGCGGGCTGCAGCATTTAGCTAGGATCCTGCAGCCGGTTCCGTCACCGCGTCAGCTCGGCTATCGTAGTTTGTTCAAACTGGCGGTTAGGCCCGCGACCACGTCGCTGAAGCAAGCCTCCAGTGCCTATGATCGCATGGCTAGCACGCCGAGCGACGAGCTGTTGCCGGTCCTGCCAGAGCGTTTTGCCGTGGGACTCTTTGCTGCGGGAAGTCACGACGTCGTTGATATGGATCGATGCCCACTCCACACGCCGCCACTTGAGGCTCTGCTCAGGGATCTGCGCGTTGAGCTGAACATGTCCACTTTGACACCGTATGATGAAGCGACCAAGACTGGTCAGCTACGTTATATCACGGCGAGATCGGCGCATTTAACCGGCGAGCTGATGGTGACGTTCGTCGTAACGGAAGCTCTGAAGGTTGAGTTGCGTCAACTGGTAGCAAACCTCCAGCGTCGCGGGCATCGCATCAACTCGGCCCACATGAACCTCAACACCGACTCCGGCAACGCCATCTTTGGCGCAGAGTCTGTGCGTCTGTCGGGGGCCGAACGTCTGCGCGAACGACTATGCGATCTCGACTTCGAGATCGGGCCGACCGCATTTTTTCAAATCAACCCATGGCAAGCCATCAATCTGTATCGGCGCATCGAGAGCATCGCTGGACGGCCGTCGACCCCCGGTCAGGTCGCCTGGGACCTATACAGTGGGACGGGCCAGATCTCCTTGATGCTGGCACGTCAGGGATACCGGGTCCTTGGCATCGAAGAAAATCCTGGTGCGGTTGCTGACGCCCAGCTGAACGCCAAGCGCAATCACCTTGAACCCTCTGCCGCCTTTATCGCCGCCAGGGTCGAGGATGCGGCCCAGCTCGTTCCGACCTGGGCGACAAGCCCCAGCCTGATCATCGCCAATCCTTCGCGCCGCGGCATGGCCGACAGCACACGCCGTCACATTGCCGTTCTGCTCGCCAACAATCCAGGCGCTCGTTTTGTCTATGTATCCTGCGAGATCGCATCGATGGCCCGTGACATCAAGATTCTGAGTGAGCTGTCGGGCTTTCAGCTGCGGCAAGTCGAGCCTTTCGATATGTTCCCCCAGACCGACAATATGGAATGGCTCGCCGTGCTCAGCCGACCCTAGGATGCTAGTGTCGCCACCGCGGTCCGAATGAACACAGGTGGAGATAAATCGATGGCGGAGCATCAAGCAGAGGCGCTGATCCAACCAGCCGCGCAGGCGGTAACCTATGGGTCGTATTTGAAGGTCCATGAGCTGCTGGCACTACAGCAGCCACTGACCATGCCGCGTCAGCACGACGAAATGCTCTTTATCATGATCCACCAAGTCTATGAGCTTTGGTTCAAGCAAATTCTTCACGAGGTTGGCAAAGCCACCGATGCCGTGGAGACCGGTCAACTCATGGGTTTTGGCCGGATTGCCAACCGCATCAATAAGATCCAGGCCGTGCTGACCAGCCAGGTGGATATCCTGGAAACGATGACACCGGTTGATTTTAACGCATTTCGTGACCAGCTAAATCCCGCCAGTGGCTTTCAGTCCTTTCAGTTTCGCGTTCTCGAATTTCGCCTCGGCGCCAAAGACCCCAACTACCAGCGCTTTCATCTCCATGACCCACAGGCACGAGCCGCCCTGGGCGAAGCGCTAGCGCAGCCGAGCCTGTATGACGTCTTCTTGCGCTTGTTGAAAAGGCGTGGGTTTGCCATTCCTCTGGCGGTGACCGAACGGGACCTCACCCAACCATATGTCGCCAGCGCCGAGGTTCTTGCAGCGATCGTGCAGATTTACCGGGAGCCTGAGCGCTACTATGATCTATACTCAACTCTGGAATCGCTCATGGATTTGGATGAGGGACTGCTGCTCTGGCGCCAGCGCCATGTGGTCATGGTCCAACGGATGATCGGCAACCGCATGGGAACCGGCGGTTCCAGCGGTGTGAAGTATCTGACGATGACGTTAGCGAAGCGCTTTTTTCCCGAGATCTGGGATGCCCGAAATGGGCTTGGAGACCCTCGCAATGAGTATGGCAAAGACGCCAGCCCGCGAACAGATGAAGGTCAACAAGATCACGGCTGATCTTGAAGAGTACCCTATGGAGGAGCTAACCAGGATCCGCAAGGAGCTGGTGGCCAAAGGTAAAGCGGTCTTCGACTTCGGCACTGGTGACCCGAAGATTGCCACCTGGGAGCCCATTCGCGCGGCCTGTAGTGAGGCTATCCAATCCATAAGTCAATATCCGAGCGTTAAGGGCATCGACGCCTTAAAGAAGGCTCAGCAGGGTTATTTAGAACGCCGCTTCGGCGTGGATCCTAGTGCTTATGACATCATCCCCTCGTCGGGTAGCAAGGAAGCGATCTTCCACATCGCCCTTTGTTTAATCGGTCGCTCGGGCGGTAAAAAACACATCATCTACCCGGATCCTGGCTATCCGGTTTACCGATCGTCGATCAAATTTGCCGGCGGTGTGCCCTATCCAGTCAAGCTGGTACCAGACAATCAATTCCTGCTAGAACCGTGGAACCTACCGCCTTATATCCAGCGTGACTGCGCCGCGATTTGGCTCAACTATCCGCATAACCCGACCGGAGCTACGGCGACGCAGTCGTACTGGGAGCAGGTCGTTGATTGGTGCCACAAGACGGACACCGTGCTGCTTTCGGATGATTGCTATATCGATATTTATGATGCGGCAATCGACCTCCAACCACTGGGAGAAGGTGGTGGCCTCGACCATCGACCTATGTGCCCCTTGCAGCTATCCAGCGACCGCATATTGACCTTTATGAGCCTGTCCAAGCGCTCTGGTATGACCGGATACCGCGCCGGTTTCGTCGCTGGCGACCACGACATCATCAAGGCCTTTTTGCGGGCCCGTGCCAACTTTGGTGTTGGGCAACCAGAATTCGTACAAAAAGCCGCCGTTGTGGCCTGGGATGATGACGAGCATGTGCGCGAGCGCCGTAAAATCTTCACCAGCCGTATCAAGGCCGCAGCGCCAGTATTTCAAAACCTGGGCATGCTCAGTGAGGTGCCCAAGGCCGCATTCTATTTATGGGTCAAGATTCCCAGGGCGTTTGGCACCGGCGACGTCCAATTTGCTTTAGGATTGGCCGAGCGTGGCGTCATCTGCAGTCCAAGTTCGTGGTTAAGTGAGAGCATCAAGGGTTATGCCCGCTTTGCGCTGGTACCAGACGTCGAGCCAACTCTTGCGGCTCTCGACATCATCAAGGACTATATCAATAACTGATGCCTACACTGCGTTTCCTGCCAACTGAACAAAATATTGTCGTCGAGGCAAACACCAAGATTCTGGTGGGTGCGAAGCGGCAAAAGGTGGACATTCGCTTTGGCTGCGCCGCCTGTCGCTGCGGAACCTGCGCTGTTGCGGTCAGCTTGGCGCCGCCCGCTGCACCGGCCCCCGGCCTAGAAGAGGCAGGTGTCGTAGGTGCCCTCACCGACATGAGGCCTGAGGAAAAGGCACTGCTCAAACAAATGGGCCTAGCCGTCGACGGCACGGTCCGTCTAGCATGCCAGGCCCGCATTGTCTCTGGAACTGTGACCGTTGATATCGCCTTTCAACAGTCCTACTCCCCTGACGAAACCGAGTAGCCGGGCCGCATCGGAGCTGGCCCAGCATCGCTCGACCTAGTTCTTAGTGAACGCTAGATCTTTGTTGCGCTCGGTAGGACGAGTCTGACCGGATGAACCGTCGGCAAAGAAGGAAACTTTGCCCATGGTCAGTTGCTTGTTCTCAACTCGGAAGATATCGAACACCACATCGCCGTTTTTAAACTGCTGCAACGCGCAGGTTTTGTTGGTCACTTCCTTGACTTGATTCAAGGCCCAGTCCTTGACGCCGCAATAAGATACCGCATTCAATGCGTCCACCGCAGCCGCTGTCTGGGGGTTGATGGTTGCCTTGGTGAGGGTGTAGTTGATGGGACGTCCGCCGTCGATGTCAGGTCCATCTCCGATGACCGTGTAACCACCCTCGATGGTCTCAGTAAAGCCTGGCTTTGTGCAGGCTGCGTCGCTGTATACCGATAAAGTGCGGGTGAAGCGATTTTGCAGTAGACCGAATTCATACCGGTCCTGGGCAAAGCCCGTTTTTAATACATCTGCCAAACGATTTGGTGCGTGGCAGGCGTCGGTCCAGGTGCCTTGGAGTTCGGCGCGAGCTGATGCATCGTCGACCACGTCCTTTGAACTGTTGGATGAACCACAAGCTGGTAGCGCCAAAAGAAGGGGCAGTGAGGCGGTTAGTAGTAGGGAACGCATGTGAGACTCCGTATTGAGAAATTGCGGCCTAAAGTAGTGCAGGTCCGCTTACACGGAGGACTATAGACCCAGCATGCGTATGAGAAGTCTAAGAACGAATTTACCCAACGATTGAGATCGACCTGATGCCCATCACCTTCTAGGCGAGTAACCAAGCTGCAAGCACCGTGAACTCCTCAGGAGATAGCACGTCTGCACGTCGTTCAAGGTCGATCGGGCATTGCGATTCGTCCTTGCCAAAAAGAAATGGGCTGATGCTGTTGCGCAATTTTTTACGGCGTTGGGTAAACGCGTGGCGAGTCACCCGCTCGACGCCAGCTAAAATCTCAGCTGAGAGCATCGGAGACTTTCGCTGCAGCAGGAGCACCGCACTATCGACCTTGGGCACAGGCTGAAAGCAATCGCGTTCGACTTCGAACTCGATGCCGACCTCCGCACGCAGCTGACTATAGACCGTCAAACTGCCGAAATCTTTGGTGCCTGGGCGAGCCGCGACACGCTTGGCAAACTCGAGCTGGGTCATCACTAAGACCGCTTCCAGCTGGGAGAGATAACCCAACGTACGCAAAACGATGGGGCTTGAGATGTGATAGGGGATGTTGCCCACAATCGCTGCAGCCCCCTCCTCGGCTGCAAGCCAGCTGTCGATGTCAAAGCTTAGAAAGTCGGCTTGGACGACGCTGAGGTGGCCAAACGCGGTACGGCCAATTTCTTCGGCGTAGCCTTGGAGCTTCTCGGCAAAACGCGGGTCTTTTTCCACCGCTGTGGTGCGGATGCCGGCCTCAACCAGCGCCTTGGTTAGCACGCCACCACCAGGACCGATTTCAATCGCCCGCTTGACGCCAAGATCCTGCAGTCTTTCGACCATGCGCTGGACGGGCCAGTCGACCTTGAGAAAAACCTGCCCTAGGGATTTTTTCTGCTGCATGGGGTCCGGGGGTGGGCGTCTATGTCGCATGCTTAGCTCGCGCAAATTGATAACGTGAATAGGCATCCCACTGGTGCAGGTCCTGACCCTGACCCTGACCCTGACCTTCACGCCACACATGAAAGCCATAAGCGGCAATCATCGCAGCGTTGTCCGAGCAGTAGCTTTGGGCCGGAAATAGCGCAGGTCGATCGATCTGCTCGGCCATGAGACGGCGGAAGCGCTGGTTAGCTGCGACGCCGCCGGCCACGAGCACCTGCCTAGTCTCGGGATACAACTGCAAGGCCGCAGCCAGCTTGCGGACGATTTGGCCGAGGGCTTCTTCTTGAAAAGCCGCGCAGATGTCAGATACATACGCTGGTTCAAGGGTGTTCCCATCGACGGCCGCTGCTTTGGCTTGCCGAACCTGGTTACTCATGTGGGTCTTTAGCCCAGAGTAACTGAATTCCATGCGGTTCTTCTGCTGCACCATGTGTGGCATGGCGATGAGGTTCGGATCACCGCTGGCGGCAAGCCTCTCAATGGCCGGTCCGCCTGGGTAACCGAGGCCAAGAATCTTGGCCACTTTGTCGAAGCTTTCACCGCAGGCGTCATCGACCGAGCAAGCCAGTAGGTGGAAATGGGTCGGCCCTCGCATGCGGTAAAGATTTGTGTGACCACCCGAGACGACCAGTGCTAGTGCCGGGTAGAAAGCCGCAGTCGGCGTCACGCCGAGCAAGGCTCCATGCACGTGGGCTTGAACATGATCGACAGGAACCAGCGGCTTGCCCAAGCCGAGGGCCAAACCCTTAGCATAAGCCACTCCGACGAGCAGAGCGCCGATCAAGCCAGGCCCCTGGGTCACTGCGATGGCATCGATCTCATGCGCTTGGATCTGGGCCTCCGCCAGAGCCTGGCGAAAAAGCGGGTCAATGTTGCGTAGGTGCTCGCGCGCCGCCACCTCTGGGACTACACCACCGAACGGCAGGTGCGCGTCAAACTGCGACGCAATCACCGAGGCTCTGACCACACGGCCATCCTCGACGAGGGCGACTGCCGTCTCGTCGCAGCTTGATTCGATACCGAGTATTAACAATGCGGCACTCGTCTAGTGTTTGGCTGGGCTCTTGGTTGCTGCTATTTCCGCAATATGCTCGGTGGCCTTAGCTGCTTCCTGGGAGGTGGGGAACTCTTTCACTACCTCGGCGTAATACACCTGCGCCGTGGCGTTGTCACCGAGACGATGAAAGCAGTCGCCGAGGCGAAGCTTCGACTCTGGCAAGAATTTTTCTGCCGGCTTGGACTCCAGGAAGTCGCTGAACTTGAGCGCGGCTTCCTGAAAGTTGCCGAGTTTAAACTGGCTAGATGCCAAGAGAAAACGCGCCAGCTCGCGGTCCTTGGCAGCTCCCGCCTTGGTCAACTTTGGTGCATCCTCGACGATTTGCTTATAGCGGTGCTTGTCGTAGGCCTTTTGTAGTTCGTCGGCGTCGGCTATGGCTTTACTGTCTTTTTTTTTTGCTCCTGCGCCCTTCTGGCCAGCCTTTTTAATGACATCCAGCAGCTCTTGCTGCGAGGTCTCGATCGCATCCAGGCGCTCACTTAGCTTTGCCATCGTCGCTGCAAGGGAATGCTCCTGGGTGGCCGGGTCAACACCGGGCATCTGGCCGGTCGATACACCGACCTTCAGGGCATCGATGTCACCATGGACCTGTTGCATTTCACGGCTGAGGCGTTCGAGTTCCGACTGCGTCGAGGCAATCCGCCGAGTTGCAGTATCACCACTCGTCTTGGCATCCTTACTGGTGTCGGCCAGCAACCTTTCAAGGTTGAGCAAGCGTGTCTGAACGCTAAAAATATCGTCTTTCATGCCATGCTTTTCACTGGGAGTGATGCAGGCGCTAAATGCAGCTGCTAGTACCAAGGTCGAGAGTGCACGACCGAAACCCTGAACCTTGCCGCCTAATCCCATCTTATAAAGACCTTTTTGGCAATGATGACCGTCTGGCCGCGGGTTTGCGCCCGGGCATGATGAGGGATGATTAAACCACAGGCTCTGACCGGTGTCAGCCCATCTTGCGGCGACGGAGCTTGAGCCCGACGGTCAACGAAAAGACCTGGTTCCCTTCCGCCTTCCAGCGCCAGTAGTAAGGCTTTGGTACCTTTTGATAGACATAACATAGCTGCAGCTGCTCTTTTTCAGAAAGCTGCGCCTGGATCACCGCAAGGCGCTGATCAACCTTCTGGCGCAAGCTAAGCTCCGAAGGCGGCAATCCTTTTGCTTGGTTTATAGGCATTTCTGCTGTATCGTGCGACGACCCTGGGCGGTTTTCGTCGATCGGCGCAGGCTCGGTCGATTCAGCCAAGGTCGGCTCTTCCATCTCAGCGGTCGCTGCAGGGTCCGAGTTTAATTGATTTAAGATGTCGTCTGCTTGATCTTGATCGTTGGTGCTCATGGAACTCCCTGCAGCTTTGGGCTGGCGAGGTTGTTGGTAGAGGCCTTTGTTTACGTCCATCGGTCAAATCCAGACAAAAGCTTAGCCGTTGCCCACGCCTTCCCGGGCAGACCTGGCTAACAAGTTATAATCTTTAGATATTTAGGAATCTCATGGAGCACTTGGACATCCCCGCAACAAGCGACCCGACGGTAGAACGGGACGATCACATAGACGACGGCGAGCTGAAACCGAGGGCCCCCATTGCCCTAAAGGACATTTCGCCAGAGGTGGCCGCTCTTGGCGTCACCTCATTTGCCGATTTGCCGCTGCACCCAAGCATACTCGAAGCCATCGCCACGATCGGATGGACAACGCCCACCCCGGTCCAGAAGCTGTGCCTACCATTTTCCCTGCGCGGCCGTGACGTCGCTGGGTTCGCACAAACCGGTACGGGTAAGACCGGGGTGTTTCTGATCACCATCCTCAACAAGCTGCTCACGAGCGAAGCCGCTGCCGACCAGACGGTCGGGCGCGTGCCGCGGGCGATTGTCATCGCACCAACCCGTGAGCTGGCGATGCAAAGCGAGCAGGACGCTGCCGACTTGTTCCAGCGTACGGGAATCAAGTCGGTCGCCGTGTTCGGAGGCGTCGACTATGATAAGCAGGCGCGGGAGATCAAAGACGGCGTTGATGTGATCTTCGCCACGCCTGGCCGCCTCAAGGACTACATCCAAAAGAAGGTGATCAGCCTCGCTGATATCACCTGCTTTGTCTGCGACGAAGCCGATCGAATGTTCGATATGGGCTTTATCGAAGACGTCGAGTTCTTTCTCGAGCGCATCCCCGCAACGGCGCAGCGCCTGCTGTTCTCAGCAACCACCAATGAGCAGGTCAAAGAGCTAGCCTTCGAGTACTTAGAGAACCCTGAATACATTTCCGTCAACCCTGAGACGATCACGCCCGAAAAGATCGAGATGCATGCGCTCCATTGCCATGCCACGGATAAATTAAAAGTGATCCTTGGTTTGCTTCAAGATCACAATCCGGAATGCTCGATCATCTTCACCAACACGAAGCTCACCGCTGAGTGGCTGCACTTTAAGCTGCTGCACAACGGTATCGAGGCCGATTTGATCAGTGGCGACCTGCCGCAGTCCAAGCGTATTAGCCTGATCCACCGAATCAAAGAGGGCAAAATCAAGGCACTGGTCGCCACCGATGTTGCCAGCCGCGGCCTGCATATCTCGCGCGTGACCCACGTTTATAACTTTGATCTGCCTGATGACGCGTCAAATTACGTCCATAGAGTCGGCCGGACGGCTAGGGCCGGGGCTAAAGGCTTTGCCTATTCCCTCGTCTGCGATGACTACGGACAAAATCTGGCGGCCATAAACGACCTACTTGGCCCAATCGCCCTGCACACCGAGTGGCCGGCCGAACGCTACTCGAGCATCGTCGACAAGGCCGGCAACCCCTTCGAAGAGCGCTATGCAGCCCGTCGCGAACGCTCCGGCGAGGCGACTTTTGGCTCGGCTCCTCGGCGCGACGACCGCGGTAGCGGCAGCAGAGATCGTCCACGCGGCGGCTCGGATCGACCACATCGCCAAGGTGCCGACGGTGGCACAAGGCCACAACAAGATGGTCCGCGCGGCCCTCGTGAGCACCGTATCGAACAGGATAGGGGCACGCGACCACCGCAGCGTCCAGGCCAAGGTCAAAGTGAACATGCCGCCTTTGCCCAACCTAGAGACGGTGGTGATAGGAAAAAACGCCGTCGCCGTGGTCGTAAGGACGGTCAACCGGGTGCACATCCAAATGAAGGTCGAAGCGTCGGGCCAGGTCCACAACAAGGCCGAGACCGCCACGGGCCACGCGACGGACAAGTCGGACAGCGCGGCCCGCGCCCACACGACCGCCCGGCGCCACAGTCAGCTGCGGTTCATACTGAAGTAGCAGTGGATGCGGCGCCTAAGACCATGGGCGGGATGATTAAGAAGCTGGTCAAAACGATATTCGGCTTAGGAAAGTAACTCGGACGGCAAGTTCTTGAAGTCAAAAAGGGCATCGACCTGCTGTCGATGCCCTTTTTACCATTCAGCTCATCGGTGTTAGCTGATTAATGGTGACGGTTTCGAAAGGTTAAGCCAAAGGTCGCCGATGTCACATCAGCATTGGTGACGACCGGTGATTTAACAATGAGTTGCCCGTAGCGATAGGTAAAGATGACCCCGATGTCCAGGTTTTTATAGTCAAATAAGGTGACGATAAGCCCAGGCTCAACAAAACTGTACTGCGGCTTATCAATGCTCGAAGTCGTGCTGCCCGCGGGAGTCGTGCGACGATAGACGACCCCAAATCCTGCGGCAACCTGCAGCACTGCACGATATTCGGCTCTGCTATAGATGGATTGCCCGACGCCTATCCCGCCGTAATAGGTCGTATAGACGCTCGTCGAGCCATCCTTGGTCGCGATGTTTGCCTTCTGCGGAGCACCCGACAAGGCGAGGCCAAGGTAGGTGTCGCTGCGAAAGCGATAGTTCCATTCCGCAGTCAACAGCACGGTTGGCGAGTTAAAGTTGGTCGCTTTTCGATCAAACATGCTGGTCGCCTTGAGATCGAGGGCGTTCTCCCAGCTGTCAAAGCCTAACACCTCGGCGGCATAGCGCTTTTGCTGCACCTCTCCCTCTACCGCCGGCTCCTTATTCGCCACAGGTGGAGGCGCCGCTTCTTGCGGAGGTGTCGCTTCTTGCGGAGGTACCGTTTCTTGCTGTGGGTTAGCATTTGTCGGCTCGGCGGCTACCTCCGATGGAACGGACTCGCTCGCTTTTGCTGGAGCATCGGGCCTTGCGGTCTCGACCACCTCGGGAGCGTCGGCAGCTTTGTCAGCAGCGGGCGAGTCCATCTCAATGATGACACTTTCTTCGGCAAAAGCTTGGGGCCACGCCGCCACTAGCATCCAAGTGCCTAGCACTATGGCCCACCGTCCTACCATCACGCCACGTCCTCCCGCCATTTAAGCTGCTGCTTGTCGTAGCAATATACCGCAGTCTCAGCCGCTTGGCACGAAGGAGACAGCGGCCACCTCGGCGAGTCGCGGCGGGTGGCCACGTTCGAGGACGGCCACCACCAGTGGGACGCCCTGCCACCCGGCAGGCGCCGCAGTCCAGCCGGCCCCACGTGCCAGCAAGCTCAACCGAGCTATGGCGTCGCCGACATTGAAGGCATGCAGGGTAGTCATGACGCCCATGTGCCCACTGAGCAGGGCCTCGAGGTAGGCGGCCGCTTCGTGGCTACGGATTTCCCCGATGACCAGTCGATCTGGGCGCAGGCGCAGAGCTTCGTGCACCAGGCGAGTCAGGCTCACCGCCCCGATCTGCTCCAGATTGGCCTGACGCTCCAGCAAGCGCACGGAGCAAGGCGATGGTGACGGTAGCTCCGCAAGGGACTCCACCAACACCACCCTCTCATGGGCGGCAAAGTCCCGCAGCAAGGTCGCGAGCAGGGTTGATTTACCGCTGCCGGTGGGGCCAACGATCAACAGATGGGCCCGACCCCTCGCAGCGGCGATCAAGGCGGCCATCTGCGCTTCATCAGCAGTAAAATTGCTGAGCGCCAGGTGTGAAAAGCGATGCCGCCGGATTGAGAGAAGCGGGCCATCCTGTGCCAAGGGCGGTAACACACAATGCCAGCGGTAGCCTTGGTCTTCCAAGCTGCCGCCCGCCGAGCCACACACGGGGTCTAGCCGCAGGCCGTGGCGCCGAGCCAGCTCTGATAGCCACAGCAGCATCATGTCAAGGGACGAAAATGGGGACGAATGTGGAGACAAACATGCGGAAGAATGTGGGCAAGCTAGGGGCGATGAAGCTCGAACGGCTTGACCTCCCGCAATCACCCATAGTCCGTCCAGGCCATTGGCTAGCACCTCGTCGACCTGTGGGTCGGTGAAGACTGAGAACAAGCGCTTATAGATTTGCTGATACTGGGTTTCATCCATCGGGTCGATGCGGCTCTCTCAACATGCATCCATTGAGTGTAGAAGGCCCCCCTGCGCCTCATGTCGGCGGGGGGCCTAGACGCAACCTAGGTCCTAGCGGCCTTCATGGGACGCTTAGTTCCACCAGAGCCCGCTTTACTAACCTTGGCTCCAGCGACATGACTCTTGCTGGAGCGGCCAATCCTGGCTTTGGACCCTTTGGTCACTCCCTTCACACTGCCAATAGGGGCGGTGTGGTGGACTTTTGCCTTGTGATTTCCGGTCCTCGGGGCCGTGGCAGCGAAGGCGCCGCTGGACAGAGTCAGGGCGATCAGGGCACCGGGAAACAAGCGAATGAAGTTCTGCATGGGGTCTTCCTTTTTGAAGAGAAATGGAACAATTGACGACGGAGGAAGGTCTACCCCTTTTGGTCGAGCCTGACCAAAGACATGGCCGCGTCGCTCGCAGACCTCTGATTTACAAGCATTTGCCGGCATATTAGGATGGGGTCTTTCTTGCGAGCCTTTGGGAGCCGACATGCATCAGTATCGCAGCCACACCTGCGGCCATCTCCGCGCCGACCACGTTGGCCAGACAGTTCGTCTTTCGGGATGGATGTTTCGTAAACGTGATCACGGTCAGCTGCTGTTTATCGATCTGCGCGACCACTACGGTGTGACCCAGATCGTCATCCAGCCGAGCCGCAACTTTTTCGAGGCGGCGACACACCAGCGGCTAGAGAGTGTGATTACGATTACGGGTCACGTGATCGCGCGCGAGGGCAACACCGTGAACCCGGCCATGCCCACCGGTGCCATCGAGGTCGTCGTCGATGATTTCATCGTTCAATCGTCGGCGGAAGTCCTGCCATTCACGCTCGACGGCGACGATGATGTGTCAGAAGAACACCGCCTTAAATATCGCTTTCTCGATCTCCGCCGTGACCATATGCAGCGCAATATCGTGCTGCGGTCCAAGGTGATTTCAAGCATCCGCCGGCGGATGACAGACTTGGGATTCAATGAGTTTCAAACGCCGATTTTGACCAGCAGTTCGCCTGAAGGTGCACGCGACTTCCTCGTGCCAAGTCGACTGCACCCTGGCAAGTTCTATGCTCTGCCGCAAGCCCCGCAGCAATTCAAGCAGCTGTTGATGGTCTCTGGGTTTGACCGTTACTTCCAAATCGCTCCGTGCTTTCGTGACGAAGACGCTCGAGCCGACCGCTCGCCGGGTGAGTTCTACCAGCTCGATATGGAGATGAGCTTCGCCACACAAGATGATGTGTTCCACGTCGTTGAGCAGCTTTTGACAGGAGTATTCGGCGAATTCTCCGGCAAAAAACATACACCCGCACCGTTCCCACGCATCTCCTACGATGACTCCATGCGCAAATATGGCAACGATAAGCCTGACCTGCGCAATCCCATCGTCATCGAGGATGTTAGTAGGATTTTTGCCCAGACTGACTTTAAAGCCTTCCGAGCGGCCGTCGACAGTGGTGATGTGGTTCGGGCCATTCCAGCCAAGGGAACGGCGACAAAGGCTCGGAGCTTCTTCGATAAAATGGTCGACCATGCGACGTCGATTGGCAGCAAAGGCCTCGCTTACTTGGTTTGGAGTGAAGAGGGTGTAAAGGGGCCGATCGCAAAATTTCTCAAGCCGGAGCAGTTGTCCGAGTTGCGGCAGGCATGCGGTGTTGGCCCTGGCGACGCTGTGTTTTTTGTTTGTGACAAACCTCTGGTCGCGCCGAAGCTAGCGGGACTCCTCAGGACAAAGCTCGGCGAGGATCTCGGGCTTATCGATCAAGATGTTTACAAGTTCTGCTGGATCGTCGACTTCCCGATGTTCGAGCGCAACGACGAAGGTCAGATAGAATTTTCGCACAATCCATTTTCGATGCCGCAAGGGGGTATGCACGCACTCGAAACGCAGGACCCCTTGACGATCAAAGCCTTCCAATACGACTCCGTATGCAACGGTATTGAACTGTCCAGCGGCGCTGTGCGGAATCATAAACCTGAAATCATGTACAAGGCCTTCAACATTGCGGGTCACCCAGAAAACGCTGTCGATGAGCGCTTCGGTGGCATGATTCGTGCGTTTAAATTTGGCGCCCCACCGCATGCCGGCATCGCGCCTGGCATCGACCGTATCGTCATGCTGCTAGCCGAGGAGACAAACATTCGCGAGATCATCGCCTTTCCGTTAAACCAAAAAGGCCTTGACTTGCTTATGAACGCGCCGGCTGAAGTCAGCGATAAGCAATTAAAAGACGTTCATATTCGGATTGATCCGGCGGTGATTGCCGCAAAGAAGGCCCAGGCATAGTCGCCGGGCGGTTGCCTACGCACTGACAGTCCCCTGCGCCTTGCCGCGGGGGACTGTCAAGCCCAGGCATCTAAGCTTCGGCCGGCTTGCCCGCTTCGGCTTCGGCGCTTCCCGGAGCCTCCACAACCGCCTTACAGGACGGGCAGATATGCCGTGTGCCGTCGCGTTTGGTGACGCGCTCAGTCATCAGTGAGAAGTTACAAGCCGGACATGCCTGGTTAATCGGCTTATCCCACACCGCATACTGGCATCCTGGATAGTTGGTGCAACCCCAGAAATTCTTGCTGGTGCGGGTACGTCTAGGTACGAGATTCCCCGAACAACCTTCCTCTGGGCATTTGACGTCGGATTGTGGGCTTTTGACCGTAGGGCAGCTTGGATAGTCGACGCAGGCGATGTAGTCACCAAAACGACCGCTGCGGATGAGCATGTTTTTGTCGCAGCGAGGGCATTTATCCCCGGAGTAGTTTGGTTGAGTGACCACAATCGCCCCGTCGTTCGCGCGGACGAATTCGCGTGTGCTTCGACACTTGGGGTAGCCTGAGCAGCCGAGAAACTCACCGCGTGCTGACCATTTGATATGGTATATGCTGCCGCATAATTCACAGTCGATCGTTGTCGGTTCGGATGAGGCTTTGACATTGCGCATGCTGGTTTCGGCCTCGAGCACCTGGCCAGAAAAAGGGGCATAGAATTCGCGCAAGAGTTCGCGCCAATCGACGCCGCCCTCCTCCACGGTGTCGAGCTTTTCCTCCATCCCCGCAGTAAAGGTGACGCTGAGGATTTCAGGAAAAGCCTCGACTAGTAGCTCATTGACCTTTTGGCCGAGAACCGACGGCTCGTAACGATTCTCGTTCTTGGCGATATAGCCGCGGTCAACGATCGTCGACAAGATAGTGGCATAGGTCGAAGGTCGACCGATGCCCTTTTCATCGAGTTCTTTGACCAGGGAGGATTCATTGAAGCGAGCGGGCGGTTGCGTAAAGTGCTGCTGCAAGTCCATGGCCTTTAGGCTCAGTGTCTCGCCCTCTTTAAGTGGCGGCAAGATGCCCTCGACGGCGGCCTCGCTGTCATCATCGTCGGCCCTTGTTTGCACTTCATCCTGCCCCTCTTCGTACACTTCGAGGAAGCCCTTAAACAGCAGGCGCGATCCACTTGCGCGCAGGCCAATTTTGCCGTCATCGGCAGCCACATCGACGGCCATCTGATCATAGACCGCAGGCTTCATCTGGCAGGCCACGAAGCGATTCCAGATCAGTCGGTATAACGACAGCTGCTCTTTGCTAAGTACCGCTGCAACTTTGTCCGGAGGCATCTCTAAAGTCGTTGGTCGAATGGCTTCGTGGGCGTCCTGCGCGGCCTTTTTTGTCCGATACTGATTCGGCTTGTCCGGCAAGCTCGCAGCACCATATTTCGCAGCGATAAATCCCCGCACTGCTGCCAAGGAATCATCGGAAAGGCGAGTTGAATCTGTCCGCATATAGGTGATTAAGCCTAGCGGGCCCTCGCCTTCAATATCCACCCCCTCGTAAAGACTCTGCGCCACTGACATGGTCCGCTTGACGTTAAATCCAAGCTTTCGGTATGCCTCCTGCTGCAGTTTTGACGTGGTGAAGGGCGGGACCGGGTTTTTCTTGCGTTCGCGCTGCTGAACCGCCTTAACCGTTAAGGGCTTGGCTTCGATGCGTTGCTTGATGGCTTGAGCTAATGACTCGTTGTCCACCCGCAGTTCTTTACCGATCTTTAGACCATCGACTGTGGTCAATCGCGCCGCGATAGGTGGCGGAGCGGTCGCTTCAAGCTTTGCGTCGACTGTCCAGTACTCATCTGGAATGAATTTGCGTACCTCCGCTTCGCGTTCGCAGATCAAACGCACGGCGACGCTTTGCACCCGACCGGCAGAGAGTCCGCGCTTTACCTTTTTCCATAGCAGCGGACTGATCTGGTAGCCCACTAAACGGTCAAGGATGCGACGCGCCTGCTGCGCTTCATACTTATGGATGTTCAGGATACCCGGGGCGTTGATAGCGTCTAGGACCCCCTTTTTCGTGATTTCCTGGATCAATACCCGCTGTACTTGTTCAGGCCTTTTGCCAATTTCAGCAGCGATATGCCAGGCGATTGCTTCGCCTTCGCGGTCGGGGTCGGGTGCTAAGTAGACATGGTCGGCAATCTTCGCTGCGGCCATGATTTCCTTTAAGATCTTCTCTTTGCCAGGAATCGTGACGTATTGGGGTTCGAATTGGTGATCGACGTCGACGCCAAGTGAGCGGGCGGGCAAATCTTTGACATGACCCTTGGAGGCCAGGACTTCGTAGTCAGCACCCAGATATTTTTTTAGAGATTTTACTTTGGTCGGGGATTCCACGACGACTAAATATTTTGCCACGCTGCTTATTCTCTCTTAGGTCGTACGACCAAGACGGTGCTAACCGCCAACTAGTTATAGTGATCCTTGGACCTGACTCCCAAGACTTCGCTGAGTTTCATCCCAGCCAGGGAGGGGGCTGAAATACCAAGGATATCAGCGAGGAAAGCCTCGACGTCGGCATCATCCCAGTCGCGCGAGTCGACCCCGCGCAGGCTTTCTAAAAGTCGCTCTGCTTGATCCTGTCCGAGCCATCCGCGGCGGCGGCAGGTCTCGACCGCGCGCAAAAGTCGCGGATGCAAACTCGCCTTTTCTAAAGCATGATCGACCCGCACTCCACTAGCGACGGGTTGCAGCATACCAAGGGTATCCAGCAGAGTCCCAGATAGCGCAGCCTTGTCCATCCAGTCTAGGGCCTTACCTATTCCATCGGAAGAAAATCCACGTTGCGATAGCTTGGTTCTGATCAAAGACGACTCTTCAGGGGCAATCCCGTCGCGACTGACCAGATCTGAGATGCTGCGAACCGCCAACCACCACTCTTGGGGCGCCTCAGTATGAATCGTCATACATGACCTCTCCGCGCTGGGTCCGCAAGAGCGGAATTCTTTTCGGAATTCTTCCTGGCATAGCAGCTAGTCAGGTGACTGTCCACCAAGGGTCCAGGTAAAATCAGCTTTCATCATAAGCTTCAGTGCCTTAGCCTTCTTGGTGGGAGCCTGGCTGTGGATCCCGGCTGGCCGAAGCAGCGGCTGGTGCCCAGAAGCATCGGCCCCTCCAACCACCTAAAAAGTCCTCAGCGTTGTCAAAGCCCCAGGCACCGTCGTACAGCAGGGCGGCGCTGCCGCTCGCGCGCACGTCACCGATCGGGTGGCGCATCACCGCAACGTCGCGTCCTTGGTCTAACGCAAGTCGCGCTGTAACCAAGGCGCCCGAACGAGTTGCAGCCTGCATCAGCACAGTCATTGCGCCAAGCCCTGAGATGATGCGATTTCTGGCCGTGAAATCGACAGGCCGGCAAGTCGCAGTCCACAGTCGTTCAGAAATCAACAGCGCCTTTTGTGCGCGCAAGCGTTGAAATACGGGCTCATTGGCGCGAGGGTACAATGTGGCCAAGCCACCAGCAAAGATGCAGGCAGCGGGAGCGGGATACAGGTGGCTGGCAAGCACGCCGTGATGTGCCGCGATATCGCAGCCGAAGGCGCCGCCGCTGACCACCAGAAAGCCCTTGCTTGCCAAGCTGCGGCCGAGATCAAAGCTAGCGTGCATGGCTAGCGCAGAGGCTTTGCGCGAGCCGACGACGCTGACTGCGGGCAAAGCGAAACCTTGCAAGTCGCCGCATATGGACAGAGCCATAGGTGGATCGTTGATCTGACGAAGCGCTATGGGATAGCGCGGATCACATAAAGGCACGTAGGTGCCACCAGCCGCCGTCAATGCCCGCAGGTGCTGACGAGTTGTCCGCGCCAGCAGCAGTCCGTCGCGATCAAAGTGCTTTTGATAGCGGCTAAACCAAGTTAATGCTGGCTCGTTGCAGCTCTGGTCGTCGTGAATCAAGTGCAGCCAATCGCGCTCGTCTAGGCTAAGGATTGTGCTTGCATCTAGCGGCTCGTCCGCCGACTCCACCGCGCTGATCAGGGGCGGCGGCAGCCAGCGATGAAGCAGCTGCGAGGCAATATGGGTCAGAGTATAAAGCACCGTAGTCATCATCACAGCTCCTCCAAGCTGCAACTAAACTATGCGGTGGCCCGATCAGTGGCGAGCGACCTACAACATGCCGGGCCCAGACGCTCACGCCCATTTTTAAATTCTAGCCACCGGTGGTGTCACCGTCGCTGGCGTCCCCGCCACCGGAGTTGCCACCACCCGCGCCCCCAGTTGCTCCGGCTTTGTTCGCATTTTTTTTGCAACTGCTGGAGCCGGCGCTGCTTTGTGCTCCTTGAGGCAGTCCAATGTTGTTCTTTTTGAGTAGATTTGCATAAAGCGCGAGACATGCGACGCCAGCAGCAGTGAGGTTGCTATTGATAGACGATGGGTCGGAGTTCATCAGCAGGATGCCGATAACCAAACCCGGCCCACACGCGGACATGCCATTGGTCGCTGCCTTAGTCGCCTTGGCATCACCGCCGCCGACGGGAGAGAATGTCGCATTGATGGTACTATCGCACTGCCCGACGGGAGTCGTGGATATGATCTTTTTTGGACCAGAGGTGACATCAGCACCATTCATGACATCTGCGATTGAGCTTATTGATGCCTTCAAATCCTCTTTGTGAATCAGCTTTGGGTCGAGATTGATGGCATCAAAAAGGTCACCTAGATTGGTATACTTCGAGCAGAAGAAGCTCAACTCAGATGAATGGGTGATCAAAAATCCACGGGTGGTTCGCCACTTGGAAGGCGTTAACTGCACCGGATCATTGTCGGAAACCTTAGCGAGGACCTTGCAAAGATTGTCTAGTTTGACTTTGCGGATGCCCTGCACCGTCACTTCG
>JAPLFX010000177.1 GCA_026390445.1 Pseudomonadota bacterium
TTCATTTACGGCGACAATTGCGCCATTGCGGTCGAGTACCACGATCTCCTCGGACATCGAGTTCAATATCGAAGATGCAAAGACCTCACTGACTCGCAGTGTTTCCTGAATTTTCTTTAATTCGGTGACATCGGTTCCAAGAACGAAATAGCCTTGAACTGCGCCATCGCGATAATGAGCTACATACTGAATCCAAGCATGGGCGACCTCACCATCCGGCTTAACAAGCGCGCGTTCAAAACATTGATTTTCACCACCTAGAACTGCCTGAATATAGGGCAAATGAGTCTTAAATAGATCTGGACCAAGGACCTTGACGAGCGGCATTCCTTTCATTTGCCCAGGGGAGAGCCCAAACCATTTTAAATACTCGTGATTGGAAAAAACACACTCCAAGTCTTTGTTCCAATACGCGATCATTGCAGGTGTATTTTCGATCACCGTCGCCAAGATGGCATCTTGATCGATTGCCTCATTTTCAAGCCGGCGAATTTCGGTCAAATCTTCGACCATGGACCAAAAGTACTTTTGGCCGTCCTTTTCGACCATAAACCCATTTAGGCGCACCGGAATGAGGGATCCATCTTTGCGCATGAATTCCGTTTCGTACGGCCCATACCGATCGTCTATCGCCAAGCGCAACAGTGGATTTTCTTTCGCAGGCGCATGGTTACTTGGCATCAACTTGCTGTAGGTGAGACCGATGGCATCCTCGCTAGTATACCCTAGCATGTTTAGTAACGCTGGATTTGAGGCTATCCATTGTCCATCTGCTTGGCACAGGTTAAGACCACTTGGAGAATTCTCGAAAAACAATCTTGAAAACAGCAGCGAGTCAATCAGCTCTTCATGGTCCATCTTGAGTGTTTGCAATTCGTTCCGGACTTTGGTGACTTCCCTTTCACCCAGTCGTTTGGCGGCATCAATATCAATGAGCACCATGACGACGCCGTCTATGACGTTTTCGCAGGTTATATATGGTCGCAGCTGGAGGTTATGCCACTTCCCTTGTCGATCTTGAACCTCAAATTCTTGAGGTGCTAGATTCGCGAAGATATCGCTGATACTGTCGTTTAGCCTTTTGATCTCTACCCCTAGCCTCAACTCGCCGATGTTTCGACCAATATCTATTGGTGTTAAATGAAAGACCGAACTAGCTGCGCTATTAAAGCGACGGATCACTCCAGTGGGGCTTACCAGTACGATAGGAATTCTGACGCTTGAAAGGATGTTCGACAGATCATCTTTCAAGGCCCTGATCTCAATATTATTGGCCTGCAACGCCCTGGTCGTCGCTAGTAACTGCTGATTCCTGCTTTCCACTAACTCATTTCTACGCTCTAGTTCCTCTATCGAACTCCTTAGTTCTTCATCCTGTGTCGAGATTTCTTCGATCGCCTTTTGCATGGCCTCGGCCTGACCTTGGGACTGAAAATGCAAGGTTTGAGCCAGCAAGTTCAAGCGATTGACTACCGGACTTAGCGGACCGAGGGATCCCGCCTCGACATCGACTCTAACGGAAAAGTCGCCAGCAACAAGTCGCTGCAAAGCAGCTTCAAGCTCTGCGAGAGTGTCACTTCCATTTAGCCTGAGGTCATTCATGATGATTTCACCGTAAGCCGCTAACTACCAAAGCCGATATGGCTATCTGGTAGTTAGGTTCGGCTGATAACGTGAATGTCTTGAGCGGCGCGACATGGCGCTACGGACAAAGAATCAAGAAAAATCCAACCGATGCTGGCGACTTTGACTAGGGTTGATTACACCCGGTTCGCTACCAAGCACCTGGTTAGGCGGTAGATCGGCATTCCACCTTGACTAGACCCTGGCGCCAAAGCGCCAGGGTCTAGTTCCCCGCTGCATCCCTGCCATTTTCCGATTTTTTTTGCATTTTTTTAGGTTCGTGATATCAATAGCAAGATCCCAATGGTCGTTCATTTGTCGGTTCACGCAATCAACTTTTTTAGGCCGGCATCCGCCAAGCACCACCGGCTCCGGGTCACTGGAGGGAGGTTGCTTCGGATCCTTTCTTCTCGCGCACGCTCAGGATGACTCATCATGCCTTCAGACCATCAAATCCCTCCCACTGCGACCGCAAAGGCCACTCCAGCTGTCGGCGATGTATCCGCTGCGGCGCCTAGCTTCCCGATCGTCGGCATCGGCGCTTCGGCAGGTGGCTTGGCGGCATTTGAGGCTTTCTTTGCTGGCATGCCCGCTGATGAAGACCCGGGAATGGCTTTTGTTCTGGTGCAGCATCTCGCTCCAGATCATAAAAGCGTACTTGCCGAGCTCCTCCAGCGCTACACTCGCATGCCGGTGAGTGAAGTCGAGGATGGCGTCGTTTTAGAGCCTAACTGCATCTATGTTATACCGCCGGCGCGCGATTTGGCGCTCATCAATGGCTCGCTGCACTTGCTAGATCCGTCCGCCCCACGTGGCCTGCGATTGCCGATCGACTTTTTCTTTAAGTCGCTAGCTCAAGACCAGCACGAACGTGCCGTTGGCATCATACTCTCGGGCACAGGCAGCGATGGGTCCCAAGGTGTACGCGCGATCAAGGGCGAAGGCGGCATGATCATGGCGCAAACGCCTGCCTCGACGGAATTTGATGGCATGCCAAGGAGTGCGCTGGCCACATGCCTTGTGGACTATGAGTTGCTGCCCCGCGATATGCCCGCGCAGCTCATCGCCTACGCCAAACACGCTCTTGGCAAGCTGCCCAAAACTTCCGGCGTAAGCAGTCCATCCAATGAAAACTCGCTGCGGAAGATTTTCCTCTTGCTCCGGTCGCAAACCGGCCACGACTTTTCTCTATACAAGCGAAACACCATCTGCCGGCGCATCGAGCGCCGAATGGCCGTGCACCAGGTAACTGACCTTGAGAGCTTCGTCCAATTGCTGCAGCAGACGCCATCCGAGGTGCAGGCGCTGTTTCGCGACCTTTTGATCGGTGTCACGAATTTTTTTCGTGATCCGGAAGCCTTTAAGGCTCTCGAACATAACTTCATCCCAAAGCTCTTTGAGGACAAATCACCAACGGCGGCGATTCGGGTTTGGGTCGCAGGCTGCTCCACGGGAGAAGAGGCGTATTCGATCGCTATTCTGCTTAAGGAGCGTGTGGAGACTCTCAAGCAGAGCTTTGTGGTGCAGATCTTCGCCACCGATATCGACAGCCAGGCAATTGCCGCCGCCCGCACCGGGGTCTTTCCGGCCAGCATTGCCGCTGATATGTCGCCCGATCGCCTCGCACGATTTTTCACTGCCGACACCGGCGCACATTCCTACCGTATCCGTAAGGACGTTAGGGACATGATTGTGTTTTCTGAGCAGGATGTGATCAAAGACCCGCCATTCTCCAAGCTCGACCTCATATGCTGTCGCAACTTACTGATCTATTTGAGTATACACCTACAGCGAAAGCTTATTCCGCTGTTCCATTATGCCCTGAGTCCTGGCGGCATACTTTTTCTGGGCTCCTCAGAAGGCATTGGCGACTATGATCAATTGTTTGACGTGCTGGACCGCAAAGCCAAGCTATACAAGCAAAAGGCCCTCCCCCTCACCCACTTGACGCGGACCTCCCGCGGAAGCTTCGTCCCGCCTCTGACGCCGATCGATCCGCTCGAATTACAACCCCATGCCGCGGGGAGGATCCTTAAAAGGATGTCACTGCGGGAGCTGATGGAACAGACGCTGATGCGGGAGGTCGTGCCGGCCGGAGCTCTCGTCAGCGAAAATGGCGACATTCTTTACTTGCACGGCCGAACCGGCAAGTATTTGGAGCTGGCCCCTGGAGAGCCAGGCACCAACATATTGAAAATGGCCCGTGATGGCTTGCGTACCGACCTGGCCATGACTCTACACCAGGCCACTCGGACTAAAGCCATCGCCCGTGTCTCACATGTGAACGTGAAGACCAACGACCAATACGCCAGAATCAACGTAACCGTGCTCCCAGCGACGAGTGATACGGACTCAGCGACTGAGCCACAGCTCTTTGTCGTCATCTTTGACGAAGCCACCCATGGCGTCTGCGAGCCATCGCAGCCTAACGCCGCGGCAACCAGTGCGACCCTAGGGCAACTGGACCAAGCACAAGTAATGACAGACACCGATGCGAGAGTTGCGGAACTCAAAAATGAACTGCGGGCCAAAGAAGAGTACCTCAGGGCTACGAACGAGGAGCTTGAAACTTCAAGCGAAGAGCTCAAGTCGGCCAATGAAGAGATGCAATCCGTTAATGAGGAGTTACAGTCTACCAACGAAGAATTGGAGACTTCCAAGGAAGAACTGCAATCCGTTAACGAAGAACTCGCGACCGTCAATTCTGAGTTGCAAACCAAAGTTAGCGATCTGTCACGAGCCAACAACGACATGAACAATCTTCTCGCCGGCACTGGGATCGGCACCGTGTTCGTCGATCATCAGCTACGAATCTTGCGTTTTACTCCCGCAGCAAGTGCCATCATCAATTTAATACCAAGCGACGTTGGACGACCCGTTGCTCATATCGTCTCCAACCTCGCAGGATATAACTCGCTGGTACCAGACGTTCAAGGCGTCCTGGACACGCTCGTAGCGAAAGATGTAGAAGTGTCAACGCTTGATGGCAAGTCCTTCAACATGCGCATCCAGCCCTACCGGACGCTTGATCATGTGATCGAAGGTGCCGTGATTTCATTCATGGATATCACGCTATTGGTACGGACACGCACCGCTTTAGCGAAGGCAAACGAGGCGCAACGTCTTGCAATTGTCGTGCGCGACTCCCTCGATGCCATCTGCGTGCATGACCTTATGGGGCGCATCATCGCGTGGAATCCTGGCGCCCAGCGACTGTATGGCTGGTCCGAAGCCGAGGCCCAGCTTATGAATATGCGCGACCGAATTCCCCAAGGCCTACGCGAAGGTGCGATGACCACGCTGACGCAAACTAGTCAGTCTGACAGCTTGCAGCCACAAATGACTAAGAGGCTCACCAAACAGGGCTCTGTGATTGAGGTGTCGGTTATCTCCAGCGCACTGCTGAATGAAGCCGGGGAACTGTATGCAATAGCAACGACCGAACGCTCTACACGTGGCGCCAATTCATGATCATTCGATGCTTGGCACAAATCAGACAGATGCCCTCGATCGCCTGATTTTGGTCGTCATTCCAAAGACACGATTTCGTCACCGTCTTTAGGCTAGCGCCACCTCTGCCTCTGGACCTTGTTCTAAATCCGCCAACATCTGCAACCGTGGCGCCTCTCCTTTGTAATAAGCAATGAAGTTGGTCGAGACGAAGAACTCTTGAACGACATAGGCTGCCAACTCGGCATCCGTGACGATCTTCTCGGCCATCTGCTGGAAGTAGCTCACCAGTGCGAGGTGTCGTCCTGCCCCACCCAAGCTCAAGGTGAAGTCCTCGACCAGCGCTAGGTCGGCGGGAGTCAATGCCAGGTGCGCGACAAGGATGCGCATCACCGCATCCGCGGCGTCCGGCGCGGCAAGGAAGCGGTACAGCCTTGTGTGCGCCAAGGCCGACGCTTGGGCCACGGCCGTAACGCCGAGAAAATTGGTCCCGTTCCAACGATGATCCATGTTGGTCGCTCCTGCAAAAGATAGTTTTTTACCTAATCACATCCGGGCCCACCTCAGCAGCCCTTGACGCCACCACGGTGCCACCGTCCACGTGGGACATCAGTCTATGATAAACCAAAGATCTACCTGTGATAAAATTCTAACAATGAAGCACGTGCCGCCGCCTATATCGACGATCGCAGGTCTCGCCTGGTTAAGCTTCGCGCTGACCCTGGCTCCCCGTGCGCTAGCAGCTGACTTCCTTATGCCAGGAATCCAGGCCAAGGCGGCGGCAGGCGCTGGCCAAACCGTGTCGCGCGGCGCCACATCGATGTATTTTAACCCGGCAAACCTTAGCACCACCCGGGGCGTGCAGCCCGAAATCGATCTGTCGATGGCGCAGATCACCTATACCTACCAAAACGCCGATACGGGTAGTTACGTCCCAGCGGTCCTCACTGCGACGACGCCACTGGCCAGCTTCGGATTGGCATGGAAGCCCATACCGCAGCTTGCGCTTGGCGTCGCCATGCTACCCCTTGGCAATGGTACCGCTCAAGTCGACAATGGCGTACCGGCGCAAATTACACCGGGCACCATTGAAGCCTCGAATGTCACCCGTAAACAAACAGCCTTTCGTGCCGCAGTCGGTTCATCCGTCCAATTCAACAAAATGTTTGCGATTGGCGTTAGCCTGCTTTACTACAGCGACCAGTCCAAGGTCTCGCTGGTAAAGTCAGGCACCGACCGCGCCACCCTCAACGCCGACTACAAGGGCACCTCGAAACAGTACGTCGTCGGCACTCGGCTCAACCTGCCGCATAGCGTGACCATCGGCCTCAGCTACAAGACCGCCGTGACGAGAACCTATACCGGGTCGCTAGATGTAAACACCGCGTCTAGTAATGCCACCGAACCGGTCTTTCAAAACCAGGACTTCAAGGGGGTCGGCTTTGATCCGGCGCAGATCGGTTTTGGTATCGAAGGGCGGATCGGTTATTTCGGCGCCTTTTTTGATTTTGTACGCGAGAACTGGAGCGCTGGACGCAGCATCTACAAGCAAGGCTTGGGCACCGATGGGGACGCGACTGATTTTATCGACACCAATGATATCACCGTCGGCGCCCGGGTTTGGCTAACCCCAAAGCATCGTCTGGAGGCAGCCTTTGGCATGGATGGCGGCAATATGCGCGCGGGGGATCCGGTCGACAGCACGAGTACCAAATTCCCCTCAGTCCGCGGCGTCCGAATCGGACAGCTCGAAGCTGTCCCGCGCAATATCTACTCCGGTGGCTACCGCTACTCGATGGGACGCAGCTCCTACATCGAAATGGCGGCAGTTTACATGTACGGCGCTTTGCTGGTGCCCGATGGATTTTACCAACCAGGCACCTTTAGTTTAAAAGTCATCATGGGTAGCGCTGGAATTTCCTACAGCTTCTAGGCGCATCCCCGCCTTACTTCGCCGTCGCCGTGGTGTACATAAACTTGATCGTTGCAGTGGCGATATCGCTCACGGCCTGGATCGCAATCGACGAGAAGCCGTGATCATCTGCGGCAATTTGGGCGACCGTCAGGAGGTAGCCGACACCGTTGATGTCAAAGGACGCTGTGAGCAACTGGTAGTCCTTCATCGTCTCGATCGATTTTTTAAGCTGCGATGTGTACATGTAGTAGCCACCACCTAAGTCATATTGGTCGACCTGGGTGATGTAGTCAGTCTTGATGTTGACGATGGCCACGGCCTTGGTTGAGATGTTCTCAATCGTCCAGCCACGCACCCAGCCCTTGTCTGGGTTGGACGCAACCGGTACCGAGGTGATGGCGCCAGGGGTATCGCCCTGATTTTTAACTAACTGGATTGCATTGGCGACGCTGCCCTGTCCGAGGGCGCCAGCGCCAAACTCCACTTTGGAGGTCAGCGGCAGCTTGATGCCCACGCCGAAGAATGCGGTGACGGTGCCGCTTGGGTCAGAGATCGGATTGATCATCTGCAGCGCAGGGGCGCCGGTGCCGGCATAAGCCGTTTTGACCAAGGTGTCGGCAAGAAAGGTCGTCGCTTGGCCGTTAGCACAGAGCTGGGCGAAGGGCTTCGCCATTCCAGGCGTCTTGACGATGGAGGTCGCCGCGGCAGCCGCGCACCAGCCGCTAGCGTTCGTGGCCGTCGCGCCTGTCGCGGGCGCCGTCGCAGTTTTTTGATCGACTGGTGTCGTCGTCGCTGCACCAGCAACGGCAGGGGTGCCAGGGGTGCCAGGAGTGGCTGCCGGAGCCCCAGGAGTGCCAGTGGCCGCTCCGGTTGAGTCTGTGCCGTTGGCATTGGCTCCGCCTTGCTTCGACGCATTGGTGTTGCCGGCAGGTGTTGGCGCCGTGCTGCAACCCCAGGTTGTCGCCAGCAAGAGCACCACCGAACTTAGAATGACGGGAGTTTTAACGACCATAACAGAATGCCTCCGGCTTATGCCGACCTACAAGGCCAGCATTCCTGATTGCTGAACTAAAGCCCTTATCGGACAGGCCGGCAAAAAACTTTAGCCAAACTCACATAGTCGGCATTTAGCTCGCAAAGACAGG
>JAPLFX010000020.1 GCA_026390445.1 Pseudomonadota bacterium
AGCTTGGTCCCTGGTACGCCAAACAATTTAATCGCCAGTCCACGGGCGTCCTTGGCGTTGTCACCCGCAGGTCCAAATGAACTGGAAAAGCGAATCAGGCCGTCATAGGTTTTACCGGGTTGGGAAAATACTCCGGTCTGATATTTGATGGGAATGTCGTCGTTGACTTTGAATCTGGCAGCGACGCAAGCGATCGCGTGGGGATGAGCATCTCGTAGGACGCGCAGACCTTTCTTTGAGTAATTATCCTTGGCCTGGCCGATTAAAAGGTCGCCTGCTTCGATCATTTCCTTATCTTCGTTGGGATCGAGCTTTTCCCACTTGGTCAGGGGGGCGGACGTCGCTCTGTGACTTAGAGACAGGAGGATCATGGAAAACACAAGGACCTGTTTTGTTTTCAATCTTGCATACTCCCGGTAGATAATTCATTAAAAAATCACTACAGTTCCAAATCAGGTGAATCAGATTGCTCGGGTTTAGCTTGGGGTCGGAAAGGCGTCTTTGACGACTTTTTTGATCATCGGATAGGCAGCTGAACAATCACGCGTACCGGCGAGTTCATTCAGATCCTTGAGTGCCTGGGCCGCTGTGGTGGGGTTGTCGAGCTCCTGCTTGCAGGCTGCCGTCCACTGTTCGAGGGAGAGATTGCCTATGTCGGCGACCGGGAGAGATTGTACATAGCTTTGAGACGCGGTCTTACAGCCCTGTATCGCCATTAAAAGGCACGGGATCAGCACAATTATTTTCATATTGCTTCCTGAACTTGGTGACTAAGATTCTGTTTGCCTGATGATATCATGGACCAATCAAGGCGCACGAGTCTAGCCTGGCGGGCCGCTCAGCTAGGTCGGAGACCTATGCATTCCACAAGCAATCCAAGATCAAGGATTAGTCGACACGCTTTTGAAGGGGGGCGCCACTCACGCTTTTGAAGGTTGGCAACTGACACCACCTTATTCCAACGTGTTACAGCCAGTGGCTGACCCCACCCTATTTACCAGTAGCCGAAGCCTTCAACACCAGTCCACTTGCCCGAGCTAGCGCGTCTTGAATGATGCGCTTTTGCTCCAGCTCGTGCGCCTTAGCCGACCCTTCGGCAGGAGTGCCGCTGTTTTTGCGGCCGCTATAGCTAAGCTTCTGGTTTGATCTGAGGACCTCCAAGAGGCGTCCACGGACAAAATTCCAGCCGCCCATATTTTGCGGTTCCTCTTGAGCCCAAATGATCTCGCTTAGGTGCGGATAGGAGCCGAGTAGCGCCTCCATTTGGCCATAAGGAAAGGGATAAAGCTGTTCCAAGCGAATGATGGGTACGCCGGTGTATTCTTTTTGTTCGGTGCGAGCTTTGATTAGATCGTAGTAGATCTTGCCGCTGCAAAAGACTACGCGCTCGACCTTGTCTTTGCCTGCCGTGGCATCGTCCAGGACCTCTTGAAAGCGACTGCTTTCAAAGTCGGCGAGCGGCGAAACACACAGCGGATCGCGCAGCAAACTCTTAGGCGTCATCACCACCAGGGGCTTGCGAAATTCACGGTGAAGCTGGCGACGCAGCGCGTGGTAGTGCTGCGCCGGCGTCGATGGAATGACCACTTGGATATTGAGATTGCCGCATAGTTGTAAGAACCGCTCAGGGCGAGCACTCGAGTGTTCGGGGCCCTGACCTTCATGGCCATGAGGGAGCAGCAATACCAATGAGCAGGTCTGCTTCCACTTAGCCTCAGAGGCCGATAGGAACTGATCAATGACGATTTGCGCGCCGTTGGCGAAGTCACCAAACTGCGCCTCCCAAGCGACAAAACCCTCTGGGTCGGCGACGGAGTAGCCAAATTCAAAACCTAGGCAACCCTGCTCTGACAGTGGGCTGTTGATCACATTGACGGCGCCTTGTTTCGCGCTCAGGTGATTCAGCGGTTCGTAGCGTTGATTGGTTTGAAAGTCCGTATAGACGGCATGCCGGCTGGTAAAGGTGCCGCGTTGCGCGTCTTGGCCGGTAAAGCGCACATGGTGGCCTTCCAGCGCCAAGGTGCTGAGTGCCAGCAGTTCGCCAAGGCCCCAATCGACAGCGCCCTTGCCTTCGACCATTTTCTGCCGGTTTTCCAGCAAGCGGGCGAGTTTGGGATGTGGGGTGAAACCGGTCGGGACCTGGGTCACCTTTTGCACGATGTCTCGGAGTTGGGCCGCTGCCACACCGGTTTCGACCGGGCGAGCGACATCTTCACGACTAGCCTTCTTGTAGGGTAGGCTCTTTTGCAGCGAGGCCGGAATGATCGGTGCAGGGATCTGCGGCGTTTTTTTACCATGGACGGCGTCGTAGGCGGCCTGCATCACATCGCGAAACTCAGTCGCCTCTTTTTCGACATCGGCAGCGGTCAAGACGCCCTCGGCGACGAGTTGGTCGCCGTAGCTTTTAAACACCGTGGGGTGCGCAGCGATATTCCGGTACATCAGCGGTTGAGTGAACGCCGGCTCATCGCCCTCGTTGTGACCATGGCGACGGTAACCGATCAGATCGATGATGATGTCGCGTTGGAACTTCTGGCGGAACTCCATCGCTAAGCGACCGCACCAGTTCACCGCTTCCGGATCATCGGCATTGACGTGCAGCACCGGGGCCCGGATCATCTTGGCGATATCGGAGCTATAGTTGGTCGAGCGGCTTTCGGTAGGCTCAGTCGTAAAGCCGATTTGATTATTGGTGATGATGTGTAGCGTACCGCCGGTGGTATACCCGGTAAGCTGTGACAAGTTCAGGGTTTCAGCAACGGTCCCTTGACCGACAAAAGAGGCATCGCCGTGCATCAAGATGGGTAACACGCGGCGGCGCTCACTGTCGCCGAGTAGGCGCTGGCGCGCACGGGCGAAGCCTTCGACGACGGGATTGACGACTTCGAGATGACTTGGATTTGGCGACAGATAGAGGCGGACTCGGTCGCCGTTCATCGTCCCCACTTCGCTGGCAAAGCCCATGTGGTACTTGACGTCGCCGTCGATGTCGTAGGGATTATATTCGGTGCCCTCGAACTGGTTGAGCATCAGCTCGTAGCTCTTACCGAGAAAGTTCACCAGCACGTTTAAACGACCGCGGTGGGCCATGCCTAAACAAATCTCTTCAACGCCCAGTTTGACGCCGTCGGCAGCTACTAAATCGAGTAATGGGATTAAAGTGTCGAGGCCTTCAAGGGAGAACCGCTTAGTACCGATGTAGCGCCGACCGAGGAACTGTTCAAAGCCCTCAGCCTGGGCCAGCTTATGGAGAATCTGCTTCTTCTCTTGCACGCTCAGGGTCGGCTTGTTACGACAACTCTCCATCTGATCTTGCAGCCAGGTCACGGTTGCGATGTCGTTGACTTCGCGGAAGTCAGCACCGATGCGGCCGCAGTAGGTCGAAGATAACAAGGCGTTGATGTCGGGAAAGGTCATCGCCCGCTCGGGCAAGTTGGCCGGATGGAACAACCGCACCGGACTCACCGTCTGCAGGCCATGAGCTGCTGGCAGCATATCAGCGGCGATCCCAGGGGCCGAGGCTAGCGGATTCAAATGCGCCGACAAGTGTCCAAGCCGGCGGTAGGCGTTGATAAAGGCCTCAACCTTTGCCGTGTCGTGGTCTTCCGCGGGAGTGGCACCGCCGCCACTGGGAACACTCGTGCCCCCGACCAATGGATCACCGGCGGCGGCGAAGTCGTAACCGGCAAAGAACTGTTGCCAGGTTACGTCGACGCTGTTCGGATCCTGTTTATAAGCGGCATACATCCGCTCCAGGAAGGCCACGTTGGTGGCGGTGGCAAAGCTAAACTTCGATGATCCTGAGGCCTCTTGCTGAGACATGCTTTATGATCCTTTAGCGACTTCCCAGTCACTACTACCAATGGCTGGGCGTTCAGATATGGATACTTCGCTTGTCGACACCAAGGGCCGCTTCCTTAACACTCTCGGATAAGGTTGGGTGTGCATGGGTCGATCTGGCGATATCCTCCGCGCTGGCTCCGAACTCGATCGCAACGACCAGTTCAGCAATCAGCTCGGAGGCATTTGGGCCTAAGATATGCGCGCCGACGATGCGATCGGATTTGGCATCGGCGATGATTTTAACGAATCCTTCGGTGTTGCCAAAGGCTTTTGCCCGGCCGTTAGCGAGGAAGGGAAACTTGCCAATCTTTACAGCCAGACCTTGTTGCTTGGCCGCCTCTTCGCTCAGGCCGACTGCGGCAACCTCTGGCCAGGTGTAGACAACCCCTGGAATAGCCTCGTAATTTACGTGCCCCGCGCGGCCAGCAATGCGCTCGGCGCAGGCCACGCCCTCATCTTCACTCTTGTGCGCCAGCATCGGCCCACGGATCACATCACCGATCGCCCAGACCCCAGCCACAGGGGTCCTATAGTGATCGTCCACTGGTACTTTGCCGCCCGCTTCTAGCTTTAAGCCGATGGCTTCAATGTTTAAACCTTCTGTATAGGCGCGGCGACCAACCGCTACGAGCATCCGGTCGCCTTTAATTTCAACCGTACTACCGTCGGCCTTTTGGCAAACGGCCGTGACTTCACCGTTGGCCTTGCGGGTTTCCACCAGCTTGGTCTCGAGGTGGAAGCTGACGCCTTCTTTTTGCATGATCTTCAGCAGGCCCTTGCTGAGCTCCAAATCCATCCCGGGCAGGATCGTCGTCAGTGCTTCGATCACCGTCACCTCGGCACCGAGGCGACGCCAGACGCTACCCATTTCCAGACCGATCACACCGCCGCCGATCACGATCAGGTGCTTAGGCACCGAGGCGAACTTAAGGGCTCCCGTCGAACTGACGATCTGCTCGCGATCAAACTTGGCCGGCGGGATCTCAATCGGCTTACTGCCGGTGGCGATGACAATATTTTTGGCTTTATAGGTGGCCTCACCGTCGGCACCGACGACTTTCACCGTCGTGCTGTCGACAAAGCTGCCGCGTCCTTTGAGCCAGGTCACTTTGTTCTTTTTAAACAAGCCCGCAACGCCACCGGTCAAGCCCTTGACGATCTCGTCTTTGCGTTTAAGCATCGTCGGCAGATCTAGGCTGGCCTTCTCGACTTTAACGCCGTGTTTCGCCAAGTCGTGTAGCGTGTGCGAATAGTACTCGCTTGATTGCAGCAGCGCCTTACTGGGGATGCAGCCGACGTTTAAGCAGGTACCACCGAGCGACTGCTCGTACTCGACGCAGGCGGTGCTCAGTCCAAGCTGCGCCGCGCGTATCGCACAGACATAGCCGCCGGGACCGGAGCCGATCACGATCACGTCAAATTCTTGTGCCGCCATGGATTTTAGACTCCCAGGAGTAATCTGGTCGGATCTTCGACCAGCTCTTTGATTTTGACTAAAAACTGCACGGCCTCTTTACCATCAACAATGCGATGGTCATAGGACAAGGCCAGATACATCATCGGCCGAATCACCACCTGACCATTGAGCGCGATGGGACGTTCCTCGATCTTATGCATGCCGAGGATGGCGCTTTGCGGTGGGTTGAGGATCGGCGTGGACAGTAGCGAGCCGAAGGTCCCACCGTTTGAGATGGTAAACGTACCGCCATTTAGCTGTTCGACGGTGATTTTACCGTCACGGGCCTTACCGGCATAGAACGCAATGGATTGCTCGATCTCAGCCATCGATAATTTGTCGGCGTCGCGAATCACCGGTACCACCAGACCACGGTCGCCTGAGACCGCCACACCAAGATCGTAATAATCGTGGTAGACGATCTCATTACCTTCGATCCAGCCATTGATGGCCGGAAAGGCCTTCAGTGCCTCGATCGCAGCGCGCACAAAGAAGCTCATAAAGCCCAGGCCGATGCCGTGCTTTTCCTTAAACCCATCTTTGTACTGCTTGCGCAGGTCCATTACCGCCTTCATATCCACTTCATTGAAGGTGGTAAGAATCGCGGCGGTATTCTGTGCATGAATCAAGCGCTCGGCAACCCGCCGACGCAGCATCGACAAGGGCTCGCGACGCTCTCCGCGCGCCCCCGCAGCGGTCTGCGGCTGCGGCAATTTCAGCTCGGGGCCTTTCGCTGCGGGCGCAGCAACCTTGGCTGGTGCAACCGCGGCAGCAGCCGGCGCGGCGCCTCCTTCGAGATGATTCAACACGTCGCCTTTGGTCAAACGTCCGCCTTTGCCAGTGGCCTCGATGGACTTAGGATCGATTTGATGCTCTTCCACTAAACGGCGCGCTGCCGGCATCAGCACTGGACCACTGTCTGCGGCAGCTTTTGCAGCGGCAGGGGGCGGCGGTGGCGGCGTGACCTTCGCCGCTGCAGCCTTGTCGCTCTTGCCGGCTTTTGCCGCGCCAGCCCCAGACGTTTCCAGTCGACCGATGACTTGGCCGATCGCCACTGTGGCGCCGTCCTTGGCTAAGATCTCGAGAACGCCGTCGCTTTCCGCCACGACCTCGACGGTGGCTTTATCCGTCTCTAATTCCAGCAGGACATCGTCGCGCTTTACGCTATCGCCCGAGGCTTTGTGCCACTTGTGGATCATTGCTTCCTGTACCGACTCGCCAACCGCTGGAACCTTGACGTCTACTGCCATGCCATTTGCTCCGGAGAAAAACTGGGCAACACCCAACAAGCGCAATCCCGACCGCCTCGCCCCCGAGTGTACCCAACTGGGTCGGACGTTGCAAAGCCTGCCGGGCGGTCTATACTCGAGGCGATGCCACTCGTCCACGACGACTCCACACGGACCCAGCGGAACCACCGACGATGTCTGAACAGCTAGCCGATGCCCCTTCCTTGACCGAACGCCTTCACCATCTTTCCCAGTATGATTTGGCCAAAGATATCCCCTTGCTCGAAGTGCATTTTTTGAGCAATTCAATCTACGCCTACATTCTGACCGTCCTGAGCTTTTTCTTGCTCTGGCCGGCCTTCAGTTGGCTGCGTCGCTACCTGGTGCGTCGCTCCGGGTCTTTAGCCGCAGCTTACCCAAGAAGCTTCTGGGTCTTCGCCCAGACCTTTCTTTGCCAGATCAAACCATCGACCCTGACGTTGCTGGCTTTCTATTGTTCGACCAAGCGCTTGGCGATGTCGCCACCACTTGAGCGCGGCCTCTATTTGATCACCACCGCGGTGGTGACCATCCAAGTGGTCCAACTGCTCGGTGAGATCGTCCGCGCCTTGATCATGCGCACGCGGGGGGGCAAAAGCGATGACCCGGTGATGCGCAACACCACCAACAACCTCACCACAATCGCACTGGTGGCGCTGTGGATCGCAGGCGTCCTCTTCTTTATGGACAACGCCGGGTACAATGTATCGACTTTTGTCGGTGGCCTGGGCATCGGCGCCGTCGCCATCGCTCTCGCGGCACAGGCGATCCTGGGCGACACCTTCAGCTCCTTTGCCATCGCCTTGGACAAACCCTTCGAACCAGGCGACTTTATCAATGTCGACAGCCTGCAGGGAACGGTCGAGCATATCGGCCTAAAGACCACCCGCATCCGCAGTATCGGAGGCGAACTACTCGTCTTCTCTAACTCGGATCTGACCAAGTCGCGCATTCGCAACTTTAAGCGGATGGAGCAGCGACGGGCGAGCCTCAAGATCCTGGTTCACCCCGAGACCCCGAACAGTAAAATCAAACTCGTGCCCGACCTGTTGAAGGCTGCGGTCGAGGGCCGCAGCCAGACGAAGTTAAGCCAGGCCGGCTTCACCTCGATCAGTGAGGTCGGACTGACCTTTGATGCTGTCTATTATGTGATGAGCGATGACTATCCGCTGTTTGTCAAAACCCAGCAGGAAATCAACTATCAGCTGCTCGACAGCTTCGCCAGAGAGGGGATAAAACTGGCCTATAACCCGACCAATGCCATCGTTTTCAGCAACTAAAATCCCCAGGCTGGCCGCATTGGTCCAGCCTCGTCACACCCTGCGCCAAAGAGGTCATGATGCGTCTTAGCTTGCTGACTATTCTCCTCACCGCCGGTTCGGTCCACGCCTGCGCCAGCCTGCATGAAGAGCCGAGCCAAACCGAGCATATCTCGGTCGACTCTGAAGCAGATTTTAAGCCGACAGAATCCGTCTCGGCCACCGGCCTCGGCGACTACCAGACCGGAGTCACCAAAGCGAAAGGGGAGTGGATCAGCTGCCGCCTAAAAAACGCGCGCGCCACCGTGCTGCTGATGCACGGCGATCACCAAGGCTATGACCCTGCCAAGTTTTGCCACGGCTGGCATGCTCAAGCCTTTCTCGCCAACGGCTACGACGTCGTGACGATCAATCGCCCCGGCTTCGGTGGTTCCACTGGTGCAGCTGATTTCACCGGTGCAGCCTCCATCGCCGCAGTTCTGGCCGTCCTGCCCACGGCGATCAAGACGGCCAACTTACCCCAGCCGGTCACCGCAGTATGGGGCTACGGGAGCGCCGCCTCTGCTGCCGCTATCGTATCTAAACACCTAAAAGGACTTAATTTTCTGATAGTGGGCGGAGGCATCTACGACTATGAAGAGGCACTTCGCACCAGCAGCGACCCGGCCACCAAAGCCGATATTGAGATCCTAAAAAAGCTCGGCGGTGATAAGGCGATCGAAGAGCGATCGGTTGCCTATGAGACCACCGGATTACCACCCACCATCGCCATCTACCACGGCGCCAAAGACACCGCCGCCCCAGTCGCCCAGGCCAAGGCATTTGTCGATGCGTTGGCAAGCAGCGGTCATTATAAAACGTCCTACCAACCGCTCGATGGGCAAAGCCACGACCTGCCCTGGATCTATCATCGGCATGTGCTCGAGGCGATCATTCAGGGTCTGAGTCCCAAAGACTAAATCCGGCACCGTCCTCTGGCCCAGTTGCGTCACTCGTCGTAGGGATTTTCATAGAAGACGTACTGGGTTGAGTAGTCGCTGACCTCGAAGTACAGCTTTTTCTCGTCTTCATCCTGCTTGAAGTTGAAGTTTTTATCGAGGACCCCATAGCCAAAGCGGTAAGCCCTGGACGTCGTCGGATCATTGGTCGCCGTCGCCGTCGTCATCTTATCAATTTTAACAAACCGATAAAGAACCTTGCCCTCACTAATGACGTCGAGTACGCCGTTGGTTCCGGTCCAGTTCTGGAAGCTGCGCGAGATCTTGTTTTGTGTTTCTTTGGTGCAGGCAAACGCTGCAACCGCCAACAAGGCAAACAGCAGGGGCTTTCTTATGATCAACACGAGACCTCGCCAGATCTGAAGAGATAAATGAGCATGCCACGACATCACTGAGCCCATAGAGTAATCGAGAATTTCATTCCAGTGAAGCGCTATGGAGGATGTGCGCCGTAAGGCCCCAAATATTGCCAGCGGGGACCGGATAGCTGTGCGCCAAGCGCCAGTTGCCAAAGATATTAAACGAAAATCCGTGCCCCTGGCCGCGTGCCAACGCTGGCCACGGGACGGTGAACACGGCTTCGACCTCGGCCACCGCCATGACCAGATCATCAGGCCGAACGGCTGCCATGGCCACCACCGGATAGACCGGCTGGCGGTCCAAAGCCGTCACTGGCGGTAGAGTCCCGACGATGGTCACAGCTTCAGGAGCCACACCCAACTCTTCTTGTAACTCCCGGATCGCGGTCGCCGCTGGCGACAGATCCTGCGGATCAGACCTGCCGCCGGCAAAGCTGATTTGTCCTCGGTGCGACCTTAGATGCACCGAGCGCTTCGTGAACAGCAGCTCAGCCGGGGATCCCGGAGCCTGCGGCGGTACAAAAAGCATCATCACGGCACTCGGACGCTTGGACCGAGCAGCCGCACCGCCGGTGTTCACCTGCGTCAGCTTCGCCCATGACACGACATCGCCCTTTAGCCCCACGACCTGGCGTGGCAAACTCTCGAGAGGAAAGGCCTCCAGACGAGGCCACAGCTCAGCGGGTGGGCACATGAACGTCCGGCCCCTTGTGCGGGCTTAGGTCGATCCGAGCATCGCGTTCGATGAGCGGACCAACACCCAGTGCCGACTCGGCCTTTGGTCCTTTATGGCCCAAGACCACCTTAGGCGCGACGCGACTGATTTCAGGAAGAGCCGCTTCTGACGTTGCCATACTGGCTCGACCATTAAATTGAGCACCCTCACGGATGATGAGAATCGGCGTCGAGATATCCCCCTCGACTCGGCTTGAGGCCGCAAGTTCGACCCGGCCGGAGGCGACCAGTTTGCCGCGCAGTGTTCCTTGGATCACCACCTCCTCGGCCTTCACTTCTGCCGTGATCACAGCGTCCTCCTCGATGATGAGCAGGCCCTCGGAGATGAGTTGGCCTTCGATCTTTCCGCCAATCCGGCTGGACCCACGGCAGTGCAGTTTGCCAGAGAAGTGACAGCCACTCGTCAGAATCGTCACGGCGCCATGATCACGCGGGACTCCAGGCTTCTTCATTTTACCGCCGGAAACCGCCTTGGCAGATGAAAACATACGCTTACTCCTAAAGCAGGAAGACCGAAAAGGCGCGTCACAAACGACCCAGCGAGGGGACTTGAGGCAACGGTGCTATGATGTCGAACAGGGAGTACAGGCGAAACGAAAGAGGAGTCTGAGGAGGACTATGTTGTCGCACCGTCCATCGCGGAGTCATGCTCCCAGTGTACCACGAATTTATGCCACGTCGATCACCACGCCGGCATTCAGGTGGCTCCACGAAGAAGGCTGGGACCGCCAGCAGCTTCAGGCCTTTGCCCAGCTCCGCGAGGCACCAGCTGCACCACTGTATGCGCCCCCTCCATTGGTCCGGACACCAAAAAAGCCGACTCCCCTCACTGTTGGCCGGTGGTTACTCACGCCGCCACTCCCTGGGCAAGGCCCTGAGACCGAGGGCGAGCCAGACTTGGTGCGTGGCATCGCCGAGGCGCAGCTGACGCAGACCCAATTCACAACGCTCACGATCCTCGTATCGCCGTCACGGCAGCCATTTTTGAACTGGGGGAATCACCAAGACAAAGCAGCCCTGACACTGCTGATCTCCGCCTTGATCCTCATCTCCCAAGCCGATCAGGTCCGCTTGCTGCCCCTGCACGCCAGCTTTCTGCCAGCCCTTGCGCAACTTGGGTTAAGCCGTCAAAGCCGGGACCTCTGGGTGCCGCTGCACAGCCTGTCACTGCTAAGCGGAGGACCTAGTCACCTCCATCTGAGCAGCATCGACATCGATCCTGGCGAATGGTGGACCTTAGCTGAGGCCGCCGCTGCGCGCAGCACCCTGTCCTATCTGGAAAAGCGCCTGGTGACCTTAAACAAGGCCGCTGAGCGCCCCTTTAGCGACCGCAAACGACCTGGCCTGCTGCGACTTTTTTCCCGGCGGCCGTGAGCTTCAGCAGTCTAAATGTCCGACTGCTGTGTCACTTCATCATCATCATCGTCGTCCCGACTTGGATCCGGCGGAGGAGCGCCACCGCTTCCGCTGCCTTTTGCAGCTCGCGGTTTCTTCGGCTTGTCCTCATCGGCGCCTTCGGGAAACCAATTAAGCAGGATGCTCGAGATCTCGCGCCCTTGTTTGGCGCTTGAGATGTTGAATTTGCTCTGCTGCTTATAGATGCCACCGCGCTTTTGGTAGCGTCGAATCGACACCTTCGGCGCTTCATACTCATTGGTCTTCTTGTTGAGCTCTTGAAAGAGATACATGATCGTCGTCCAGTTGCCGCGGGTCAAAATAACCTTTTGCAGCTCCTTGAGGACGTTGCGATCATCCTGGTAGAACGAGATCGTCAGGTCATCGATGGTCTCAGACATGGGCCGGGCATTCCTCTCAAGAAAAAGCCACTTGCGAAAAGAGCCGCTCCGTTTTGCGGGGCGGCTCTTTCGTCTTGATTAACGCTTGCTGTACTGGAAGCGTTTCCGAGCGCCAGGTTGACCCGGCAGCTTACGTTCTTTCTTGCGCGAGTCGCGCGTCAAAAGTCCGGCTTTCTTCAGGACCTTACGGGCTTCAAGGTCGCCGTTGGCGAGAGCCCGGGAGATGGCGTGGCGAATCGCGCCGGCTTGGCCCGATAGACCGCCACCGATGACGTTGATCCGGATATCGTACTGGCCAACGCTGTTCGTCAGCTCGAGCGGCTGCATAATCACCATCTTTGAGGTGGCTCGCAGGTAGTACTCATCGATCGTGCGTTTGTTGATCGTGATCTCGCCCTTACCAGGCTTCATCCAGATCCGAGCAATCGCTGATTTGCGCTTGCCAACGGTGTGTAGGTATTTCGGCGCCATGCTTTAGTATCCCTCTATCGTCCAGAGCAATGAATGCGGTTTAGGTCTTAACGGTCGCGGAACGGTCCAGACCAACAGCCACGGGCTTTTGACCCTCTTGACCATGCTGATCGTCGGGGTAAACGCGTAGGTTAGTCAGCAGCTGACGACCAAGCTTGGTCTTCGGCAGCATCCCTTTGACGGCGATCGACAACAGGCGGTCAGGATGCTTGGCCAGCAAATCCTGTGCCGAAGTCTGCTTGATCCCGCCCATGAAGCCGGTGTGATGATGGTAAAACTTGTCGGCCCACTTGTTGCCCGTCAATTTCACTTTCGCGCAATTGATGACGATGACGTTATCACCGGTGTCGAGGTGAGGGACGAAAGTCGGCTTGTTCTTGCCGCGAAGGACATGGGCAATCTGCGAGGCCAAGCGACCAAGAGTCTGGTCCTTCGCATCGACGATGACCCATTTTTTAGTAAAATCAGAAGGCTTAATGCTGTGCGTCTTCATTTCTCAACCACTCCAAGATTCAGAGAAGCGAGACTATATATGAAGGAATTCCGGACGGTCAACAGCTGATCGGAGAAGTCCTGATATTTACCCAGACTTTTCTCATAACTAGGCAAGAGTTCTAGCTAAAGCCTCCGCGACGGTGCCAGACCAGCGAATTTGCCGCCGGCGGCGCCCTTGTTCTGCGACTACGAGACCCCCTCAGCTCCCGCAAACCAGTGGGCGCGGGACGCCCGCGCTCCGGGTATTGGTGCAATAGGCTTGACTATGGCTCGGGTTCGGCGCTTACTTATTAATATAAATGTTGGAATTGACCGATCCTGCGCGGCCTGCGCCCCATCGTTGTGACATCGAGCTAAGCTGATATTGTTTGGAGGGCGGTTAGCGCTTGGACTGGTTCCCGCGCATAAATCGATGGTCTATTGCTGGGTTGCAGATAGCCGGCGCAATGCTGGCCTCCGTCCAAGCCGCCGCAACCCCGCGTTTCCGTCCCACCCCTGAATACGCACCCACCGCAACCGTCCTGCTGTCGGCAGACCTGTTCGCGGCTGATTATCACGCCAAGGAACTCGTTGAGGCGATCGTGGCGGCCGGGGCCAGGGTAGCAGTCGCCAGCAACGCCCCCCAGTCACCCGCCGAGCTCGCCATGGCTCTTCACGCTCAGGGCATCAGCAGCAGGTCGAGCGCTATGGTGAGCAGCCTCCATGTGCCGCACGGCAACATCTGGATGCGCGACTATGCGCCCCTGGTGGCGATCAGTACGCAGCAGCAAATGCACTTTTTCGACCTCATTTATGACGATCCCGCAACCAAACTGAACGACCGAGTGCCGCAAGAGCTCGGCCAGCTGCTAAGCGTCCCAGTCACCGCATTGCCATTGGCGCTGGACGGAGGGAACTTCCTTACCAATGGAGATCTTTGCTTCTCGTCTTCGACCGATATGCCAGCAAGCAAGGACGCCGCCTTGGGCCACAGCTTGGCCAACATGGGTTGCCGCGAAACCATCGTGTTTACGGCGCCGCCGCATGTTCACCTCGATATGTGGGCCAAAATCGTCAACGACCACCAGGTGCTCGTCAACGAATTGGATGAGCGCACCATGGCGGTCGCGGGTAAAATCTATGGCCACACCCCCCCCGAACTCCAGGAGCTGCGCGACTCATTGAACCAAAAGGCTGCTGAATGGTCGCACTATTTAGAAGTAAAGCGATTACCGATGCCGCTACCTTACCGCGGCGCCTTCAGAACCTACAGCAACGCCGTCCTAGTCAACGGCCATGCCATCGTACCCAGCTACCAGCGGTTCGGCTGGAACTACGACAGCTATCCTGATGCCGAGCTCGCCTCCTACTACGCCGAAAAAGTCCGCAAGATTTATGAATCATTAGGATTTAATGTCCAAACGGTAAACGCCGACGGACTTATCTATAACGGCGGCGCGTTTCACTGCGTCACAGCGCAGCTACCTAAAAGACGCGCCGCGCCGAGCATCGACATCAACCAAAGACGGAAGGGGCACTAGACGTGGCTGAGCATTGTAATCTTTATGACCGGGCGATGTACTACGACGTGATTTTCAATCGCGATGTGAGCGCTGAGGTCAAATTTGTCCGCGATATTTACAAAAAATATGCCAATGCGGACGTTCACTCGGTACTGGATGTCGCCTGCGGCCCAGGCTACCATGCTCGCGCCATGGCGCGCACGGGGACCCAGGCTTATGGCTTGGACCTGCGCGCTGAAATGCTCCGCTTCGCCGACGACCAGGCGACCAAAGAGGGCACCCAAGTCACCTGGCTTGAGGCCGACATGCGTTCTTTCCAACTGCCAAAGCCAGTGGACGTCGCGTTCTGCATGTTCGACGGCCTCGATTGCCTGCTCACGAACGACAATCTGATCAAGCACTTTCAGGCTGTAGCGGCGAATTTGCGACCAGGTGGGTTGTACCTAGTGGATTTGTCCCATCCCGTCGAAGTCTCGTTTAGCCATTACAAGAAATTCCACTATTCCGCACAGCGCGACGGCGTCCAAGTCGATATTTATTGGGCCACCAATGACCCACATTACGACCTCGCCACTGGCATCGCCCACGTAGCCTTAGAGCTTCACGTCGACGATCACGGCAAAAAACTCGTGGTGAAGGATGAGGCCGATGAACGTTTGATGTTCCCTCAGGAGATTTCCTTGCTGGCCGACCTGTCAAAATCGCTCAAGGTGGTTGGCTGGTACGGTGACTTCAACATCGATCAACCGCTGGACCACTCGCCGCAGTCCAAACGGATGATCGGCGTCTTACAGAAAGTTGGGTGATCCCGATGCCGCTGCGCAAAGGCAAGAGCGTTCTGACCCAGGCACGGTCGACGGCCTTGAGCCGCCGCAAAACGCACTATGTGACCACAAAGGTTATGCGCAAGATCCGCCCTGAAAAGGGCGGCTACGGTGTCTTCGCCACCCGGCCGATTAGCGCTGGGGAACTGCTCGTCGTCTGGGGCGGGTATATCGTCATGGGCGACGAACTGGGCGAACTGCCAGCAATTGTGCAGCGGCACAGCATTCAGGTTGAGGAAAACCTCTACCTGGTGCCACACGAACTGCCGGAGGTCGGCGATTTCATCAACCACTCCTGCAACCCCAACGCTGGTCTAAGCGGCCAGATGTCTCTTGTAGCCATTGCACCGATCGCCAAGGGCGAAGAGATTTGCTACGACTACGCCATGTCGGATGGCAGTTCTTACGACGAGTTCCACTGCTCCTGCCTGGCGCGGGAATGCCGGGGCTGGGTCACAGGCGGCGACTGGTCGCTGCCCGAGCTGCAAGGACGTTACGCGGGTTACTTCTCGCCCTACCTGCAGCGGCGCATTGATGACATGCACGACCGCACCAAGCCTGGGCTGTCGATGGTGCCAGGGCTTCCAGCAGAGGTTGAAATCGAGGCCGAGGTCGAGGTCGAGGCGTAAAAATGCCGGATGATCACAAAAAGGCTGCGAGTTTAGTGAGTAAAACTCGCAGCCCGGCGATCTATCGACTCGCGATTCAGCTGCTATATGGGCACAGGTAACAAAGTGACAGCCAAGCCAATTAGGCTGGATCTTTAGCCGCGGCGTCGCCGCCATCAACCTTGTCCTTCTTCTTGTCCTTCTTGTCCTTCTTGTCCTTCTTCTTACCCCCCTTCTTCTTGTCCTTCTTCGGCGCATCAGTACCACCTTCTTCAGCCCCGACTTCTTCCTTGTCCTTTTTGTCACCGCCGCCAGCGCAACCGCTGAGGGTGACCGTAGCGAAACTCGTCACTAATCCAAGCGACAGAGCCCAAAGAACTTTTTTAGCAGCCAAACCGTTGTTCATCTTCATACTGACATCCTCCGCACCGGTTAAAAAACGCGACGTACCAAAGACCATCGGTCATGCCGGGGACCAACTTTAACCAATAACCTGCTTTCGCCCTTACCGTCCCTGCAACTCTAGCCGACAATTCCAATTGTATTAGCCAGTAACACTTCCTTAAAAACTATCGGCGGACGCCACCCAGGAGCCAGCCGCCAGGAGCTCAGCAGCAGGAGCCAAAGCAAAGGCAGAGGTGGCCGAGTTACTATGAACGCGGCTGCATGAATTTCAGCCCGCCAAACGAGCTTGCTTTTTCTGGCTAGGTGAACTGATAATCAGCGCCACATAGCGCTTCCGTCGAGTCTTTTCTGCTTGATTCCCGAAGGTGGCTTGGTGCCATTTTTTTAGAGCAAACGATTCTAGAGATCTAAGGAGACCCCAGTATGTCGTCGCAAAGC
>JAPLFX010000040.1 GCA_026390445.1 Pseudomonadota bacterium
TGCTGCTTGGAATTCTAGCGCTGCCAAGCGCTGGTAGGGTAGGGAATCCGTCAGGCCGACATAAGCGACGCCACGCAGGTGGTGGGACAAGGCATCATCGCCAAAGGCCCTGGCGTAGTTGGTCAACAGGCCGATGGCGGCGTCGGCGTCGGCGGTGGCAAGGGCACTGCGCACCTCCCAAATGGCCAGGCGTTTATTCGGTCCGGCGCCGGCATGATAGCGGGTGGAGTAGTAGTCGCGTGTGCGGCGCAGCAGTTGGGTGTAGTCTTTGATCAACCCGGCACGCAGGGCCTCCGGCCCTAAGATATCGAGCAGGTCAAGGTCGCCGCGGGCACGAAATAGAATGTCCTCGCGAGTCAGTAGGGCATGCATGCGGCGGCTGTCGGCGCCGGCGTTGGCGAGTTCACCGATCAGCGTGAGTTTGACTAGGTCGGACGGTGGGACGCTGGCGAGGTCGCGTAGGGCCGTTTTGATCGTCGCTTTAAGAGTCCAAGAATCGCCGCGCTGCCACAGGCTCATGACGCGTGATTCGTAGATCTCCTTGCGCAGGGCGATGGCGTCTTTGGGGCTGGAGTCGAGCGCATATTTATAGCGCTGATCAACGGTCTTGGCGTCGCCACCGTTGGCCGCGGCGAGCTGCGCTCCAGCCAGCCAAAGGCGGGCTTCGCTCTTGGCCTGCAGCAGTCCCCTACTGGCAAACATTTTATTGGCGTCGCCACTAAGCGGCAGGATCGGACGGCGAGCCGCTGCGACCATCAGTTTGGCGACGCAAGCCGTGGACTGGTGCCACTCGGTGCATCCGCTGGCGACGATTTGATTGGCAGCTGAGTCCTTGCCCTGTTTCAGCAGTGAGCTTTGCAAGGTGAGAATGGCGTCGCCCATAAGGCCGGCGTCCTGACGGCCCGAACTGGCGGCACGCCTGGTTTGGATTCTGCTCGCGACATCGGCCAGCGCTTTCTCAGCATTGGCTGGGTCATCCTTGATGAGAAAGCAGTCGGCGGTTTGGAGGCGCGTGGGCAATGCCCCGTTGCGGCCGCCGGCAAGTGCATCGCTGATCAGTCCGCTGCAAGCTTGGGCGGTGAAGGGCCTGACGGGGGCCGTGTCCTCTGCTTTGGCTAAAGCGGTGGGGTTACTTTGTTCGGTCCCGTCACTTTCGATGTTGGTTAGGTTGCGGTGTTTCTGTAGCGGTTTACGGTGGCGCGCAAAGGTCACTAGTTCAGTTTTGGCTTTGCTGAGTGTTTTAAAGGTCCTATTGCGAATCTTAGGCACGGCGCCGATGACTGCAAGGCCCACCAAGATAAAGAAGATGATCACGCCCCGACTGATCCGTTGGATGCGCTGGGTGGTGCCGTCAAACAGTTCCACGGTGAGCATGGTCGGCTGGCCGACGGTGAGGTGGTGGGACCTATCGCTAAGGCCGCTGATCTTTGAGTATTGCACCTGCTCTGCCGTCGCCAGCAACGGTCTTGGTGCGCGCGTGGACAGGGGGATGGCCGAGACGGCGCTCGATGGTCCGCTGCTGAGTGCGGGCTGATTGGTCACAGCTTGCAGGCTGACCTTGCTGCTTGACGTTGCCGGACCGGTGAGTGGCTTGTTCATGCTCTGAGGAGTTGCCGACACCCGCCCCACGGACTCGACGCCTGAAGGATTGCGGATTCCTCGAAATGCTTGGTCTGCCCTCGCCCCTTTCAAGGCGATGGCCAATCCACCGTGTTTTGGTACTTCGTCGCTCACCCTGCCTCCCCGACTTCACTTGGATTTGTCGGTAGTTAGCGGTGAGACTTGATGATAAAACGGATAACGTACTAATATTGATAGTAAATTGTTTTCTTTTCTGGCTTTAGGGGCGGCGCAGGCGGACATTAAAATGGCCGCGTAGGGGGAGTCCCCGAAGCATTGTGTCTCCAGGTGAATCCTCTATGGTCACAATGTGTTTGCCATAAACTGCCGCGACGTGGCGGTGGATTTCCTTGGCCAGGACACCACCACTAGGACCACTATGCAGGCCTTTGCCGGTGACGATCTTGACTGTGATGACATGCTGTGGGCTTTTTGCGGGTGTTGATTCGCCAAGGAGGCGACGCAGGCGGTCATCAAGATACTCCGTGGCCTGTTGCAGAGTCAGGCCGTGCAGGTCGATCACCGGAGTGTCTTCGCGTTGTCTTTTTTGCGCCCGCTCGCCTTTTTTGGGAGCACTGGCAAAGCTAGCGCTGCTGAATGCCTTTGCCTGCAGATCCTGCGGTGCGCCTGCGGCGAATGAGCCGCTTAATGACTCCTGAAAGACGCGGTCGGCCTCAGAGAAATCCTCAAAGATGACCGCTGCTTGTTTTGGCACCTTGGGCTTTTTTGACTGTCCCATCGGCTCCTCTTACGACAACGCGCCGTGCAGTGCTAAGTACAGGTCTGGGGGTGACCGCGATGTTCATCCTGGCTTAGGAGTGCAGCCCACCGCAACAACGACCTTTTTCAATTGTTTCTTTTTTCTTCGTGTAATGCTGCTGCGACGATGATAATTCCTGCATGTAAACCTAGGAGGGGCCTGGATGGCGAAGCTTGAATTCGGCGGTAAAACCTACACTGGTGAAGATGAGATTCGTGCGACCTTGGCCGCTGCGGGCGTTTTATTTGAGCGCTGGCCCTTGCGCGGCGTTGCCTCAGCGGATGAGCAGGTCTTGTCTCTCTACAAGCCTGAAGTCGACCGTCTGATGCAAGAGCGTGGCTATGTGGCCGTCGATATGGTGGCTTTAAGGCCGTCGACCCCTGGCCTGGCGGAGATTTCGGCGCGCTACAATAAAGAGCATCACCATGTTGATGATGAGGTCCGCTTCACCGTCGAAGGCGAGGGTGTCTTTGAGATCGAAGGGCCGGACGGCGGGTTTCTAAAGTTCACCGCGACCCCCGGTGACCTCATCGTGATCCCGGCCTATCGGCGTCACCTCTTTTACTTGACCACTGCGTCAACGATTCGCTGCATTCGCCTGTTCCAAGACCGTGGCGGGTGGGAAGCGCTCTATGAAAAAAATGTTAACTGATGGATTGACAATCGGCTGAAGTGAAGTAATTATCGAGCCTTCAATCTGTACGAAATATGACAAAACCTAGCTCCCATGCCTAAAGGTAGGGGGGGTGCTGGGGGCTTCGCTTGTAAGTTGGAGAGTGGTCGGTGAGATCTGGTTTTCGGACCTGGTTATGCACCGGTTATCCTCTGCTTATTAACAGTTTATCCACACCCTGTGGATATAAAGCAACCATCTAAATTAAATGGGATAAATCCTCGCCATGGATGCTCCATCCGGTCATATCGAGCAATTTAGCCATTTGGCGAAGGCGAAGGCTTTTCTCGGGCGTGAATTCCTCACGTGGCTTTGGTACACGGCTGAAACCACGCCTGAACGCCTTGTTCTGAAGGTGCCGGGCAGTCCGAAGCAGCTCGAAGTGAACCTGTGGGTGGATGACCGGTTGGTGCTAGAAGGGACTGCTTCGATGACCCACTCCAACGTCATGAAGGGCGGTGATCCGAGCCACAGTCGCGAAGCTGCCGCCTCACTTGCTACCGGCAAGACGGTGCGGGAAATGAAGTTGGGCGTTAGCGTCAAGGGCGGCGGCGAATTCTCGGCGATCCTGAGCTGCGACGACTTGAATCCCCGGGGCTTGAAACTCCCGGTGCCAGAGCGAGCCGACGGTGATAGCGAGAAGGCCGCTCCGGTCATGCCCTTGGGTGAGCGCTTAAGGGCGACGGAGTCTTTCTTGACGGTTCTCGACGGTCTGTTTCTCCTTTTTCTCGATCAGCGCGTTGACCCGACTTGGGAAAGTAGCGCTTTGCTCGCCATGCGCGAGTGGATAAAAAAACGGCAGGGCGGCAAGGATTCTGATACGCTTCACTAATGCCTAAGTTCACTCAAGCGATGCAGCGCTACCATGTCCCTTCGCGGTTCATGCAGCCCGCTCATATGGTTGCAGTCTTGGTGCGCGATTTTATTCGGGCGGACTTGACCAAGCAGGCCAGCGCCATGGCCTACACCCTGCTGCTCTCGCTGATTCCGTCTCTGGTGGCGATTTTTTGCGTCATCTCGCTGTTCTCGCCGATGATCGGAAACGGCACTGATTTCATGGACCAGGTCCGCGAATTCATCTTGGATAACTTAGCCTCAGGCAGCGGCGAGGCGGCTGTCGGCTATCTCGACAACATGCTTAGCCACATCAGTCTTGCCAGCATCGGTTGGACCAGCTTTGCTAGTGTTCTAGTCACTTTGGTCTTGCTGCTGCGCCAGATTGAAATCGCATTGAACTACATCTGGTTGGTGACCAAGGACCGCAATGCCTTCACCAGGTTTATGTATTTTTGGACCTTTCTGACGCTGGGAGTCGTCGTTTTAGGCATCGTCATCGCCAGCATTTCTGGTTTTGATATCCGTCACATGGTTGAGCCTTCGACCCAGGTTAAGGCCAGTTATTTAGGCGGGCTGCTGAGTTGGTTGATGGCCATGCTCGGTGGCTTTTTATTCTTTCTCTTCCTCTACCGTGTGGTGCCCAACTGCTACGTCAGTATGAAGAGTGCCGCTGTCGGCGCCTTGGTCGCTGCTTTTTTACTGAACCAGGCCGGCCGTCTCTACGGCATCTACGCCCTATCTGCTAAGGGGTATAAGACCCTTTACGGCGCCATGGCCCAGCTCCCACTGTTCCTCACCTGGTTATATATCTGCTGGATCATCATCCTCCTGGGCGCTTTGGTGTCCTGGCGAGTCCAGGAGGGCTTTCCAAAATTAGGCGAAGCCGAGGCCTTGGACCGCGCCAAGGAGCCCATCGATCTGCTGCGCAACAGTCAGATCAAGGCTGGTCTGCCGATGATTGCGTTACTGGCCATCTATAAAAACTTTCAGATGGCCACGGGGCAGCCGCTCAATGGTCAGCAGCTCGCGCAGTCCTTAAAATTGCCTCTGGCCTGGATTGCCGAAGCCCTGATCGTCTTGCAAAAGCTTGGTTATATCGTTGCCGGTAAAGGAGTTGGCGTCGCCAGTGCCCATAGTCACGGCGCAGCAACCAATGACCCGCAATACCCAGCGTACCCGCCCGAGGCCGTGCAGCTGGCGAAGCTCCAGGTGGATCTAGCTAGTCCGATGCAGCAATGGCTGGCGGCATGGCCGGTGTCGGCGACTTTTCCTTTACCGCAAGCCCTCAAGGTCCTAGATGAGACAAAGGGCGATGCGCAGACCTTGGCGCAGTTGCTGCTTTTGGTGTAATCAGCGCCGCACGCCGCCATTGGCATCCGTGTTGATCAGAATCCTAATCTTGGACGTCAACGTGGTGTCTGTGTCTGGAATGGTGAAGTTGCGTCCGTCTTGTTGGTAGTGCGTGTAAGCCTGTCCATCGATAAACACTTGGATATAGGCTCCTGGCGGCACATCCTTGCCAACCGTAAAGATGGTATTGTGGCTGATTAAGTAGCGGTAGTTCAGCTCCAATTCGCCAAGTGTCGTGGCGTCACAGTTGAAGACGAGTTTTTGTCCTTCGACGCGAATGTTCTTGAGGCAGTCCGGACCGTCCTTATCGACCTTTAGCGTTAATGAGTCTGCAAGCGGTGCATGCGCAAGATCCTGGGAGAGCAGCGTCGTGCTGTCGCCAAAGTGATAAGTAACGGTCGCGCTGCGCCCGTCCTGGACGTCGTCGCCTTTGAAGACCAATTGATTGCCGACTGTGGTGACGTCGATCCGGTTCTTAGTGCTGGTTTCTGTCACATCGATGCTCAGCGCATGAAGACCGCTTGGCGCCATGTCGTAGCTGGTGATTTTGCCGTTGGATTCTCTATAGGTCACTGCGACGGATGCGCCGTCTGGAGGGAGCGACTTAAAATGTAGCACATGACTCTCGCCGTTCCAGTCATAGTCGGTGACGGGAATGGTGTCGACCGTGACGGCAATGGGGCGACCGCTATTAGAACCTGGGACGACAAAGTCGGATTTGAGATCCGGACCGATCCGGTAGTTGACACGAATCACGGCGTAGTCAGGTGGTGTCGAATGGAAATGGATGACGCTGGTTGCTGGATCGAAATCGTATTGCTCCTTAGTCATCAGCGCGTCGTTGAGTTTCACCACGAGAGTGCTTGGGTTCGCCGACTGGCTCGTCGTGACCTGATTGAAGAGCATCACCGGGTCATGGCGGTAAGACACGTGGAGGTTGACTCGGTCAGCGCTAAGGCCATCTACGGAGAGCATATTGCCAACAATTCTGTAGTTGGTGGTGAGGACGCCATCGACGCTGACCTGCAAAGTGTCGCTCAACGGGAGGCTTTTTAGGGTGAATTGTCGCTTGACGATGGTCGCTGCGTCGGCAGAGATGCGAGCGAGCGTTGGCGCATAGTCATCCTGCTGGATCGAATCGTCAAACCCACCGAAGGCCTGGACCACGCTGAGAATACGTGCAGCTGGGCGCTGCGCTTGGGCGGATCCGGGTGCCGGCATACTGCCGTGATAGGTTAGTGAATAAACACGAACCTGATCGTCCTTAATAAATGGCGGCTTGAGTGCGTTGATCAAGGTTGCCGGCAGCTCGGCTGGTTTGCACAGGGTGTTGCCCCCGGCATCTTTGACCCCGCTGGGATCATCGCTGTCACAGTAGCTGTCTTCATCCGTGACGAACAAGATGCCAAGCAGTGCGTCTTTACGTCGCCAGTCCTGGTTGACGCTGCCGCAAGTGCCGGTCACGGCGCGGTAGGCGTTGCGGATCAACTGTTCACGGTTGGAGCCGCCGACGCCGATATTTTGAATCGTGTCGGTAAATTTAACGCTTGCTGCCGGGTCCTTTTTGCTGATGGGCGCGCCGGTCAAGTTGCCTTGAGCGTCAAAGGCTTGGCCTTTGGTGTCATAGAGGTGGCAGCCGCGATTGCTTTCGATGGGATCACCAGCGCTTTCAGCGTCTGAGGTGATCACGCCGATCTGCCAATCGACATTGCTCAGACCAGAGACCAGTGCCGGTAGCCCCTTGGATAGAGCGGTCTGCTCGGTAGCCATGGAGCTGGAGTTATCGAGTACGACGAGTAAGTCCAACTTTGCCGCACTGGAGATGGTGAAGTCTTCGATGGACACTGAGCCTTCATGGCCTTGTTGGAACTGGTCTGGCTGTGACAGCGGCTTACGGTAAATCTGCTGCTGCGTGTCGATGATGGGTGGTTTTTCCTTTAGATTCAGACTTTGCTCGATGATGCCAAAGGCGGGCTTAAAGCGGGTCGTTTCGGTCCCGATGGTCGCAACATCAAAAGACTGGTCGAGGAGGAGTACCGGCTCAACCTTGTCCAAGCTCGTGCCACCAAATTTCGCCTTTTCGCTGCAGCCACCTGCTGTAAGTGCCAGCGCTGCGGCTGCGGCAAAAGCGCTTAGGTGCGCCTTGGCAGTCCTAATGGATGAGTTCATGTCTACCTCTACAAGCCTCTAAAAAACCCCTACGAGTCACCATCTCAGTCTGACGGCCCAAGTGAAGTCGAACGGTCCTGACTATCTCTTCGACTCATAGAGCTTAAAACTTGAGGTCTCATTTATGGTCCAAATCAGCCATCCGGTGATTTGTACTACCATATTGATATAAATAGGATATTACGGTGTTCTTGCGGGGATGGTGAGGGCGGTGACCAGGTCGAGTCGCGGCGCTGGATTGATGGTGGTCGCGCTGGATAGCAATCCAGTCCTGGTTGGTACTTGTTCTGATTTGGTGGGTGGGCGGGGGATGCGGACGACAAAGGTGGCGCCTTCGCCGGGCTTAGAGCTGACTTGAATCGTGCCGTCATGCAACTTGACCAGGGCCATCGCCAGGCTTAGGCCAATGCCGGTGCCGCCTGCCGCTCGGTTGCGTGCGGTGTCGGCGCGGTAGAAGGGATCGAAGATGTAGGGGAGTGAATCTGCAGGTATGCCCTCACCCTGGTCTGTGATGGTAAACAAGGTGCAACGTCCATCGTCGCCTATGGTGAAGTCGACGGTGTTCGGCGCCGCTGAATGTTTGGCAGCGTTGATGAGAATGTTCTTCAGCGCGAGCATCAAGTAGACGGGGTTGCCATGGAAGCGGCTGGGGCCCTTGCTGGTGATGCGCAGGGCGACGCCTTTAGCCGCATAAACCGCCTGGACCGAATGGATGACCTCTTGCATAAAATCGGCGCTGTTGAGCTCGGTCCAGCTCATGGCGACAGCGCGGCTCTCAGCCCTGGCTAGAAGTAATAGGTCCTCGACAATCGTGGTCATATTGATGGTCTCACCGACGATCGTTTGCAACGATGCCTTATATTCGGCCGCGGTCCGTTCGCGGCGAAGCGCCAGCTCGGCTTCGCCCCGGATGACGGCGATCGGCGTGCGTAGCTCATGGGAGACGTCGCCGGTAAATCGCCTGAGGCGCTTGAAGGCGTCTTCTAAGCGGTCGAGCATTTCGTTGAAGGTCTGAGCCAGTTGGCGTAGCTCGTCCTTGGCTACCGGCAATGGCAGCCGGAAACTTAGATCGTTGCTACCTAAATTCTTTGCCGCAGCGCTCATCTGGGTCACCGGGCTGAGCGACCGCATGGTCAGGAGGTAGCCGAAGACGATCGACAGGCCTAGTCCTAACGGGAGTGAAATCCACAAGACCCAGGCGATCTCTCGCAGGGTATGTAGGGTCGAGTCGAGATTGGCTCCCACCTGAATGAGCTCGCCGGTAAAGCGGCCAAATTTGACGACGGGTAGTGTGACTTGACGCAGTGGTGCATCACCCTCGTGGCGGGGTGCAAAGGTCTCGATCGTTTCCAGGCCCTGCTCGGCGCGAGCTAGGGCGCGCGGAGTCACCGGCAGACTGACATGGGTGTCGGTTTTAGCGCTGATCTTTCCAGATAGGTCGACCAGCTGGGCGTATGGGCGAATGTACTTTTCGCCAAAAAACTGATTGAGGAACTGTTCCATAATCGGAGGACTAAATCCCCGGAGAAAGCGGGCATCGCGGATCGACTGCGCCGAAATCAGCAGTGAGGCATCGACCGAGCGCTGTAGATTGTGCTCGACGACCCGGTAGAGGCCAAAGCCGACGCAGAGAAATAAAAGGGCCATCCAGATGGCATGGCCCAGCGATAACCGAAGGCGTACTGGGACTCGCTCAAGAAACATGCGTCGATTGTTCCCGGCTCGGTTGATGATTGCTATTCGCAGCCGCATGATTTGCCGCTTCCTGTTGATCGACTGCTGGCAGATCTAGCATATAGCCATGGCCGCGCACGGTCTTAATCAACGCCTGCTCAAAGGGCTTGTCGACCTTGTTACGGAGGTAGCCGATGTAGACATCGACGACGTTTGAGGTCGGCTCGAAGTTCATGTCCCAGACATGCTCACTGAGCTGAGTGCGGCTCAAAACCGTGCCGCCGTGCCGTGCCATGTATTCCAGTAGGGCATATTCCTTGGCCGTCAGGTGCAGGGTCTGGCCTTCGCGGGTGACTTCCTTGCGGCTAGGATCGATGCGCAGCGGACCGGCCTCGATGATCGTCGCCGGTTCACCTGACTGGCGGCGAAGCAGGGCACGCACCCTGGCGAGGAGTTCGTCTAGGTTGAAGGGTTTGGTGAGGTAGTCATCAGCACCCCTGTCGAGCCCCTTGACCACGTCTTCCTTGGTGTCGCGAGCCGTCAAGATGAGGACTGGAGCGACCATCCCACCATCGCGCAAGGTCTTGAGGACCTCAAGACCGTTTTTTCTTGGCAGCATTAAGTCGAGAATAATGAGATCGTATGGATTCTCGAAGGCTAGCCATTCGGCCTCCTGGCCATCGGCAGCGTGATCCACCGCGTAGGACTCTTCGCGCAGAGTCCGCATGAGTATACTTGCCAACGGAGCATCGTCTTCAACCACGAGGATACGCATATAGCCCTCCCAATTAGTCTTTAACATTTCATGATGTTAATAGACTGCTATGATCAAGGTCCCTGCATCCTAATATAAATGAGTTTAAATTAGAAGAGGGTGAGGATTAGACCTGCAATGAGAAAAAGACTGCTTAAATATCAGCCTGTTAAAAAAATAATCAGATCTTGGCGATCGATGAGGGCGTGGTCGTGACGATCCCATGCCCCTATTATCGCAAATGCTCAGGGTGCACCGAACTGGCGGTTCCCTACGCCAAACAGCTGCGCAGCAAGTCGCTGCGAGTGCGCGAAGTCCTAGCGGGTGCGCTTCGCCTCAACCTACCCCCTGCCGCCATGGACCAGCTGTTTCCACCGATCATGCCAAGCCCGTTACCGCTTGGTTACCGCGCTTCGACAAAGCTTTGCTTAAATATGGATAGCTTTGGTCAGCGCAGCATTGGCCTCTATGTTCGGGGCAGCAAGACCGTGGTTGATATTCCGACTTGTCCCGTCCACGCTCCAGCGATCAATAAAGTCGTGCAAAAGATTTTTGCCGGTCGTGCCAAGGTGCCGGCTCCCTTTTATCAGCACACAAAGCGCAGCTTTCAACCTGGATGCCTGAAATTCGTGACGCTGCGCTACAGTCCGGCGACGGGCATGACCGGCATGATCTTGTCGCACACCGGCGTCGAGCGCGCTGCATTGGTCGCATGGGCCCAGCAGGTGGCGCAACCGAACCTTGGGATCTACGAGTCGGTCCTGAGTAAATCTGACGATGACCGAATTCTGAGTGAGCGTACCAACCATCTAGCTGGACCTGAGAAGCTCAGCTATCAGTTGGCCGGGCAATTGTTCCAGTTGCCTCCACTAGCCTTTTTTCAGGCTAATTTTAGTCTAACCGAGGCCTTTGTCAGCCACATCACAGCCGCCATGCACGGCCGCACGCTGCTTGATCTGTACGGCGGTTTTGGTGCCTATAGCTGGGCTGCAGCGAGCGGATTTGCGACGACGTATCTGGTCGACGGTAGCGCTAGCGCCATCGCCGCAGCCCGCGAACAGACGCCCGCTCCTGCCGGGCTGAAACCAGTGCATGCTTCGGTGGAGGATTTCTTCAGCCGCCATGTGACGCCGCGCGTGGCGCGTGAGGTGACGCATGTGATCGTCAATCCGCCTCGGGCTGGGCTGTCGGCAAAGGTCAAAGCTGCACTGAGCAGCAAGTCCCTCCCTGAGCTGCAACAGCTGGTCTATGTCTCATGCGATGTCGACACTTTGGCGCAAGATCTACGGGCACTTAGCAAAGTGCATCGATTGCGATTGGCGAGTATTCAGGCCTTTGACATGTTCCCGCAGACAGAGCATATCGAAGTGGTGGCTAAGCTCATCATATGATAATTTTCTAAGCCTTTTGAGCTTGAGTACAGGAGCCCCTTGATGGTCCAGGACCCTAGTCAACCGCCGATGACCACGCGACTGCGCAAGATGGTCTTGGGTGCCCCAAAGGATGTGACCGATCGCTCGATCTTTCACGCCATTTCACTCATTCCCTTGCTGGCCTGGGTGGGGCTTGGTGCTGATGGCTTGTCGTCGTCCTCTTACGGTCCAGAAGAGGCGTTTCGCGCGCTCGGGCAGCACACCTTTTTAGCCGTTGGCCTCGCCTTGATGACGATGTTGACGGTGCTACTGATTTCGCAGGCCTATTCGCGCATTATCGAGCAGTTTCCGCATGGCGGTGGTGGTTATGTCGTGGCGACGAAGTTGCTTGGTCGGACTGCGGGTTTGATCTCCGGGTCAGCACTTCTTGTCGACTATGTCCTGACGATCACCACGTCTGTCGCCGCAGCAGGCGACGCATTATTTAGTATCTGGCCGGAAGCGGTGGCCTTTAAGCTTACCTTTGAAGTGGCGGTCATCGCTGGATTGACGGTGTTGAACATCCGCGGCGTCAAGGAGTCGGTGACTTTTTTGGCCCCGATTTTTCTGCTCTTCTTGGTGTCCCATATGGTGGTGATCGGTTACGGGGTGTTCAGCCACCTGGGCGCTCTGCCGGAGGTTGGCCATGCGGTGGTGACTGGTTACCAGCAAGGGCACTCGATGCTCGGTTTTGGTGGCATGGCACTGCTCTTTTTACACGCCTACTCCCTTGGCGGTGGTACCTATACCGGAATTGAGGCCGTCTCTAACGGACTGCAGATCATGCGTGAGCCGCGCGTTCAGACGGCCAAGCGCACCATGGCGTACATGGCGGTGTCGCTGGCGATTTGCTCCTCGGGTCTGCTGCTTTGCTACTTGCTGTGGAAGGTGGTGCCGGAGTCTAACAAAACGTTAAACGCGGTTTTGATCGAAAGCATGTCGCAGCATTTTCCGCTCGGCCATACCTTTGCCTTTTTGACGATCTTCTCCGAGGGCGCGCTTCTAGTGGTCGCAGCTCAGGCTGGATTTCTCGATGGTCCGCGGGTACTTGCCAACATGGCGAATGACTCCTGGGTGCCGCGGCGCTTTGGCGCTCTATCCGATCGGTTGACGACCTCCAATGGCATCATCCTCATGGGGGCGGCGTCTCTCGCTGCGCTGCTCTACACCCATGGGAATGTCTCCCACCTGGTGGTCATGTACTCTATTAACGTCTTTTTGACCTTCTTCCTCTCGATGTTTGGCATGTGCAAATACTGGCTGACCCGGCGCGAGCGGCCCGAGTGGCGCAGTCGTGCTGTGTTGTTTGTCTCTGGGGCCGTGTTGTGCGGTTCGATCCTTGTCATCACCGTCCTAGAGAAGTTCGCTGAGGGCGGTTGGATCACCCTGGCGGTCACGGCGGTTTTAGTCCTGCTTTGCATGTCGATCCGGCGGCATTATTGGACCGTCGCCAAGCAGTTGTCGCGCCTGTACTCGGAAGTTGATATCCCAAAAAACATGGTGCGCAATGCCACCCCCGACGAGCTCGATGCGAGCAAGCCGACCGCTGCGGTCCTCGTCGCCGCCTTTGGTGGTCTTGGCATTCATACCGTGCAAAAGATCCTGACGACCTTCAAAGGGCACTACAAGAATCTTGTGTTTATTTCGGTTGGAGTCGTCGATTCCGGAGGATTCAAGGGCGCTGATGACATCGTGCATCTCCAGGAAAACACCGAAGCGACACTCAGCAAATTTGTCGAACTAGCGCATCGTCTAGGGGTCCCTGCTGCTTACCGGATGTCGATCGGTACCGATGCCGTCGCTGAGGCCGAAAAGATCTGCCTGAATGTGGCCCATGAATTCAGCGAGGTCACGTTTTTCTCCGGTAAGATTATTTTCCAAAAGGAACGCTGGTATCAGCGCCTCTTGCATAATGAAACGGCGCTTTCGATTCAAAAGCGCTTGCAATGGGCCGGGCTGACCATGGTGGTATTGCCAGCGCGGGTCATCGGTTAGTGAGCGACCTTGGACTCCTTGGTGTGGCTCACAAAGTTTAGGCGCTGCTCGACTTGGGCACGCACAGAGTCTGGGAGGTTGCCCTGCAAAGCGAGGTTATACTCCTGGACGGCGTCCGCGTTTGCTCCAAGACGCTCGTGGATGATGCCCATATTGTAATGCGCCTGCCAGCTGTCGTGACCGGACGAGAGCACGCTGGAGATGTCTCTTTGCGCTTCTTTGTAGCGGCCTAGACGCACCAAGCAACTGGCCTTGGTGACGAGCAAGGCGGCGTGACGCTCGGCGTCGCTGATCATGCTTTGCGCGCGCTCTGCAGCGCGGACCGATTCATCGCAGCGGCCCATTCGACTAAGGAGGCCGGCGAGTTTAAGCCAATAGATTGGTTCTTTTGGATACCCATTGGCGACCACCTGGTAGGCGCTGACGGTGGTGTCACTCGGCGTGCTTCTGTCCAACACCGGCAAAAGCACCTTTAGACTCGGCAAATCCGAAATCAAGGTCGCCTGGGCCATGGCCCCTGGCACACCGACGCCGAGAGCTAGGGCGGCCGCTGCTAGTTCAAAGTTATGCGGGCGAAGCATTGCCGCGTTGCTGATTAATTTGCTGTCAAGGCGCAACGGTGGCTTGCCAAACAGGGCGCGGATCGCGAGCGCCGCAGCCTTATGGTAGGAGTACAGAGTGAGGATTCCCCCTTGTTGTTGTTGATTGAGAGCGCGGACTTGGGCCAGGCCTTCGTAGCACGGATATGCGTGGGGGAACTTGTCGATGCAGGTTTGCAGCGTCTTTGCAGCTAGCTCAACATTGACCGCGCGGGTTGCCCGTGCGACCTGGTAGTAGAGATCGATGCTCGGACGCGGCGTCGCAGAGAGCATAGCCTGGTAAATCGGCGCCGCTTTTTCGGCCTTGCCGGCGAGCTCGAGGCATAGTCCGCGAATGATCGTTAGACCGTTGTTCGGAGTCTTGGTGGGGCTGGTCTCCATGGCTATTTCCATGACCCGAGAGCAGTTCTGCCGGCGCATGGCACTATAGGCGACCAGGTTCCCAGCGAGTTGGTTGCCAGCTTTAGCTGCGAACAGTTCCTCAGCGGCCCAATAAAAATCGTCGTCAGCAGCGTGGTCAAGGCGCCCCAGCAGAGACGTCGCATTGGTGTCGGCGGGGTCGCCTTGAGCTTGCAAAAAGATGGCTTCACCACCCATCTCTTTTAGGTCGTCGATGACCGTCCGGCGTTTGCATGGTACCGCGATATTCTCTGGGTAGCTGAGGCCGGCTGCTGCGAAGTCGCCGCATAGGCTGTTAAGAGTTTCTAACTTTTTGGTTGCCGGGAAGTCCTTGGCCTGGCGGTAGTCGAGTTCGAGTTCATAACCTTTGCTAGGGAGTGGGGCCAAGGTGACCTCACGGGTCAAAGCAAGGATGGTTTTGGCCTGTTGGACGTAAACCAGGCGCGGAATATACCCCTGCGCCGAAATCGTATAAATGTGCACGCCAGCTGCGGAGTCGATACGGTCACCGCCGTGACCGACAAAAAAGTCATGGTCCATGATGGCCGCGTTTGGCGCGTTGATCTTAAGCGTGACCGAGTATTCCTTGGCGGTGCCTTTGAATTTGCTATCGACGTTGACCTGTGCCAGTAGCGTCGACGCTAGCAAGAAGGGGGTCGTGGCAAGAAACGACATGACATGCATAAGGAAATGTTGCCTCCAGCTGGTGCCTAGTACTTGACCGCATGGGCAAGTTAAGGAACATCACGCAGGTTTATCGGCATGTAGTAGGCAAAGCTTAATGATCGCCGTGACCGCGGCGCCCACTTCAACGGCTTTGTTGAATAAAT
>JAPLFX010000134.1 GCA_026390445.1 Pseudomonadota bacterium
CCATGTTTCGCGATCACATCAAGCGCCTAAGCCGCCGGACCTGGTGCACCACCAAGCATGCATCAGGCCTCCAGGCTCTACTTTGGCTCTACGCATGGTTTCATAATCAGCTGCTGGAGGGCGCTGGCCGCCTGGTGTCCACCTAGAAGCCAAATCTAAGACTAGTTCCCTGGGCCAGTTTTTTCTGAGCACTTTCAGGCCTTTCCTGGCCGAAGGGCGGGCCGGACTAGGCCTGCGCCGACGCCTTGTACGTGGTGCACGTGGGCCCAGCCCACAATCAGCTCGGCGCGGAGCGCTCCATCACCCACTGGGCCCATGAGGTTTAAATTTTAACAAACTTGACAACTAAACATCATTTATCGATAACACCACGTCACACCTGCCCTTGACCGCAAAAGGAGTCACCCTTGAACCTACGTCCTTCGCTACGCTCCCGCGTTTTGACGAGTTCGGCCCTTGCACTAACGACCCTGATCGCACCGACCACGCTGAAAGCGACACCTAACAAGTCGCCTTTGGTCCACGTCATCATGACCGTCGACTGGGAGGGGCGAAACCTAAACCCGACCAACATCGCTGCGATGCAGCAGCTGCGCCAAGACTATCCAACACTGCCCATCCTCCACTACCTCAATGCCGCCTATTACTTTAAGAGCGGTGCCAACGCCGAGCAGACGACCGACACCATCCGCAGCACTCTGCTACCGATCGACCAATTGGGCCTGCACATTCATGGTTGGAGGTCCTTGTTTACCGCGGCTGGCGTCACCTTTCGCAACCAACCAAACTGGAATCCCGGTGGCAAGCCCCTGACCGACGCAGAATGCGCCTCGGACTGCGGCCACTCCATTCCGATCCGAGCCTACAGCGAGGCTGAATTGAGCCAGGTGATCAAGTTCTCAATCGACACCTTATCGTCGCACGGTTTTGGTCGCGCCCAACACTTTCGCACCGGTGGCTGGATGCTCAGTCAGAGAGTCAGCAATGCGCTCACCGCCAATGGCATCGTCAGCGACAGCTCAGCGGTTCCTGCCGAGTTTCTGCACGATAGACTCTACAACTACCCGCTCTATCGATGGGCGGTCCAAACCTGGACTGGGATCACCCAAACCAGTCAGCCCTACCTGCTGAACACGAAACACGGCGCACTCCTCGAAGTACCCGATAACGCTTGCCTGGCTGACTATATGAGCGGAGCGCAGATGCTCACCGTTCTCAGGGCTAACCTGGCCGACGCTCAGGCCAGTGGCGAAGAGCGCATCGTCGTCGTCGGCTTCCATCAAGAGACGGCAGCCGATTGGTTACCGCACATCCGCGACTTCTTAAGCGGCATCGATGCCGTCAATGCCAACGGCCAAGTGGTGAGCTTTGGCGCGATGCCGACTCAGCTGTAGCAGCGATACGGTCTTTTGCATAGGATGGCCTGAGTCCAGACACTCTGAGGCCAGCCGCTGTTATGACGCTTCGCATCCTCGTCGCACCCGATTCGTTTAAGGGCAGCCTCAGCTCACCGCAGGTGTGTCAGGCCATGGAGACTGGTATCAGAGCCGTGGCACCCGATGCCACGGTCCACTGCTTCCCCATGGCCGACGGCGGCGAAGGAACGATGGAGGCGGTGGTCAGCGCTTGGCAGGGTCGGCGCTGCACCGTCACCATCACTGGGCCCATGGGGCTGCCAACACCTGCCGCATTTGGTCTATCGGTCGATGGCAAGACGGCGGTCCTCGACATGGCGAGCGCATCGGGATTGACTCTGGTCGCGCCAGAGGCGCTGCGTCCGTTACTAGCGAGCAGCTTCGGCACCGGTGAGCTGCTGGCCGCGGCACTGCACTCAGGCGCCGAACAGATCATCATGGGTATCGGCGGCAGCGCGACCAATGACGGTGGCGCGGGCATGCTGCAAGCGCTTGGGTATCGCCTTTTGGATCGGGAGGGGCGGGACATACCGCGTGGTGCCTTTGGCCTGACGCAGCTGACGCAGATCGATACGCAAGCGGTGCACCCGCGGCTAAAGGCCGTGACGCTTGCGGTGGCCTGCGATGTGGTGAATCCCTTGCTTGGCATGAACGGCGCGAGCTTCGTCTTTGGGCCGCAAAAGGGCGCGGGCACCGACGTGATTCCGGTTTTGGAAGCAGCCTTGGCGCACTTTGCAACGGTGGTAGAGCAACATCTCGGCAAGGTCTTTCGTCTTGAACCAGGCGCCGGAGCCGCGGGTGGTTTGGGCTTTAGCCTGCTCAGTTTGCTCAACGCGCGACTACAAAGCGGTTTTGATTTAGTCGCGTCGATTACCGGCTTTGACGCCGCAGTGCGGACTGGATCGTACCAGTGGTTACTTACCGGAGAGGGGCAGGTCGATGCGCAGAGCCAACAGGGCAAACTGCTCAGCCGCATCGGTCGACTGGCCCTTGAGACGAAGACTCCTGTGATTGCCTTTGTCGGAGCTATCGTGGGTGACGCTCATGCCCTCACGCTACCTGGGGTGGACCACATCTTTCCGATTGTGCCAGGGCCTTGCTCGTTGGATGTGGCGATGGACCAGGCGGGAGCTTATGTGACGGCGACGGTGACGCGCGTTATGAAATTGGCCGGGTTTGCGTAAACCATATAGAGCAATTGTAAACTAGGGTGCACAGAAGAAGTGCTTAGAAGCTATATCCGACCTTCAAGGTCAAAAACGTCACCGAAGTCGTTTTTGCCACCGCGGCCGCCGTGTCTTGAGCAATTTGTTCGAAAATATCTTGACCACTTCCCAAGGTTCCAGTCGTCGTGGTGGTCGAGGAATACGATGACGTGAGGGGAAACTGCGCGGCCAGCCATTCGCCGCCAAGGTAAAGCCCATGATTGAAAGTCCACAGGTTACCCAACGCCAATCCCGCGACCACAGACTGGGACGTCATCGTGATCGTCAGCGAATTGCTGGGGTCGCTCACCTGGTCCCCCTGAAGCGTGCCTGAATACTGCCGCCATCCAAGTCCTGCTGCCGCGTAGAAGGATCGGCCGGTATAATAACGGATATTTATTAACCCAAGTAGACCGCTCACAGCGAGCTTGGTGACTTCAAACGTCGAGTCAGGGGACGAACTGGTCTTGAGGTTACTATTGCTTGCGTACGTCAGCGACGAGTTCAATACGAGCTGCTTGGTGAGTCGATAGCTAAGATCTCCTCCGAATGCAGGAGCACTTATGCCCATGCCATACCCGAGGTCACCACCGACTGAAAACCGCCGGGTCGGCCCGTCTTCCTGCGCACGCTTCGGTTTTTTGGCTTGATCCGCTGTCGCCGCATGGGCGGAGGTGTGAAACAACAGAGCTAAAGCCACAGCCAGATGCGACGCTAGGCTGAAAGCCAATGTCCGAGTCCTAGCGCAATCCGGCATCTGCAGTCTCCCGAAGGCCTTTTTTCATCTGCGATCTCAGATCTTACAACATCCTTCGCGCCCACGTCTTAACCTGAGGGAAATAATACCCGATCCCGGCCATAAACAAGGTGCGACCCTGGTAGGCTACGTACTGATTTTTCACTAAATCCGGAGTGAAAAACACCCCACTCATAGAAGGCGAACTGGTCTTGAGGTTGCCCTCACTAGCGCACCTGAGATTCTGGTGGGCGCACATAACGCTCGTAAAATTCTCTAGGCGTGAGCACCAAGAGACCACGCCCGGCCTCTGCCGCCGCGACGTCGCGAAATCCTTTATCGCCCGTCAGCAATACATCCGCCCGGCAGGCCTTGGCCGAGTAGAAGATCGGCTTGTCCTTGTCATTGAGCGGAATGGCCACGCCTTGGACGACGGTCCCGGTGACGACGAGTGTCGCGCAGACCATCGCTAGCTCCGCGACTGCCTCCGGCTTTTTTGCCGCTAAGTTGCGGCGGGCTTCTTCCACTGCCATGTCGCAGGTCAGAATCTCGAAGACATCGGTTCTACCTATCAGGCGCCGAGGCAAACCCGCGCCGTTCCACAGAGCAGCAAAAAGGACGTTGGCGTCAAGAAAGACGCGCAGCCGCCTACTAGCCTCCGTCATGAGGGCTTCGCGAGTTTGGCTTTGAGTCGATCGACATCCGCGTCAAAGGTTACCGCTTCATCACCGCTAAGGGTGTTTGCCTCGTCCCAAAGAGCGATCTCGGCGTCGGTGTACATCCTGACGGGCACCACACTGACGGGACTTAAGATGATCCGCCCGTCCTTTTCCTCAATGGCGAGCATGTCGCCTTTGGCCAGGCCAAGCCTCTTCCTGACCGCCTCGGGCAGGGTGAGTTGACCTTTGCTGCTGAGTGATACGACGGTCATAAAAATCCCCTCCGCTCTTCCAATCTTACTTCCTTACTATCGGATAATCAAGGATAAAGCTTAAGGATATTCTGTTAACTCCATGTTTTTATTGAATTCTACTAGGCGGAGCATAGGAGGTGATCAGTCGCTCCTTGGCATGAACGGTGCGAGCGTCGTCTTTGGACCGCAAATCGGTACCGCACCGGACGTGATCCTAGTTTTGGAAGAAGCTCCTATGACCCATGCAGCTCTGTGACCGCTTGCTGGTAAGCATTGGTCTGCGGATCCAGCGCCGCCGCTGTCGTCATCTCTTGCAGCGCCTTGTCGCTCTGCCCCACCTCACGCCAGCGCAGCCCAATCTGATAGTGCACCACCGCGTTTTGCGGTGCGTAGGCGAGTGCCCGTTGCAGCTTCGCGTCGCAGCGACTTAGGTCACCTAAACGCTTGGCGGCGACCGCACCGTTCACTTCGATATACGACCAGAACAGCTGGTTGTCGCTTGCACTCGGTGGAAAGCGCGTGCTGTGCTTAGGCCCAAGGGCCTCCCATGGCTGCACCAGCTCGAGGACTTTTTTCGGTTGTGACTCGAGTAGATAGAGTCGACTCAAATAGAAAAGCGGCAAGGTGTGTCCCGCTTCCAACACCAAAGCTTCCCGCAGGCTATGCTCCGCTTCACGCGACGTGGGATCGGCTGCGATTAGGGCCGCTGCGAGGTTGACCTGACCGTTAAAGCTACGCGGATTGATGGCCACCATGTGGCGATAGAACGCCTCATTGCTCGCCCAATAGGTTTGCTCCCGGACCGTAAGCACCGACAGTACCAATAGCACCGTAAGTAGTAGAAAAGGTGCGCCACGCCTGAGCCATGGATACACCTGTAGCCTTAAGTTCATGACTTGCGACTTACCGTCCCTTGGGATGAGCATCACCCCGCATCCAACAAAACTAAGGTAGGCATAGTGATCAGCCGGCGTCGAAAAATTCTGATGCAAAAAGGGCATGAGTCCCAGTACAGGCAGCAGGATCACAACGACCACCAAGGCACCGCGCAAAACCCTGGTTAAACCTTGGTACAGCATAAACACCACAAGGACGACCGGTGGCACCCACGTCCACAGCCATTGACGAGATAAAAACAGATACTCAGGTGAACGTCCG
>JAPLFX010000258.1 GCA_026390445.1 Pseudomonadota bacterium
ATAGATGGACCCTTGGCTGCCTAAGCGAGCACATATTCTCTTGTTTTTGTGCGTTGTGACGTTACCGCTACAGTCATCGCCTGTGACACCACCCAATTGACCAGAGGAAGTTGAAAAGCAGTTACTGTCAGACACACCGCAATGATTGGCATTCATCATAACCAAGAATTTTGCTTGGACGCCAGCTACTTTCAAAGCTCCTCCTGAGGTCGGGCCGCCCATCTGAGTATTGATGCCACCTAGCTGACCCGCGAATGTCGATGCGTATGCACAGCTAAAGTTGCATGTACCATCGAGAATCTCCACTTGCTTCGAGATGCCGGACGAATCTTCCCAATCCTTTTGGATCTTGTTACAGTCGGATGAAATGCCGGGAGCTTGGAAATCTAGTAGCTGCAAATGCGTGTCTGGCTGCGGGAGCTCCTTGGTATCGAATCGAACAGCTAGCCTAATAAAGTCAGATCTTCCGTTTTTTGTAAATATAATATGATTTGGGTTTACGTTGTAAAGGCCAGCAATTGAGACGGTCGCCAAAGTATTTTTGTATTTAGAGATGAATTGATCGGAAAAAATTGCCGGTCCGAATGGCAGCTGCCTGATTTTGTCAACCAGGTAGGACGCGGGTTTGGACGCAGCGATCGTAAGTTTTTGCCGTAGTTGTTGCGTTCCTTGCGGAGTTTTTTCGGACTCTGCCATGACATTTACGATCGGATCAGAGTTCACATCATAAGCACTAGCGGCTGAAAAATTGGACGAGCGATCGCCGTTGCAGGCAGATGATCCCAGTACGACAAGGACGATCATGGCATATGTAAAGGTTGGCATTTTTGCATCTCAATACTTTGACTGTGCGCGACTGGTTCGGTTGTATCGGAATTTCCGGCAAAAACTTTAGGTAAGATCCGCAAGGATCTGAATTTATAGATAAAAATACTGAACCCAACCCACGAGCTGTGTGGCTGTAGCGAGCTGTTGCGCCGGCGCTGTTGCGCTGGCGCAGGTCAAAGCCGGTTAGGCGCCGCTGCTTTTGGCCGGCGGAATAAAGGTCATGGCGCGTTCGGCCATCGCTGTGATCGTCAGGCTCGGATTGACGCCGAGGTTTGCCGGTACCGACGCGCCACCGAGGACGAAAAGTCCGGGATAATGATGGATGCGGTGAGCATGGTCGATGACTCCGTCCGCCGCGGTTTCGCCCATCGGACAACCGCCCAAGATATGCGCGGTCAAAGGGACGCCCACGACTTCGCTGGACGATGAGGCGGCGATTCCGCCAGTCGTCGCTGCGAGCTTTTCGACGAAGGCGACGCCTTGCGGTAACAGCACGGGAGGCCGTGCGGCGCCGACAAAATCACCGCTCAGGCCTTTGCGAAAGGGCCAGGGTAGGCTTCGTTTTAGCCGAAAGCGCATCGTGCTATCCAGTGACTGCATCACTAGGATGATCACGGATTCGACGGCAAAGCCGCGCGGGAACCAGGCTCGACAGACCACGAGGGGATGGGTCAGGGCGTAGAAAGCCACACGGAGCAGTCGCTCTAGCGGGGTTCGACCACCTGCAAGCGGCATCACCAATAGACCCATCGCATCCGAACCCGCAGGATATCTCACGGCCTCGATACTGGTGTGGTCATCCGGATGCACTCCAGCAGCGATGGCAATGCCGCCCGACATCGGCGCTCGCGGCGACGGCACGCGAACACCAAGGATTGACTCGCTGTTGGTGCGAACACCGTGGCCGAGGGTTGGCGATAGCTTCGGCAGGGTTTTGGCGACGTCGCGGCAATGCAGCAGAAGCTTCACCGTCCCGAGCACCCCAGCAGCGAAGATCACCTGCTTCGCAGCGATGTGGCGACGAGACGACCAAAAGCCCCCTGGCCGTTTGATGACGACTTGGTAACGACCGTCCGGCAATGGTCGCACGTCGATCACTTCGCTATCGGCTTGGATCGTCGCGCCTTTTTTTGCTGCAAAATAGAGGTAGTTTTTGACGAGGGTGTTCTTGGCGTTGTTGCGACACCCGACCATGCACCCACCGCACATGGTGCAGCCGGAGCGCTCCGGTCCTTCGCCACCAAAGTAAGGATCTGCGGCGGTTTGACCGGGTTTGCCAAAATAGACGCCGACATCGACGGGGCTAAAGGTGTCGCCGTAGCCCAGTGCCGTGGCTGTCTCCTTGAGCAGTTGATCGGCGGGAAAGTGCACGGGCGCCGGGGTCACGCCGAGCATGCGGCGAGCGGTCTCGTAGTGCGCCGCGAGCGCTTCGGCCCAGTCCGATACGGCGCTTAGGCGTGGCCATGAGGGGCCGCGCAATGCACCAAGCCGAGGCTTTATAAGGGTGTTGGCATAGACGAGGCTGCCGCCTCCGACCCCAGCGCCGGAGAGGATGGATACGCCGCGAAAGAAGTTGATGCGCATGATTCCGCGTAGACCGAGCCATGGTGCAAAGATAAAGCGGCGTAGGTTCCAGTTGGTTTTGGCAAAGTCTTGGTCGCGAAAGGCGCTGCCGGCTTCGATGACCGCGACGCGGTAGCCCTTTTCTGCAAGGCGCAGGGCAGCGACGCTGCCGCCAAAGCCCGAGCCGATGATAAGATAGTCAAATTCCTGCATCCACCCTCCGGCAGTCGTCTGCTGAGTGCGATCGGCTTATGGCACCAGGACTTTAGGCCTGGGCTGAGTTGGGCAGGATGACGCGGGAGCTCCTGGTGCTTGCGGATTTATCAAAAATATCCTGTTAATCCATGGTTAAACTATGTTTGGAGGTAGGGCCGCGGCTTGCGGTGCGTCGCTCATGCCCCTATGGTGAGGCCGATATCACTCGCAAACCGTATCGATTTAAGGAGCGATCTGATGACATGGACCAACGGACTGTGCTTGGTTTGGGCGTTAGTGGCAGGCCCGGCCTGGGCGGCGGGGATGACCCACTTTGAGACTTGGACGCAAAATAGCATCGGCGAGCAGGTCCTAAACGTCACTGTCAAAGACCATGGTCGCGAGGTCTTTAAATTAACGGCCCCGGCCAGTCAGGTCGACCTCGACGCATGGAGTCGATCTGGCACCCTGCATTTAGACTGGAGCCATTGCCGCACGGCGGAGATGCTGGCAAACGCGGGCGATCTGACTCAGTGCATTCGCCGTGCTTTCTTAAGCCTCGATGGCGAGGGCGACCGTCTGGCTCCCGCACTTTTGGATCTGAGTCTCAGCCGTGACGGCGAGCTTTTGGCCGATTACCGACCAGATATCACCACCGGTGCAAAGCCGCTGCGCCTTCGGGCCAGTGCCGAGCTACCGACGTTGGAATTTTGGCGCCCGGTCGTCGCTGCTCCTACCATGGTATGGTCGCGAGCTGCGCTCATTGCTAGCAGCGAGGCACTCGACCGCCCTGGCGCTGCAAGTCGCTTTGTCTTCTTTGGCGACGCCGGAAGCGGTGATGAACATCAGTATGATGTTGCGGCTGGGCTTGATCACTACTGCCGGCACCATGACGGCGCCTGTGGCTTTGTCTTGATGCTTGGCGACAACTTTTACAATGACGGTGTTTCCAGCACGAAGGATCATCAATGGAAGACCAAGTTCGAAAAGCCGTATCGCGATCTGGGCGTCGATTTCTATCCCGTCTTAGGCAACCACGACCACCACGGCGACACGCAGGCGCAGTTGGACTACGCGAGGACGTCCTCACACTGGAAGATGCCGGGACGCTACTACACGTTCACCAATGGTGATGTTCAGTTCTTTGGCATCGACTCGGATGACTTCGATGAAGATCAAGAACACTGGCTGCAGGCGAGCCTACAGGCTAGCGCCAAACCGTGGAAGATTGTTTATGCGCATCACCCGATCTATTCCTCTGGCAGCCACGGGGATAACGATGGTCTAAAGGAACGTCTTCTGCCACTGCTCAAGGCCGCAGGGGTTGACTTTTACCTGACGGGGCATGACCACGATAAGCAAGTGATCGAAAGAGATGGCCTTAACTTTATCATCACTGGTTCGGGCGGCGCGCGGATCCTCCCAGTGGGGCGTGGTGAGGGCACGGTGTTTGCGGAAAGCACCTACGGCTTCTCGCATTTCACGATCGCCGGTCGCACGGCGACTCTAGAAGTCTTGGATCAAGATGGTGAGGTGGAGTTTAGTCGTACCTATACCAAGCTAGATCCGCTGCACGCGGCGCAGCCGTAGGCGTCTGCCTAGGGCTCGTCGACGACCACCTCGACATCACCCATAATCCGACACTGGCACGCCAAACGCTCATCCGCGTCGGCGTGCATCGCTTTGAGAAAATCCTTCTCCTCGCCCACCGCCGGACTCAAGTGCTCCATGCCCTTGACGACATGCATGATGCAGATGCCACAATCCGCCTCGCGGCAATCAAACTCGATCGGCGTCTCATGCTCGGCGCAGAGGGCCTGAAAGCCAAGCCCTCTGCGTACCGTTAAGCGTTGTATCTGATCCTTGAAGTGAATCACCACCGAGGGCATAAGAGGCACACCATCCCGACTCTGTCCGATCCGTTTAGAGTAGCTCGAACACCCCAGCCGCACCCATGCCGGTCCCGATGCACATGGACACGACGCCGTACTTCTCTTTGTCGCGGCGCATGCCGTGCAGCAGCGTGGCGGTCAGCTTGGCGCCGGTCGCCCCGAGCGGGTGACCGAGCGCGATCGCGCCGCCGGTTTTGTTGACCTTGGATGGATCGATCTGCAGCGTACGCAAGACGGCCAGGGCCTGTGAGGCAAAGGCTTCGTTCAGCTCGACGCGGTCGATCTGGCCGAGCTTGAGGCCAGCCTTCTTCAGGGCCAGAGGAATCGCCTCGACGGGGCCGATGCCCATGATCCGCGGCGGCACGCCAGCCACCGCAAAGCTCAGCAGGCGGGCCATCGGCTGTAGGTTGTGCTTTTTGACGAAGGCTTCGGAGCAAACCAAGGCCATCGCCGCACCGTCGGACATCTGCGAGCTGTTACCCGCGGTGACCGAGCCACCCGCAAGAAAAGCGGGGCGCAGCTTGCCGAGGACTTCCACCGTGGTGTCGGCGCGTGGGCCATCGTCGACGCTAAAGGTCGCTTGGTCGATCTTCACCGCGCCGTTCGCGCCAGGGCTGCGAAAGCTGGTGTCGATGGCGACGGTCTCGGCCTTGAATAGGCCCTGTTCGATCGCGGCCGCGGCTTTGATGTTGGACTCGTAGGAAAAACGATCCTGATCTTCGCGGCTGATCTTGTACTCTTTGGCAACATTTTCGGCCGTCATGCCCATGCCGAGGTAGAAGTCGGGATGGATGTCATTGATGGTGCGGCTGCCGACGGGTTTAAACCCCATCATCGGCACCATCGTCATCGACTCCGTGCCACCGGCCAACACGCAGTCCATGTCGCCGGCTTTGACCGCAGCTGCGGCCATGCCGATGGTCTGCAGGCCCGACGAGCAGAAGCGGTTGACCGTGACACCTGGGACGCGCTCAGGCAGCCCAGCGAGGAGCAGGGCAAAGCGTGCGACGTTCATGCCCTGGTCACCCTCGGGCATGGCGCAACCTAAAATCACGTCTTCGATCAAGGCCGGATCAACACCACTTTGTTTGACCACAGCCCGGATCACATCGGCGCAAAAGTCATCTGGTCTCTTCGTGCGCAACCCACCCTTGAAGGCTTTGCCGACGGGGGTACGCAGCGGGGATACGATATATGCGGCTGGCATAGGAACTCCTCCGGTCGGTTGATTAATTGCGCAGTGGCTTGCCGGTCGTCAGCATATGCTCGATCCGGTCGGCAGTCGGTTTTTGTTGGCATAGCTCGATAAACACGCGGCGCTCGAGATCGAGGAAGTACTGCTCGCTCACCGCGGTGCCGGAGTCCACCTCGCCGCCGCAGAGGACGGTCACGACCTTCTCGGCGATGACCGCATCGTAGGCCGAGATGGCGCGACCTTGGACCATATTATACAAGGCCATTTTGAAGGTCTGGATGCCGGGATCGCCCGCGACTTTAATCGCTAGGGCAGGGGTCTTCGGCACATAACCATCGGCGACTAAGGTCAATGCAGCACGTTTCGCCCGGTGGACGATATGCTCGCGAGACAAAGAAATCTGAGTGGTCTGCGGGTAAAGGCCCATCTCGATGGCTTCATGCGCCGAGCTGGACACCCGAGCCATACCGATCAGCTGAAAGGCACGCTGGAGGAAGGGCACCGGATCGGCCTTGTCGCCTTGGTTAGCGGCCTCGTAGGCGCGCAGGGCAAGCTCTTTCGTACCGCCACCAGCGGGGATGAGGCCGACGCCCATTTCGACCAAGCCAGCGTAGGTTTCGCCTGCAGCGACACGCAGCGTGGTGTGCAGGGTGACTTCGCAGCCGCCGCCCAGTGCCAGTCCAGCGGGACAGGAGACGGTCGGAAAGGCGGCGAATTTCAGCAGCTGCAAGGCACCTTGGAAGCCGCGCAAAAAGGAATCGATGTCGCTCCACTTTTGCGTTTGGATAGCGCTTAAGATCATCTTGATGTTGGCGCCGGCCGAGAAGTTCGGTGCGTCGTTGCCGATGACCAGCGCGTCAAAGCTCTGACCGACTTTCAGCGTGGCTTTTTGCAGCATCTCGATGATGTGCTCGTCGATGCTGTTCATCTTCGAGTGGAACACCAAGCAGGCCACGCCGTCGCCGATATCGACCAGGCTGGCACTGCGGTTGGACAAGACGACGCGCTTGTCGTCCTTGTTTTCGAAGGATGGCAGCGTGTAAACATAATCGGGTTTTGGAATCGCAACCAGTTTGGTCTGCGTTCCAGTCGCCTGAATCTGCTTGGTCGCGCCGCCGCTGGCGCTCCATTCTTTGCTGTTTGGCGTCGGTTCGTAGAACTTCACGCCGGGTTTAGCCCAGCCAGGCAACTTGGCCTTGTCCGCTTGCATGCGCTGCAACACCTCGTCGTAGCCCAATGCTTGCCAGAGTTCAAATGGGCCGATCTCCCAGTTGAAGCCCCAACGGATCGCATCGTCAACGGGCTGTGGCAAGCCACCGGCGATGTCCTCAAGCAGCAGCGCCGCGTAGCTAAACACATCGCGGATTGAGGCCCAGACGAACTGCGCCCCGGCGTCCTTCTGGCTCAAGATAAACTTGATGCGTTTGACGGTGTCGCGCTCTTTGTTTGCCTCCGCCTCCCAGGGGAATTCCTTGACCTCTTGCGGCACATAGGACTTGGTCTCGGGCCGGTAGGCGAGGATGACGGTGTTGCCTTTGGCGTCTTTGTCTTTTTTGTAGAAGCCGGTGCTGTTGGACTTTTGACCCAGTGCACCCTTGGCGATCAGCTCGTCGACCCAAGTCGGCATCTTGAACCAGTCGCGAAAGGGATCGTTTGGTGCCTTGTCGTAGGTATTGCGCGCTACGGCTGCAAAGGTGTCGAGACCAACGACGTCGGTGGTGCGCATCGTCGCTGATTTGGCGTGGCCGATGAGTGGTCCGGTCAAGTTATCGACGGTCTCGATATTGAGCCCGGCCGTGGCCATGTGTTGCATCACGGCTTGCGAGGCAAACACGCCGATGCGGTTGGCGATAAAGTTAACGCTGTCGCTGGCGTGCACGATGCCCTTGCCGAGGCGTTCGCTCATCCAGGTTTCTAGATCGCTTTGCAGCTTGGGCGAGGTGTTTGGATGCGGAATGACTTCGAGCAGGCGCATATAGCGCGGGGGATTGAAGAAGTGGGTGCCAAAGAAGCGCTGCTGGTACTCTTCGGGCAGCTCTTGGGCGATTTCGCTCAGGCTGATCCCAGAGGTGTTGGTCGTCACCGGAACGTGAGGCCTCGCATACTCGGCGATCCGCTTATGGATGCTGCGCTTGATATCGAGGCGCTCGATGACCGCCTCGATGATCCAATCGCACTCAGCCAGCACCGACAGGTCGTCGTCAAAGTTGCCGGGGATGATATTGCTCAAGGCCTGCGCCGAGTACAGCGGCGACGGCTTCAAGGACTTCAAGTTTTCGATCGCGACGACGGCGCGGGCGTTGCGAAAGTTTTTGCCCACGACCTTGGCCAGAGCCTTGTCCGTCGGCGCTTCTGCCGAGGCAAGGTCCAGCAGATAGGTGCGAACCCCGGCAGCTCCCAGATGCGCGGCGATCTGGGCTCCCATGACGCCCGATCCTAGCACCGCGGCACGTCTAATCTTCAAGCTCATCCTCGGCTCCTCTTCAGCTCGTTGCAGCTCATTGCAGCTTATTCCGGCTCATCTCAGCTTACTTAGCAAAGTGCGCTTGGATCCTCTCACAGATCTTCGCGGCGGTGAAGCCATACTCCTCGGCCAAGACCTCGGCCGGCGCGCTGGCACCGTAGTGGTCGATGCCGATGGCGAGGCCGTCGAGGCCAATATAACGCTCCCAGCCGAAGGTCGTGCCGGCCTCGATGGAGACGCGTTGGCGTAGATGCTTCGGTAGGATTTCCTCGTGGTACGCTGCGGTCTGTTCGGAAAACAGCTCCCAACAGGGCATCGAGACGACACGCGTGCGGAACTTGGTGAGCTTTGCGGCGACCTCTAGCGCCAGCCCAACCTCGCTGCCGGTGGCCAGCAACAAGAGATCTGGTGCGGCCGTATCGTGGACGATGTAGGCGCCTTTGACGGCCTTCGTCAGGACCTCTTCGCGCGGTAATTTCAAATACGGCACCTTTTGCCGGGTCAGAGCGATGGCGCTCGGCAGGGGTAGGGCGATGGCCTTGCGCATCAAGGCCTCGGTCTCCAGTGGGTCGGCGGGACGCAGCAGGTAGAGATCCGGAATCGCGCGCAGCGACATGACCTGCTCGACGGGCTGATGCGTTGGGCCGTCTTCGCCGAGGTAGAAGGAGTCGTGGCTAAATTCGTGAATCACTCGCGTCTTTTGGATCGCGCCGAGGCGCAGTGCAGGGCGCGAGTAGTCGGCGAAGCTCAAAAACGTGGCATCAAAAGGCACCAGCCCGCCGTGTAAAGCGATGCCATTGCACATGGCGGACATCGGGAATTCCCGAACGCCAAAGTTGAGGTTGCGACCCTGCGGATGTTCGGCGTCAAAGGTGCCGACGATCTTGGCGAAGGCGCCGGTCATGTTGGACGGCTCCAGATCGGCGGAGCCACCAAAGAGGGCTGGGAGTTCGGTGGCCCACTGCTTCAGGATATCGCCAAACGCGTTGCGGGTGGCGATCTCTTGGTCCAACTTCCATGGTACCGCGCTGAGCTTGGCGACGTCGTGCTCGCCGTAGTGCTGGTTCCAGCGCTGCTTAAAACCGCTGTCGCTGAGTTTTTGTTTATGCCGGCCGCGCCACGCCGCGGCTTTCTGCCGCAGCCCGGCAAAGTTGCGTTGAAAGTGGTCCATGCCGCCAGCGGGCAGCCAAAACTCTTGACCTTCTGGGATGCCAAGGTTGCGTTTGGTGTTGCTGCGTTCATCTTTAGGCAGGGGTGAACCATGGGTTTTATAGCTGTTTTCCATGGTCGCAGTGCCCTTACCGATGATGGTGTGGGCGATGATGATGGTGGGCTTGTCGGTGCTGGCCTCGGCCTTTTTGTAGGCGGCGCGGATCTGGGCGTGGTCGTGGCCGTCGATGGTGATGACGTTCCAGCCAAAGCCGGTGAAGGTCGCTTCGTCGTGGTCGGAGGAGGCGAGGTTGGTCGGCCCGGAGAGCTGGACGTTGTTTTTATCGTAGATCCAGATCAGGTTATTTAACTTGAGGTGGCCGGCGAGCGAGGCGGAGCCGAGGGCGACGCCCTCTTGGAGGTCGCCGTCGCTGCAGATGACCCAGGTGCGGTAGCGAAACAGCTCGGGATCGAGCACGGCCGCTAGATGCTTCGACGCTGTGGCAAAGCCTAGCGACATGGCGCAGCCTTGGCCGAGTGGACCGGTGGTGCATTCGACGCCCGGCGTGACGTGGTTTTCGGGGTGGCCAGGGGTTTTGGAATGCAGCTGGCGGAACTGTTTGAGGTCCTCGGTGCTCAGCCAGCCGATGCCGTGCAGCATGGCATATTGCAGCATCGACATATGGCCGGCGCTCAGGATGAAGCGGTCGCGTCCGAGCCACTGCGCATCATCGGGGTCAAACTGCAGGTGCTCCGTATAAAGGAGGTAGGCCAGGTCCATGCTCGACATCGGCCCACCGGGATGGCCGCTATTGGCCTTGTGGATGCCATCGATGACCAGACCTTTAAAAGCATTGACGAGCTGCGAATCTTGCATGGGGACCCCGCGTGAGTGGCTGTTGACCGCGGGATTATGGATTCAAAAGAGGTCCTTGGCAATCGGCAGATCGTTGACTTTGGGAAACTCTTCAAGGCCGAGGCCGATGTTCATGAAGCCTTTGCCGCGGCGAAAGATCTTCAGACGGACGCGGTCGGTGGGTTCTTTGCCCCCCATCAAGCGCTGTAGATGGTTGAGGTCGTCGACCTTTTCTTGGTCAAAGCCCATGATCAGGTCGCCGATCCTGAGGCCGGCCTTGTGGCCTGGGCCGTCGACGATCAGGTTGGTGATGATGACGCCGTAGACGGAGCCGCGTTGGTCGCCGGTTTCGACTTCGTCGCTGGATAGGATGTTCTTGCCGACCAAGCCGATATACGGGCGCTTGACCTTGCCGTAGCGGATCAAGTCTTTGACGATGGTGCGGGCAAGGTTGATGGGGATGGCAAAGCCGATGTTTGGGCCCTCCGCCGAGATCGCCGTGTTGATCCCGATCACCCGGCCGCGGATGTCGATGAGAGGGCCGCCGGAGTTGCCTGGGTGGATCGCGGCATCGGTCTGGAGGAAGTCGTCATAGGGGCCAGCGCCGATGACCCGGCCCTTGGCCGAGATGATGCCGCTGGTGACGGTGTGAGCGTAGCCGAAGGGGTTGCCGATGGCGAGGACGAGGTCGCCCACCCGTAGTGCGTCGCTATCGCCCAGGTCGAGAGGAACGACGCCTGGCGGTAGCTGAATTTGCAACAAAGCCAGGTCGGTCTTCACATCGACGCCGATGACTTGGGCGCGAACCTTGCGTTTGCTCTTGGCGAACAGCACCTCGATGACGCTGGCGCCGTCGACGACGTGATTATTGGTAAGAACATGGCCCTTGGCGTCGATGACCAGGCCCGAACCGACCGAATGGGTGGCGGCCGTCCGCGGCAAGGTCCCACGCAGAAAGAACTGATACAGATCGACCGACGGGTCCTTATTGCCGTTGTAGATCGTCGTGCGAATATTGACGACGCCGGGAATGGCGCGATCGGCAACGTCCGCAAACGAAGTATAGACGGCGGCCCTGCCACTGGGCGCAGCGGCGAGCAGGGCAAGAATACACAGGATGGTTCGCATCACACCATGTTATCACGTCCCGGCCCATGATAGGATAGGGTGCTTTTACAACTGGAGTGTCGATGTCTGCCTCCTTTCGGTCTTTTGCTAAATTTTCCCTGTGGAGCCTGACGGCTCTGGTCGTTAGCCTACTCGCCGGAGCCTTGGGCGTACTCGCCGTGGTCTACGGCCTGGTCTACTTCGGCGATGATTCGAACCTGAAGAAGGCGACGATCCTGGCGCGCATCAACGAAGAGACCAACATCTACATGCTCGACGAGAAGACGCCGATCGGCTCGATCTTCAGCGACGCGCACCGTCGCTATGTGCCGATCGACGAGGTGCCGGCGACGATGATCAATGCCCTGATCGCCGCCGAAGACAAGAACTTCTACAACCACCACGGCATCGATCCAGTCGCCATCGTCTCGGCCAGCGCCGGGGTGCTCAAAGGCGGACGCGTCCGCGGCGCCTCGACCTTGACGCAGCAGACGGCGCGCAACATCCTCGGCTGGTGGGACGTGACGCTGTCGCGCAAGGTCAAGGAGGCGATCGCCTCACTGCAGTTAGAGCGGCTGTACAGCAAAAAGCAGATCCTCGAATTCTATCTCAACCAGTTTCACGTCTCGGGCAACGGCCGCGGCATCGGTATCGCGGCTAAATATTATTTCAATAAAGACGTCAAAGACCTCGATCTCGTCGAGTCGGCTTTTATCGCCGGGTCGGTGAAGGGGCCAAGTCAATACGATCCGTTTATTAAGTTCACCAAAGAGCGCCGCGAGCGCGCCATCAAAAAGGCCTACAGCCGCAAGAACTACGTGCTGCGTCGCATGTATGAGCAAGGCTGGGTGAGTGCCGACGACTTCAAGAAGGCCTGGGCCGAACCGGTCAAATTCAGCCGCGGCAGCTTTCGCACCGATGAGGTGGCGTTGGTTGACCTCATTACCGAGCAGGTCAAGCGCAAGGAGATTCTTGAAGCTCTGGGGATCGAGGACGAGCGTGAACTGAGCGCGGCTGGACTCAAGGTATTTAGTACCATCGACGGCGAGATGCAGAAGGCCGGCCAACTTGCGGTCCGCCGCAACCTGTCGCGTCTGGAGACTATCCTCAAGGGCTTTAAACAAGAAAGTCCGCAGTTTTTTCATCAGCTGCGCGGGCTCACCGTCAATGATTTTTACTTTGGTCAAGTCGCCGCCATCGCCGGCACTGCCAAGGAGCCCGAGCTGAAGATCAGCTTTGGCCTGCCAACGTGTACGATCCCCTTTGATTCGCTGATGCGCTACGCCAAGCAGGTCGACCTGCCCTTTGGCCAAGGCTGGCAAAAGGTGTTGACCGATATGGTCAAAAAGATCAAGCCGGGCGACGTCTTGTACATGGAGGCCAAGGAGTACGACGTCGATAAGCACGACGGCTTTTGTGAGCTAATGAAGCGGCCGCGGGTCAACGGTGGTCTGATCGCCATGGATAAGGGTGAGATCCGTGCCGTCGTGTCCGGCTTTGACACCCACGGCTTTAACCGCTCGATGCAGGCCAAGCGCCAGCCGGGTTCGGTGTTTAAGCCGGTGGTCTACTTTGCTGCCCTGCAGCTGGGCTGGTCGATCCTCGATCGCTTGGATAATGAGCGGCAGATCTTTCCCTATCAGGGGCAGTTCTATTACCCGCGTCCCGATCATGACAGCCCTTACAAAGAGACGTCGATGCTGTGGGCGGGGATTCAGTCTGAGAACGTCGCCTCGGTCTCTCTGACCTCAAAGCTGGTCGACAAGCTAAACTTTGAGCAGTTTAAGCAACTTCTCGGCGTCATGGACCTGCTGCCGCATCCCGGTGAGGCGCCTCGCGACTTTCACTTTCGCGTCGCGCGCGCCATGGGCGTGACCTTGGATAACGAGGGCGTGCGCGAGTACCAATTAAACAGCGCCGTCAGCGATCTCATGCTCGATGTGCAGTACTCCTCGACCTTTGAATATCAGCAAAAGCTGAAGAAGATGTGGTGGGGCCGTGGCTACGCCGCCGAGATGCAGCGGCTGATGACCGGTGCCGATGATCTGCGGCAAAAGGGCATCAAGCTGCACCTGGCGGAGAACAACTTTCAGCGCCATCAAGTGATGGACCAGCAGCTCATCAGCGACTGGAAGGTGATCGAACAGGCGGTGCAGGCCAAAGGTGCTGAAGTCGCCTCCACCGACCCCGCGGTGCTGGCGGTGCTCGATCACTTTCGCGTGCTCGCCGGCCTGAGTAAACCGGCCCTTGGTTATATCGCGACGCTGCCTGGGGAGCGGCCGAGCAAAGACTACAAGGAGCGCTCCGAGGTGGAGCGCCTGCTGCAGCCGCCAGGTCGCCAGGTCGGCCCCCTCGATGTCCAAGCGATTTGGGGCGGCAGCACGCTGTTTGGCTCGGCCGACATCACCCTCAATGATGTCTTGATCGATGGCTGGTTGCCGCACGGTAACCAGCAGCTGCTCGAGCAGTATGTGACGAAGCATTACGACGAAGTCACTGCTCGCCAGGATGACTTCGACCTCTACCGCTACTACAATCACCATGACTACCGCATCGCCGTCGGGCTCAACTACCTGGTGAGTTTGGCCAAGGCGATGGGTGTCACCAGCGCGATTGAACCGGTCGAATCCTTCCCACTTGGGACTAACGTTGTGACCTTGGCGGAGGTGGCGAAGATCTATCAGACCTTCGTCGACGGTAAGACTTATCGCTTCTATAAAGAGGGTCCGCCCAACCAGACCAATCTGATTCGCCGCATCGAGGATCGCTATGGCAACACCTTGTTTGAGCCCAAGCGCCTCGAATATCAATTGGTGCAACCGGAGTTTGGCCTGCAGATGCGCGAGATCCTGCGCCGCGTGGTCACCCACGGTACTGGCCGCCGCGCGCGTGCGGAGCTTTATCTGACGATCGGTGGCGATCCGAGTAAACCATCGGCGGAAAGCAAAGACGGCAAGCTTGCTCCGGGCGAGAAGCGCATCCGCATCCCGGTCTTTGGTAAGACTGGGACTACCAATGATTACAACAGCGCCAACTTCGCTGGTTTCGTCCCCTATCCGGTCGAAAAAGGTCAGCCGCTCGATCCGTCCAACAGCTATGTGCTCACCGCCTACGCTGGGTACGATCGCAAGCAGCAGATGCACAACGGGGCGTTTAACGCCACGGGTGCCCTCGGTGCCTTACCGGCCTGGATTGGCTTGGCCAAATCGATCATCGAAAAGAAAACCTTTAGCGACATGCTCGACACCTTGGATCTCAGCCTCATCACGCGCGAGGAATGGCCGCTGAAGAAGGATCCGCGGGCGACTCCGGTGATGGTTGATATGGCGCGGGGTGCCATGATCGGCGCTCGCGATGGTGATGTAGAGGCCGTGGGTACTGCCGATAGTTCGCGTGAAGGTGAGTCGGCCAACGCGGTGCGCGACGAGTTCCGTGCAAGCGTCGTCGAGGCGACCATGCAGATGCCGCTTGATGGTGGGCATGCACCGTTGCGCTTGTTTAGTCCGTATAAGCCTCAAGACCAAGCGGCGCTGACAGCGCCAACGGCGACGCGTCTGGGGGGCAAGGGTGACGGGGCGAAAGACGGCGTCAACATGGATGACGTGCGATATTACGATCAAGACGGCAATCGCACCGAGGGACCAGCCGCGGGTTCGCAGGTCGCGCCTGGGGTTGCGCCTAGTCCGGTGCCTTCTGCTCCGAACCCAGGAAATCAAGACTCTCAGGGAGCGAGTAACGGCCCGGCGGCGACGCCTCCGAACGCCGGAAATCAGGGCTCTCAAGGTTCTCAGGGGGCGAGCAACGGCCCGGCACCCGCCGTCCTGACGCCGCAGCCTACTCTCACCGGACAACCGGCAAGCGTTGCCGCCACCGCCGCCAGTGCCACGGCGCCGGTCGAGCCGACGCAAACCGCCAGTGCCCCGGTGCCGGTCGAGCCGACGCAAACCGCCGGCGACCGTGCCGCAGCCATCTATCAAGACATCGGTGAGAATGGCGGTGGCGGCGCGTCCGCTGCCCGGACGATTCCAGCGGAGGCCGCTGGCAGCAGCGACGACGACACTCCCGAGGACCTTTGGTAGCGAGAACCCGCTGGAGCCTGAAGCCTATGCAGCGCATCCTATGGCTGGCAACCTCTGCAGCAGGCCTGGCGCTCGCCGCGGCCGCCGCGGTCTGGCTTGGGTTGACCTTCGTTGAGGCGCATCGGACGGCGCGGTCATCGCCCTTGGCCACGGCCACTCGAGACCTATGGGTGCTGGCCAGTCATGGGGGTCTCACCTCGCACAATCAAGCGTCCTTTGAGTCGGGCAATATCGGCTTGATCGAACATCCCAAGCCTGAGTCCTATGTCTTACACCTGCGCAGTGACAACGACGATGCCTTGCCTGACTGGTGGCGGCAGTGGTTTTACCTCAAGCTTAGCGACGTACCGATCGGTCAGGAGGTTGCTTTCACCATCGCCGGGGGTGGCTTACCGAATGACTACCTGCCGTTTTATTCCTATGACAATATAAACTGGTATCAGTTTAAAAAAGGCGCAGCGACTAAGCCCGGCAGCTTGGACCATGTCTTTACTGGGGTCTTTACCGAGAAAACCCTATGGCTAGCGCGCTACGTGCCTTATCCGTACAGTCGCATGCAACGCTTTCTCGATCAGTTTCGCAAGCATCCGGCCGCACACCTTAGCGTGATCGGTAAGTCGCCGCAGGGCCACGAGGTGCCGGTCCTGACCATCACGGCACCCGGCGACCAAGGCAGTCGCCGCGTGGTCGTCATCCATGCGCGCACCCATCCCGGCGAGGTGGCTAGTTCCTTTGTACTCGAAGGTTTGATCAGCTTTCTCCTCGGGCCGTCGCCGCGCGCCGAGCAACTGCGTTCACGGCTGGTCTTTACCATTCTGCCAATGCTCAATGTCGATGGCGTCATCGCTGGCAATAATCGGGTGTCGCCGACGGGGGTGAATGTGGAGGGCAAATGGCACGGCCTGCCAGCACCGTCGCTGGCTCTGAACGCCGCGTTGACGCCACCAGAGGTGCTGCTGTTCCACAGCTATCTAGAAGGATTGCTCAAGTCCGGGGCCAAGGTCAGCATGGCGCTTAACCTCCATGCCTCGGCCGGTGAACCGAAGAACCAGGCGTTCGCCTTTGTGCATTTTGGTCCCACTGCGCATGGCTACACCGCCGCCGAAGCGGCCCTCTATGATCAACACATGCGGTTTATAAACGAACTCGCTGCAGTCCAGGGGGCAGCCTGGCTGGAGGCTGGCAGCGAGGGCGGACGGGACTTTCTCAAGATCAATATGCCGGAACGCTGGTGGTGGGATCATTTTGGCCCACAGGTCACAGCGCTGACCCTGGAGTCGACCGTCGGTCTGGCCGGCGACCGGGTGCATTGGATCAAGCCAAACGACCTGCGGGCTTTTGGCGCATCGGTCGCCGAGGCCATCGGCCGTGTTCACTTTGGTCGCGGCCTTTGCGCCGCCCATGGGGCGAAAAACCTAGTCAGATGCCGCTAAATTAGCCTATCCTGAGGCGATAAAGAGCCAAATCATCCGCGAGGGATCGATATGCCAGCATTGCGTAGCGTGAGGATATTAGGCACTGGGATGTATGTTCCTCCAGATGTCTATACCAACAAAGACCTAGAAAAGATGATGGATACCTCGGACGAGTGGATCGTCCAGCGCAGCGGCATTCGCGAGCGGCGCTTCGCTAAGAATGGCCTCGGTCCGTCGGATCTGGCGGCGGAGGCAGCGCAGCACGCCTTGACCGCAGCCGGCCTCAAGGTCAGCGATATCGACGCCATTATCTTTGCTACCCTGAGTCCAGACTACTACTTCCCTGGATCCGGCGTGTTTTTGCAACATCTGCTGGGCTGTGGCCAAATCCCCGCCTTTGATCTGCGCAACCAGTGCTCGGGCTTTCTCTATGGTCTAAACGTGGCCAAGGCTTTTATCAGCAGTGGGCAATACGACCGAATCTTGGTCGTCGGGGCCGAGTGCCATTCCCGCGCGATCAATTTGACGACCGCGGGTCGCGACGTTGCCGTGTTGTTTGGCGATGGTGCTGGCGTCGTCATACTCGGTCCAAATGATGATCCTAAGCGTGGGCTGTTGTCGCTGCATCTGCATAGCGATGGCGCGCATCGCGATGCGCTGAAGATGGAATTCCCAAGCATGCGCAAGTGGCCGGCGATCACTCAAGAGATGCTCAACGATACCAAGCATTTTCCGACGATGGACGGTCGCCTCGTCTTCAAAAACGCCGTCACGCGCATGCCTGAAGTGGTGCATGAAGCACTAGCGTATAATCAAGTGAAGCCCGACGACGTCGACTTTTACGTCTTCCATCAGGCCAATCTGCGCATCAACGAGGCGGTGCTTAAGCACCTCGCGCAGCCGGCGAGCAAGACCTATAACAACATCGACCGCTATGGCAACTGCTCGGCAGCGTCGATCCCCATGGTGCTCGACGAATGTGCGCGCAGCGGCCGCATCAAGCCGGGTGACTTGGTCTGTATGGCTTCGTTTGGCGCTGGTTTCACTTGGGGATCGGCCTTGCTGCGCTGGTAACTTAGCATTCTCCCATGCGGTGTCGATTATGATCACCCTAGTGAAGCCGCCCTTATTCAGCGCAGCGCTGGGAGAGTGAGTCATGATGCACTATTTACCCTGGATCCTAGTGGTCGCCGTTGTTGCTTTTCTCGTCGCCATAGTCGGCCTCAAAGTCTCCGAGGATTGGTTTGTCAATCACAAGGTGGTTTATTTCAAACGCCGGCGTAAGGCGCGTCGGCTACCCTGAGACGGCCGTCCAAGGTCTGGCCTTGACAAGTTTGGCTGAGTAGTAGAGATGGCTTGCTGCGTCGTGGTGGCTGTTGCATGATTCCTTAACGCAACGTTAACCATTGCCGACTCCATCTCTTCTGAGGCTTGTCATGAGATCCTTGCTGCGCCTTAACACGTTGATCTTACTATGCACTGTCGCAGCATCGCCGGGACGTGCGGCCACCACTCCCGACCCGTCTGGCCTGCTCGGCCCTCAGGACTGTGCTTCGGGATTTCGCCTGCTGCTCAACGACGGTCTGCACGTCTACGGCTGCGGTGGCGACCGGGTTCTGCTGCGGCCGAGTGTCCATATCGATGGTCAGTGGCGGACGCCAAAGGTGGCCGACTGTGCGGTTTTAGCGGCCTCGCTGAGCTGTGAGGTGGGTGATGTCGGGACCCTCGATCTCAATGCCGCCGGTGCTGGCGTGCAGATGACCTTTACCGCGCGCAGACCGGTCGTGGTCAATGCTCTGGCCCTGCGTGGTCCGCTGCGCCTGCAGGGCGCTCAGGCCTGGTTGTCGCATGGCTTTCAATCGTGGTCGCAGACCGGAGTGATCACCCTTAAAGACGCACCCAGCGCGACCGATCTGAGCGCCGCGCTTCTGGCCAAAGGCGAGGATGAAGTCTATCGTCGCGGTCGCGAGGCCTCCTGGTGGTATACCTACGTCGGTGGCGGCCGCACCTCGTTTCTCGCTGGCGTCTCCACTGCGGCGACCTTTAAATCCTGGATTCAAGTCGCAAAAACCAACCATGCGGGAGTGCTCTCGGCGCAGTTGGTCAGCGGCGGTGCCGGTGAGTCGGTCCAGCTTGCGGCCGGTCAAAGCGTTCTGGGAGAGACCTGGCAGGTCGCCCTCAGCGACCAATTGCAAACGGCGATGGAGCGCTACAGTCAGACTCTCTTGAGTCGACGCGACCATAAAAAGGTGGCGCCGCTATTTGGCTGGAACTCCTGGTATGGTCTGTGGGGCGGTGTGACCGAGGCTGCGGTCATGGCCAATGCCCAGGAGCTGAGCAAACATCTGGCGGATGATGTGCCACTGCGTACCGGGGCGCCCTATGTCGTCATCGACGACGGCTGGGAAAAAGCCTGGGGCGACTGGCAGCCCAACGACAAATTCCCTTCGCCGTTGTCCACCTTAACCCGCAACCTCAAGGATCAAGGCCTCGAGGCCGGCATTTGGATCGCTCCGGTCTTGCTGGCGCCATCGAGTCCGGTGGCCAAGGCGCATCCGGATTGGTTGGTTCAGGGTGTGGACTACTGGCACCCAACCGGGCGTTTTAAGATCCTCGATGTGACCCATCCAGAGGCCGCTGCGTACTTGCAGGAGCGTATCCGTATGCTGGTCGCCTCGGGCTTTGGGCTGCTAAAGGTGGACTTTTTGTTTGCTGCGGCGATCGAAGGCGGCCACTTCAAGCCGGTCACCGGGATGCAGGCCTTCCACCTCATGATGGGGTTGATCCGCGAGGCGGCTGGTGAGGACACGGTGTTGGTTGGCGTCGGGGCCCCCCCGATTGCGGCGTTCCCCTATGTGGATGCGTGGCGGGTGGGAGGTGATATCGCCTTTTCGCCAGGATTGTTTGGACTACCTGGGCTGCGCTTTGGTTTTATCGCCAATCAGGCCCGCAGCATCGCTGGGCGCTATCCATTTTGCCTGGCCACCCTATGCGACGCTGATCCGCTGCTGATGCGGGCACCGCTGCAGCGCAGCGATGTCCACGTCGGCTCATGGGTGGTTGGAATGGCTGGCGGCGGCTTGTTTTTCAGCGATCCGCTACCGGACCTCGCTACCGAGCGGCTGACCTGGGGGCTTGCTCCAGAGAGCTTGGCGCTCAGCTTCCAGGGAACTCCCACCGCACCAGAAGGATTCTTTCCCGATCACATTCCCGACGAGTTGGTGAACGTGCGCGACTGCTTCTTTTCGCCTGAGCATGATGTTCCCAGCATTTGGCGCCTTCCGGGTGGTAAGCGCTTAGGCACGAACTTTCGCAGTGACGAACGGCACATCGGTGGAGTGACGATTCCGGGCCACACGGCGGTGGTATTGCCTTAACGATTTAAGCCAAAGAAAAGCCGACACCACGCTCAAGGGAAGGAGCACGGTGTCGCTTCTAGACTACGCTGAGCCGCCTGGGTGTCACCGCTTGACGACACCCGGCCTAACGGTCCTAGTGTTTAATCTGCTGAGACAGAGTCTTGACTCCGTCCTCCAGGCGGTCGATCAGCGCCTGCGACTCTTTGACCAGCGTCTCCTTCGTCTGCTCGACGAGTTGATCCGTAGCCTCGCCGGCGACGCTGGCGGACTTCTCCAACTGGGATTTTAGCGATTGCCAGCTGTCTTTTGCTTGCATGAGCGCCAGCTCTGCCTGGTAGCGTCCGGACTCTTTCAAATCAGTCAATTTATCGGTCGCTACTGTAAGCCGCTGCAAGGCGCTTTGTAGGTTTTCACTCACGGTCTCCCAGGACTCGGCCGCATCCATACCACCAAGGTGGGCCTGTACGCGCAAGTGGTCGCCAATCGAGAGGATTTTTTGGGTGAGGGCCCCAGCTGTTTCAACGAGTGCGTTAGTCATAAACGAATCTCCTGCGAAGGTTGCCGACGTGGTGGGCGCATATTGCGTCAAATCCAACAGTGATTGGTTGACTAGGTCGTCATGTCCACCACTGCCTCATGAGAAGCAAGAAGTGGGCCACTTGCTCACACAGTGCTTCAAGGACTTTAAACGTCTAGCGACGCTGGGGCCTTTTGGCTGCGGGTGCAACGGTTACCATGGTTAGGACTGGCTTCGTCGATCAGCATAATACTGCTCCGCTGCGTCATGGCTGCGTTCTACTAAATAAAGCGGCAATGACAGCAGATCATAGCGAACATTTTTTTGACCTGGGCCACTGCGTATGGTTGTGGCCACCTCCTGTGCACCAGGTGGATTCAAATCGAACCTGATCGCCAGCGGCAGCTGCTTCTCGCTCATCATCTGGTGCAGCGAGCGAAGGCTGCCGGCGGCTGCTGATTTGACCTCGATCGGCACGACCTGTCCGGCGGCGGAGATGACGAAGTCAACTTCAGCATTGGTACCCTTGCCTTCACGAAGCCAATAAGAAAGGTCGCCCGAGGATTGTTGCCAGTGGGCATCTAGAAGGTGCTGGCCGACAAACTGCTCGGCCATGGTGCCTTCGTTGCTAAGGCGGATATCGGGAACAGCAGAAATATCCGACCATTTCAGCCCTAAGACTGAATTCATCAGGCCTACATCCAAAAATAGCAGTTTATAGACCCGCTGATCGGACTCGGCCTCAAGCGGGACTCCATTGCAGCTACTAGATACCACCTTAGTCAAAATGCGGGCGAGACAGAGCAGGTCGATGTCGCCTCGAATCGTGGCCCCCTGGTGATCTGCGGAGAAATTCGTATACTTTACCTTCTTACCAACGCTGCGCGCGGCGTAGGTGAACACCTTGATGATGCGCACCAGGTCGCGCGCGCCGATGTATTTTGGGAAGTCGTCGCGGTACGTGCCGATGATCGAACGATGCACGTCCGAGGCGTGCCGATGCTGACGCGACCTTGCGAATCGCTCTACGGCTTCAGGCATACCGCCGACAAAGAAATAGCTACGCATCCATTCATTCAAGCGCTTATGTGCGACAGCACCGATGGTGCTACCTAAAGTGAATGTCTTTACTGTCGCCGCAAGTCTATCCTCGCCCATGGCCAGCAAAAAGTCCGAAAATACCATCGGCCCCATGTGCAGGTAGTCAATGCGTCCGACCGGCATAGAAAAATGATGCTGACGCAGCGTAAATTCAAGCAACGAGCCGGCTGCAATAACCGGTAGTCCCGGCCGATCCTCATAAAAGTACCGTAACGCCGGCAGCGCATGCTCGGCACCCTGGATCTCATCGACAAAGAGCAGGCTCGATTCAGAAATCCCCGGCATGTTTGGCAGACTGTCCAGCTCAGCAATGATCCGAGCTGGATCTTTGGTCGCAAACACTGCATCGAGCTCCGGAAAGCGGTCCAGATTGACCTCGTTCAGGTCGAGACCGGCGTCTTTGGCAAAGATCTGCACAAGGGTGGATTTTCCGACCTGGCGAGCCCCGCGGATCACCAAGGGCTTACGCCGCTTTGAGTTCCACCATTCTTGCAAAATATCTAGCTGTTTTCGATACATATATATCCATATGGGGGCTTTTTGCGGCTTAGGTGTAGTCTAATATACCCTATTTTCGATAGTTAGCATATCGAAAATAGGGTCATTTATGAGGTTGGACTGTGACCGTCGACTCTTTTCCGATCCCATTTTAGGTATGATCCAAATGCCTCCCCGGTCCCCACCCCGCCCACTTCGATTTAACCATCTAAAATCAGGCAAAATTTATTTCTTTCTAAAGTTTTATCCGGCAGTTGCCGATCTTTAGAGATGAATAGGGTCGAGTCCCAGTTCTTGAAGGAGATCGCTATGAAACACACCACGCTCACCATGTTTGCCTTGCTCGCAACCGCGATTGGCTGCGATTCGGCAAAGTTTTCCGGTGGTGCGTTAGTCCCCACGACCAGCAATCTGACCCCCGCCAAAAACGACGGTGGCCCCGGCAAGAACACCACCGGTCAGACCTTCACCTTTGCGCTTAAAGTCGGTGACGGCGCTCCTGTCGTTGCGCAGGCCGTGACTCAGGCCCTACCGCAAGTCTTTCTTAACGGCAGTGGTGACGCACTTAGTGGAGATCAACTCGCTAGCTGGCAATCCTCTGTTTATCAGGACGGAACGACACCGCCCGATCTCAGCGACGTAAAAGCCACTCCCATCGATTTAACTAAGGCGTCAGGCACAGTGACGATCAAGGCTAAATTCGATCAGACCACGGACAAGCGGACAGGTTCGGCGACGCAAAGCGTGTTTGTCGATGGCGAGGCGCCGAAGGCGACCCTGCTGCGCTTGTCGAATAGTGACGATGGCAGCAGCAGCGAGATTTTTTGGTCCGCGACCGATAATTACCGAGTCAAGGAGGAATACTCAGTTCTCATCGCTTGCGCGCAGATCCCGACTGATTTTGCGCCCAAATCGCATGCCGACAGCGCTAAGTTGCCGGCGAATTGTGCGGTCGTCCATCAGGGAGCCGACTTGCACAAGCTTGACAGCCAGATCAATGTCACCGCTATAGCGATTGGCGGCACCACATTTCAGCCACCGCAAGTCCACTACGGGATCTACATCGAGGATATGGTCGGACTTAATACCTTCACTTGGATCAGTGAGCCCGTCGATGGCCTGGCTTTGCTGACCTTGGCGGCCACTCCAGGGAAGGCGCAGTACACCAACAAGCGCCGTGTGCCGATCACCTTGCAGCTCGACAGTACGATCAGCGGTACCACGAAGCACATCGACACAGCGGACAACAGTGGACTTTGGCCGAACTATAACACGTCCCTGGCCATCAGCAATCCGGCGCCAAAGACGACGTCGTCGGCCTTTCAGCCAACGCTGGCCTTTGATCTGACCGGAGCTGATGGTTTGTATTCCTTCGACTTCCAAGTCAGCAATACCCAGACCAGCTCCAACCACAAAAGCGTCATCTACATCCTCGATACGACCCCGCCCTTGGTCAACAACGTCCATGTCAACGTCGCAAGTGGTATCTTGAACGCCCAAGCCACCGTTGATCTCACCTGGAGTGCTTCAGACGCCAATGGCATCGCCAGCCAAACGATCGAAATCATGCAGACGGGTGATACCGCCTACACCACGGTGGCGACCGTCGCCGGTGGTCAGACCAGCTACTCCTTTCCTTGGGGCGCGCGTAGCGACAAGGGCTTTACGATTCGCATCACCGCCTCCGACCCTGCCGGCAACAGCGGTGTGGGGGTGTCGCCAAAGTGGACGCCGCAGGTGTTTAATGCAGCAGTGCTGACCTCGTCGGTCGAATGCTTCTTCTGCCATGTGAAGATCGTCGGCGACTTGGGTGGCATCGGCTTCCCCTCGGACGCCGCAGTGCGCAGCGACTCCGGCGAGAACTTCAGCGTTACGGGTAAAATCTACGGCACCACGGGCATTCCCACTCTGCTTGCAGCCAAGGCTGTTGGCGGGACGGTGCCAAATTACGACAACAGTGGCTATAAGATCTTCCCGAAAAATAACGTCTTCCCGCTGATTACCGCAGCTAAAATCACCGACAGTGTCAACGGCACGCTGCGCCTGGGCACTTTGACCATCAACCGTGTCTACACGGGTAACCTGGTGCTCGACGGCTCCGATCCGGCCAAGCCGATCCAACTGTCCGGCGAGGTCTTTATCACCGGCGACTTGGTCATCAAGGGCAAGTACCAGGGCGTTGGGACGATCTACGCGAACAACATCTTTATCGTCAATGACCTCGTCGCTATGAACTCCCCTTTCCCCTTTGCCGATGACCCTGATGCTGCCAAGGCCCAGGCGGTGATTGCAGTCGCCAATAAAACCGACGCGCTGTACCTCGGGGCCTTAAATGAGGTCGCCATCGGCTCGGTAGAAAACAACTTATCCATCGCCAGCGGCACTCCCTATGCTTGGCTTGGTGGTCGCGCCAACTTCGTCGCCCTGGCGCAGCAAGCCGCACCGATGAAGAACAGTGGCGGCGTCAACGTTTCGATGACCAACAGCTTTTATGCGGACCCGACCAACGTCGCCGATCTGAAGGCTAATGTCGAAGTCAACCGCGTCGATGCCTACATCTATGCCCAGGCGGTTTTGCAATGGCGCGCGTTTGCGAATATTCTGCTAAACGGTGGTTTTATGTCACCGCGGGGAGGCATCGTTTCGTCGGCACCTTACCGGATCTTTCATGACCCCGCTGGCTTGGGTACGGTCAACTGGGCCAACAACCCCCGCAATGGCCTGAAGCCGCAGCAGAACATGATACGCTATGACTATCGCCTACGCACCGGTGGTGCTGGGTTTGAGACGATCAAATCGTTCTTTGATCAGCAGTGAGAAGGACCAAACTATGAATACCAGGCATCTGATGCTCTTGTTCACTCCCGTACTCGCTATGGTAACGGCCTGTGGTGTCGTGGCTAAAGCGGGCAAGGTTCGTGGCTCGCAGCGCTCAGCCGATCTGGCTGAAAAGGCCGCGGTTAGCCTCGATATTACTAGCACACTGCAAGACGGAGTGTTTACCAATCTGGGCAAACATCAGCTGACGGCGACTTTGAGCGGTAATGCGACACTCAACAGTGCCACACCCGGGTTCGTCGCCTCGTTGAAGACCAAGGTCAAGCTGACGGGTCCTTCGGGTGCGGAGCTTCCCATCGTCAATGATGCAGGTGCCGTGGTCGACGGCGGTGTCCAAAGCAGTGCCACGTCAAAGTGGACGATTTTGCTCGATGAAAAGG
>JAPLFX010000146.1 GCA_026390445.1 Pseudomonadota bacterium
TGCCTTCGGCGACCTACTCGCAGAATTTGGTGCTGGACTGCGCTTTGAGGCGCGGCCTTATTTTACCGTGGAAGGGCGGACGGTCGACGAGGCGGAATGGTTCAGTGCCGTCAAAACCTCGGCGAGTTATTATCGGTTGGCCTCTGGCCTAGTTGTCGACGCTACGGTGTATCACGCTAAGACCGACCAGTTTATCCAGCGACGGCGCGTCTACGCAAAGTTTCTGCAGCTACGCCTTGGCGATATTTGGTCGGCGCAACAGCAAGCACTGGCGACAGGCAAAGGCACTCTAGCCCCTGAGGAATATCTACGCCACCTCAGCCTTCAGATCACTCCGGTACTGCGTGCTCTCGACCAGCAGGCCTTGCCGCCGTTGGTTGAGAGCTTGCTCGGTAAAAGTCTCGGCGACCTGCGTCCGATCTTGCGCTCCTACCAGGCCGAGGGCTTGGCGTGGATGTACCTGCGTTTGCACATGGGCTTTGGCGTTTGCCTCGCCGACGAAATGGGCTTAGGCAAAACGCTGCAGACCATCGCCTTGCTGCGGACGATGCGCGCAACCGGACGACCGTCACTCGTGGTGATGCCAAAGACCCTCCTTTATAACTGGCGCCGCGAGCTCGCGACCTACGGTGCAGGTCTGCGGGTCAAAGTACACGGTGACGACGTCGCGACCGAGTCTGCGGATGTTTGGCTGGTCACTTACCCGCGACTGCGTATCTATCAGAGTGAGTTTATCGAGCGGGAGTGGAATATCGTCGTGCTTGACGAAGCGCAGGCGATCAAGAACGCCGACACCCAGGTCGCCGAGGCCGCCGGCAAGCTGGTCGCTCGCTACCGTTTGGCGCTGACCGGGACCCCGGTCGAGAACCGTGCAGCCGAACTTTGGTCGATCATCAACTGGCTAAATCCAGGTTTTTTGGGCCGCCAGATCGACTTCAATGCCTACACTCAATTGGCGCGCTCCTCGCAGCAAAAGGTTGCTTTGATGGCACCGCTGCGCGAGAGTTTGGCTCCCGTCATCCTGCGACGAATGAAATCGGATCCCTTGGTGGCCTTGGGCCTACCCGACAAGGTTCATCTTGACCTAGGTTGTGATCTGTCTGAAGAGCAGATGACGCTCTATGAAGCCGTCATCGAAACCGTCATGGCTGACGACGAGCTTGGTCTGCCGAGCTTCGCCCGTCGCGCTTCGTACTTGAAGGCGATCTTGCATCTAAAGCAGATCTGCATTCATCCGGAGCTGTTCTATGGTGACCAGGATGAAGCCGAGGTGGTTGCCGACATCGGTGCGGCGACGGCGGTGGCGACCAAGAAAATTCGCCAAGCGGTCTTAAAGCGCCTGAAGATCCAGGCAAAGTCTGCGACCTACAGCGACTGGTTGCAACGCAGCGGCAAAGTCCTGGCCGTGGCCGAGCTCATCCAGTCGCTGCGGTCATCTAGTCGGGGGATCTTGATCTTCACCCAGTATCGCGGCGCTGCCGACATCCTGCGACGTATTTGTGGTGCCATGCTCTCTAGTGTAGATCAAGCTGCAACACCTTATATTCACGGTGGTCTATCGGCAGAAGAACGCTTGAATCTCGTCGATGAATTTAACGACCTGTGTCGCCAGCGCCGTGACACAGACACCTGTCCGGTGTTGATTCTTAGCTTGAAGGCCGGAGGCACCGGCTTGAATTTAACCGAGGCTGACCGCGTCATTCACTTCGACCGGTGGTGGAACCCGGCGGTTGAGGACCAAGCCAGCGACCGCGCGCATCGGATCGGCCAAAAGCGTTCGGTGTTTGTGCATACCCTGACCAGCCAGTCGACGATCGAAGAGTCCATCGGCAAGATGTTTGTCGAAAAGCGGCGCTTGGCCGAGGATCTGCTCGGCGCCGCCAGCGCTGACGGGGTCGGTGATCTGCTGCGCAACAGTGAAGGCTTTCTCGATCTCGTCGATCCGCAACGTTTGTTTAGCCAACGGCTTCGAGGCCGTGCGCATTGAGGGCGCAAGTAGGAGTCAAAGGTGCAATCGGGCATCAAGCATAACATCGAGGTCTCTGGCGATAGCCCGGTCTTGGCCTGGTTGCTGGCGGCCTGTGGCGAACGCGCCCCGTGGCTGTGCCTTGAGCAAGGTGCGATCTTGATCGACTGGGAGATGCTGCTTCGTCTGGAACCTCTGGACGGCGCACCCACGTTTAGCGCCCTGCAACACGTGCTGCCGCGGCTGCCTTTGGCCATGTTCATGCCCATGCGGCGGGACGAGTCGGAGTTTGAGCGAGCGGCAACGATCAGTGCGGATTGCGACGCGCGCGACAGGCCCCTTCCGACCAAGCTGCAGCACGTGTTTAGTCAAGTCGTCACCGAAGCGACTGCGTTACTGCCCATGCTGGAAGAAAAGTCCCTCAAAATGGCTGTTTCCGGGCGGGACCAATATGCCATCTATAGTATCAACACCCTCGTCAGCGAGCTGCGCAAGGCGATTGCCAGCCTCAACTTCACTGCGGTGACGGCCTTTACACACGTGCAGTGCCGATTTGATAAACGCTTGGTGGTCGCCGACGGCGATGTTGATCATGCAATGATTGAGGCTAGCTCTAGACGCTATGGTTTGAGGCCGGTGTACTCGCCAGAGGATCGTCTGCGAGCACAGCAATTAGTTCGGCGCCTGCTGCGAAGCAATCTGCGCATCTTATCTGTGCTGACCTCGATGGTCGAGACGGGAGTCCCCAGCGGGTTGCCCGAACTTACGTCGGATCTGGCCGAATCCTGTGATCTGCTGGCGCGTCTAGAGCCAGAATTATACTACCTCATTGCGCCGCGGTCTGGGCGTGCCGACCCCCGCGAGTCACACTTTGTGACCGTGCATCAAGCTTGGACATCGGTGTCTGAGGAGGGAACGGATCAAACGAGCGATCTTTATTACCGTCGATTTGTCATCGATAAATTTACCGGCCGGCCGGCACCGCTCGGCTATTGCTTATATGCACTCGAGAATCTAAAGCGGTCCTTGCAGCCGACTCCTCGCGGGGCGATTGAGGAACGGTGCAAGGGTCTCCATCTAGCGGATTTTGCGGCAACTGTCTCGAACGCGGACGCCCAAGCAGTCCAGTTCAATAACCTGCTCGCTGCCAGTAGCGAGGATGTGGTGGCCCCGGCAGAGGTGGCTGCGGCCGTGGAGTGGTTGTTTGCGAAGAGTCCGTTGTTGACCTTGCTTGCATCAGGTGTGCTGCAGACCTATCCAATGCTGGGCGACGATGCGGGAGCGCAGGCCTATGGCTTTAGCCTGTCCGCTTGGTTGGTGGCGAGTTCGGTGGCGACGAAGGTCCTTGGTGCAGCACCGTTGACCTATGTGGATGCTGTGGAGGAGTCAAGCGAGGGAGCGGAGGGCGACGAAGGGGTCGGCGCTGGCAAAGAAGAGGCGGCGCAGATCACTGGGCGTTTACTTTGGGAGCGTGCGCAAACGTCGCTGGCTTGACAGGTTGGCTTGACCGGTGACTATGTCGGAGATGTCGGGAAGCAGGGGTGAAGCCGACGTCGCTAGGCCCACAACCGTTGCCATGTTGGGCAGCGACCATACCGCCAGCAACATCACCGACACCCACAGGCGAGCTACCTAGTGGCCTTCGTGCTGACCGCAGGTTTTATGACGCTCAATGGCTTGGCCTTTCACATCGGCGTGTTTCCTTGGCGAACCAGCAACAGCAGTGGTACAGCTGGAGTTTTGCCCTTGTGAGATGCCATACGCCAGGCCGTCTATGATCAGCCAGCCGGTTGTCCAGCGGCACCGGTCGGAGACGGTACCCTATTCCGTCCGCCGCTCAAGTCGGGATCGACAGGAGACGTGCTATCTGTTGGATCATCGGTTGGGGGTGGCGAGCTACTCCGTCCTCCGCTCAAGTCGGGATCGGCAGAGGGCTTGCTGCCGCTGGGCGGATCTGCCGTACAAGAGATCCAAGAATAACCTTTAGCCCCAAAATCGCACAAGAAGGCAACAGCGGCGACCGAGCATGTCGCAACCATGCCAGGGCTGGCGGCTCCCTCCGAGGCTAGAGTTGCTGCTGCCCATGAGCCACAACCTGAGCCAAAAGGACCTTCAAATTTCGAGCAGAAGTACGAAGAACCGTCCGCCACCCCACATTTTTTCACAGTAAGCAAAGCTAACGATGAGTCGTCTGCGAGGTGTGCAGCTCCTTTGCCATTGATCTGCTGATCCGCCGCTCCAACGAAGTCCGAGATGTCCACAGCGGTCAGGCGCTCAGGACTACCGGCGCGATGCGAAGCAAATTGGCCCATCGTCGCATAATTTAAACCGATTGCGGCAAAATCATCGCGCAAGGCATGGAACTTGGTCTTGAGATTTGAAAACGAGTGACCATCAATCACGAAATCGTCGTCGGTCAAACGACTGTCAATCATGCCAAAGACATCTTTCGGGTGTTGGTTTTTAAACTTAGTCATGTCGCCGTTTGGCGCAGACATATTTTTGGAAACGTCGGCCGAACTAAATGATATGCGCTTAACGCCGCCGCTAAATGAAGCGCTTCCACTTTTTGAGTTGGTTTGGCTACTACAATGACTAGCCGCCATGCTCAGCACGATGATGCCTAGAGCAGTATTAAATTTACGCCGCTCATTCACTAAGATTCCTCTAAAGATCATGGGATCATCCTTGCATTGTTGGACGGTGACCCTAGTTTGATTGGGGCGACCGCACGATGC
>JAPLFX010000038.1 GCA_026390445.1 Pseudomonadota bacterium
CCCTGTTCGTCGCGCCCGGTGCATTTTGACAGCAGGGTCGACAGGGTTGGTGAACTGCATGCTTGGCCCACCGAGAGAACCCCAAGTGCTGCGACAGACAGGCCCCAGGTCATGGCAAAGGGCACGCAGATTAAGCCCAGAGCCATGATCAATGCGCCGAAGATGGCCAACCTCTGTTCGCCAAAGGCTTTGGTTAATCGTCCGATCAGTCCGCCTTGAACGATGACTACGACGACCCCGATGAAGGTAAACACGTAGCCTAGATCCACGGGCGTCATCGCAAAGCGTTTAGCTCCCAGCAATGCATAAGTCGTCTCCATGCCGACAAAGCCCATGGTGACCAGGAAGGTCGCTAGCAGGACCGGACGAATCCCAGGATCGCGCAGCGCCGTGCCTAGGCCAGCAAAACTAAAGCGGCGGCCATGCCCACCAACACTTGCCAGGGCTTCCGTACGCTGCGCCTTGGGGCGAGATTCCTCTAAGCGAAAACATGCGGCGATCAAGTTGAGTGCGGCGATGCCCGCCGCGACAAAGGCCGCAGTGCCGTAGCCAAACCGGGCTAAGCCCGCACCGATCGCTGGGCCAAAGACAAAACCCATGCCGATAGAGGCTCCGAGCAACCCCATGTACTTGGACCGCTCCTCGCGATTGGTCACATCCGCGACATAGGCTTGAGCTGCGGCGATACTGCCGCCAAACAAGCCGGCCATGGCCCTCGCGGCGATCAGGACGCCGAGGCTTCCGGCCAGTCCGGTGACGGTCAAGGACACGACCGAGCCAGCCAAGGCCAAGAGCAGCAAGGGACGTCGTCCATAAACATCAGACAGGCGGCCGACGATCGGAGCGCCGATAAATTGGGCCGCTGAATAGGCGGTGGTGAGCACGCCAACCCACAGGCCGGTGGCGCCAAAGGACAGAGCATAAAAGGGCAAAATCGGCAGGATGATGCCAAAGCCAAGCAAGTCGATAAAGACGGTGGTGTAGACGATGACCAACGAGGCCATCTTCGATTTGGACAGAGGCGGGGGAACTGGCGCTACGGTTTTGGGCTGCATACGGGATCAAGGCCTCCATCTGCCTCAGTCTATGTGCGATGCCTGCCGAGGGCAACCTCCCACTGGGGACTTCGGGTGACGCCGGGGTTTTGCGGCTAACCGGCTAAAATGATATTATGATTTCATGCCTATACGCAAATATTGTGCGCCCCTTGCCGGGCTGAGTCTGTTTGCGACCGTCACTGTGGCGATCGCTACGGCGGCTTTTGTGCTGCGCGCTGGCAGCTTGATTCAGGATCAGCTCGTCGCCGCGGCTGAGTTTAAGGAGCAAACGTTTGCCCTGACCAGTGAAGTCTTCGACCGGCACGGTGAGAAGATCGGCGAATTTGCCGCCGAGCAGCGCTACTACGTGACGGTTAAGGATTTGCCAGTGCCGGTTATTCAGGCCTTCGTCAGCGCCGAAGACAAAAGCTTCTACCACCACTACGGGATCAACCCTTGGTCCACCATGCGCGCTGTCTGGGCGAATCTCAAGGGTGGCGGCTTGAAGCAGGGTGCTAGCACCATCACCCAGCAGCTGGCTCGGCTGCTGTTTCTCGACCAAAGTAAAACCTTGGAGCGCAAGATCAAGGAAGCATTGCTCGCCGTGGCTTTGGAACGGCGGCTGAGTAAAGATGAGATCCTCGAGCTTTACCTAAACAAAATCTATCTCGGTAATCATAGCTACGGGGTCGAAGCCGCCGCGCGTAACTATTTTCGCAAGCATGCGAGTCAGCTCAGCATCGCGGAAGCCGCCGTACTGGCGGGATTGGCCAAAAGCCCCAACGCTTACGCGCCCCACCGTCACCCCAGTGCCGCGAGTCAGCGCCAGCGGGTCGTCCTGCAGCGCATGGAGGAGGACGGCTTTCTGGCGCCGGGCGAGGCGGCGACTTGGGCCAAGCAGCCGCTGACTGTTGCAGACGGCCCTGAGGGCTATTCTGAGGGCGCTGCAGCCTACGTCGTCCAGGCGGTGCGTGCGGAGATCGGCCGCAAGCTCGAGTACAAGCAGCTGCCGCATCGCGGGCTGCGCATCTATACGACCATCGATGCGTCACTGCAACGAGCTGCGGCTAGGCACCTGCGCGAATCGCTACGATCCTCGCGACGAAACAGCAGGTACCCCGACGGAATGGAAGGTGCCTTGGTCAGTCTGGATCCGACTAGCGGTGCGATTTTGGCCATGCAGGGTGGAGCTGACTTTGCGCGCAGTCAATTCGATCGAACCACGGCGACAAAAAGGCCGCTGGGCGCTCTGTTCCTACCATTTTATATCGGTCTAGCGCTGGAGCATGGCTACACCATGATCAGTCGTATTGGCGATGATCCACTCGGCGGCCACCAGATGCCGCAGTCGTCTGGGGCGCCGTCGCTTTACGAAGTCCTACGCGATGGCGACGTCGTTGCCGGAGCGCCGCTTTATGCAGCTTTAGGTCATGGGTCGGTTCAGGACTTTGTGCGTCGGCTTGGACTGGTCTTTGAGCATCAAGATCTGACGCTGGCTTACGGTAGCGGGGCGGCTTCGCCCCTGCAGGTTGCCGTGGCCTACGCGGCCTTCAGCAACGGTGGCCGTTTGGTGGTACCCCACCTTATCGAACGCATCGTGACGACAAACGACCTGACGATCTATCAGGAGAGGTCTGGCCCAAGCAGTATTCAAGTCGTCAATCCCCAGGCCGCCTATATCGTTCAAGAGGTCCTACATGATGCGATCGCTTACGGCCATGCAGCAAAGGCTAGGGGCGTGTCGGCCAGTGCAGCTGGCATCGGTGCCTTGACCCAAGATCGCCATGATGCCTGGTTCGTCGGCAGCCTACCGAATGTGGTGAGCGTGCTATGGAATGGAGCGGAAAATGGCAGGGCCCGCCTCGACCGTGATCAGACCCAGGTCGTGGACGGGCTCGCGGCGGCCTGGGCTGCATATATGCGTGCAGTACCGAAGGCTTATCTCCAGTCTGCAGTGCGTCAGATGCCGCCGGATGGGATCTCCTATGCGAAAAGACCAGCAGCGGTGCCAAAGGGTGCGCCGAGCTTGCCCTTCCTATCTGGAAGTGAGCCTAAGCAGGCGCAGCGCCGACTGTTCTAGCGGCATGGGTCGGTACCTTGGACGGAAGCGTTTTGACTTCTCCTGTGGCCTTGGCTTACACTCCCGGCTCGTCCAGGCCTGGGCTCAACGAGTTCCAGGCGGCGGTCAAGGAGACTCGCAACAGCAATGGCCAAACGTTACCGCTTACCGTCGATGAAACGCAGCACCAATCTGATTCGTATTGCCCGTACGTGCTGGACTGGCGGGAGAGGTTCGGCCAAAGCGATTTGGGTGCCGGCTCCGGCAGCGAACGAAGCCGCCTTGATTTGCCGGTCGATCAGGCGCTTGGCGATTCTTCCCGACAAAAGGTCGCCGCAGCTTCGCTTTCATCTGCGGCCGACCAAGAGTCGTTAAAGGTCGCGTCTAGGCCTTACCGAGTGCGCTTAAAAAGCCCTGCCACGTGGCATCCAACGCGTTCATCGGGACCGGCGTCGTCCAACGGTTCGCTTGGGCCTGATAAACAGTGCCAACTGCTTGCAACAGAACCCACGAGGCCGCGGTATCATCCTGCGGAGTATTTTTTTTGTCGTGTCCGATCAGGCGCTTTAAGTCTTGAAGCAGCGCCGGGTCATGGATATCAGCAACTCCCAAGCGCGTCTGGAGATCACTCAACGAGCGGGTGCAGCCAGCTTCGTGCAGCAGTTCGCTTAGTTCAGAGGCCGCGCCCTCAGACAGGTGCCCTAGGTCGCGGCTTAGCAAGACCGAGAACAGCAGGCCAAGGCCGACCGCCTCGCCATGGAGTAGGGTTGTCTCGCCTTTGGTTCGCTCCTGAGATAAGGCCTCGAGAGCGTGTCCTAGCGTGTGTCCCAAATTGAGGATGGCCCGTCGGCCGATCTCCGCCGGATCGTCTGCGACGATCTGTACTTTATAATCCATGATCGCCGGCAGAGCTGCAGCGATGGCGGCCTCATCTCGTGTCTTCACCGCTGCGGCAAAGGTTTTTGCTGCGGGAACAGCGCCGGCAAGTATCAGGTGTTTGATGCACTCAGCGCTGCCGGCTAGTAGTTCGCGCTCGGGTAAGGTGCGCAGCCAGCCTGGCCAGACGTAAACCGCGCTTGGGAAATAAAACAGCCCGAGTTGGTTCTTCCCATAAGGCGAAAAATTCACCCCCGTTTTGCCGCCGACGCAGGCATCAGCCATGGCCACCAAGGTCGTCGGTACGAACTCCACCGTCGCGCCAGCTAAACCCGCGGCAAAGGCCGCGACGTCCGCCAGAATCCCGCCGCCGAGAACGCGCCATGCTTGTGGTGATCCGGCTGCCTTAGCTGCTTTGAGAATCTGCGCGACGGACGTCAAGGTCTTCGTATGTTCAGTCAGTGTGATGACCAAATCATCGGCGCCACGAACCGCGGTGGGCCAGTGCCGTGCCACATGTCCATCGACGATCTGCCAAGACCCGCCCTTAAGTCGCGGCGGTGTGGCACCGGTCCAAACGCTTAAGTCATAGCGCCCCTGGAGTGGTCTGCGCACGACTTTGTCTCCGGCGCGACGCCGCGCCACTCCCCGTTTATACACGCGGGCGGCGTCACGTACTTCAGGTCGGTCGCTCTCCCAGCCGGTTGCCCGACCAAGTTTCATGTCAAACGCTTCGCCGAGGACGCTTAAGGTCCCTGCAGCCCAGCCAAGGCCTGCTTCGAGCTCCGCCTCTTGAGTCGTCCCTGCGGTGGACCCCTCATATTCTGGCCAGACGTGCCAGCTAACTGGCGCGACCGGGGGGTCTTTCATACTCCACGAGACTTTCAAGACACTGTCATCCATCGCGGCCGTTCCTATGGGTGTTCCACATAAGACTAATCTTATCAGCTGGTTATTCGACTTTGAGCGGCGTCAGCAGGGCTCCAAAGCTCAAGCCGACCGTGGCGCCGCCGATAGATACAATGGACCTGATAGCACTTTAGCGCTGGGGATGAAACAACGCCATGAAACACAACAAGTCTGCACCACGAGCTGACAAGACGTTGCGCCGGCAGATTGAGTCCATCAAGCGTCAGAAGATCATCAATAAAAAGGTGGTCAGCCTGGCCGACTTTCGCGAACTGCGCCAGCGTATCGACACCCGGTCGATCCTGGTCGTTGATGACGATGAGATCATGCGCGCCGC
>JAPLFX010000179.1 GCA_026390445.1 Pseudomonadota bacterium
GCTGATCGACTTCACCATCCAGAAGATCCATGAGGGGATGTCCGTGGATGCCGCTCTACTCGAAGCCGGTCCAATCCGCCTTCGTCCAATTCTGATGACCACCTTTGCAGCCGGTGGCGGTATGCTACCGATTGCGCTAGGTCATGGTGTGGGTGGGGAGGCGCGTTCCCCCCTCGGTGTTGCGGTGATCGGGGGCTTGTTGTTGTCGACGGCCCTGACCCTGGTCGTGGTCCCTTGCGCCTTTAGCCTCGTGGAGCAGATTCAAGCCTCGTTGTCGCACCGGTTTAAGCGAGCTAAAACCTAAAACCGCTCAGTGGTCTCGGTAGTAGTTCAGCATAAGTAAACAGATCCTACGGGTGCTTTGGTTTTTTACCAAGGCGCCCGTCTTGGTTTGTGTGCTTTGGCCGGGGCTTGATCTTAAGTCATTACAGGTTCTTGCCGATATATTGGCAGGGTACAGGGGGTGAATGGGAGGACCATCATTTTAGGCTTAGCAAGAAAAGTCGCAGTTGCGACCATGATGATGTTAGCTGCGACAGCGGCGGTGGCAGAGCCTATGGTCGTCTCGTCGGATATCGATAGCTATGCGCTGAATGATCATCTGGAAGAGCTGAGGCCGTGTGTGCACAGCGACGATCCGGGTGAGCTGGTCCAGGAGCTGCAGAAGTGTCAGGCCGTCGCCGTGAAGCCGAGCTTCCTCATGCGCTTTTCTCCTCATCGTATCTGGCTGCAGTTTGTCCTGGATAATCCGAGTAGCAATCCCATTCCCTTGATCATCAATAACGACCTAGCCCTTGCGGACATGATCCTACTCGATGCGGCAAAGCCAACGGTTCACATGCTCGCCGGTGTCACCCGGGTCGAGGACCAGAACATCGGCCCGCTGAGCACGGGGATGAAGTTTGACGTGCCCCCTGGCAGGACGACCTATTATTTGGGCATCAGTTCGAGTTATCACCCGATTTCACTCAGTCTAAATTTGCGTAGCCCGGCGGCCTTTGCCCAGGCCGAGCTCAAGCGAGCGGCCTTTCTCGCCTTGTTGTTTGGCGCGTTGCTGTCGCTGCTTGTTTATAACCTATTCATAGCACTGACGAATCGGTCCAAGCTGAACACCTTCTACTTGGCTGGACTGGCTGCGACGACGATGGTGCAGGTGATTTTGACCGGGGTCCACACCCTGCTCGGGAGCAAGGTGGCGATCATTGCCGCATTGACTTGGACCGCTTGGATGGGTGCTGGATATATCCTCTTTGTTTGGTTTGCCGCAGAGTACTATGGGACCTATCGCACATCTCGGGGTGCTTTGCTTTATTTGTGGTTTATTACAGTGGTAGGCGTGTTGTTCATCGGCGCCTATTTTATCAATCCTGCGGTCGTACTGCCTGTCATCTGTGTCCTAGGCATCGCTCCCATCGCCTGGCTTGCGCGCACCGGACTAAGGCGTGAGCGCAATCGACGGCAAAACGATCTCTACTTCCTCTTGGCCAATGCCCCCTTAGCGCTCGGTGGCTTTCTGATGTTGACCCAACCCCTTGGGATGCTCCCCTATAGCCGCCTGATCAGCGATGTCTTTTTTGTTTGCGTGGTGTTGCAGCAGCTCTTGTCGTCGCTGGTTGCCGGTAGCAGCGCCAGGCGTCAGCTGATCGAGCGGACCAAGATCCAGTCAAGTGTGGAACTAGGTCGGAGCGTCCAAGATCTCCTTCTACCCGAACGACTGTCGGGTCAGTCTGCCGGTTTTGATTACCTTTTTGTCTATAAGCCCTTTGAAAATCAGATGTCTGGCGACTGGATCAATGCCTGGAAGACCAGTGACGGGGCGCATCATTTCATTGTTGGCGATGTCGTCGGTAAAGGACCGCAAGCGGCCCTGGCGGTTGCCTCCATCACCACGACGATTAAGGCCATGATCCGTGCCGATCAAGGGGTGCAAACCACGCTTCAGGCCGTCGATCAAATGCTGCGTGAGGTTTTTTCTGGGCATGTGTCCTCGGCCTACTCGGCTGTCAGCATCGATACGTCTTTCACTGCCGAGCTGTTCAATGGCGGCGGTCGCGGCTGGTACGCCTTTAGCAATCGGAAGGTCACGCATTTTGTGCCGCGAGGTCCGTTGCTAGGACCCGGCGGCGAGCAGGAGTTTAGCGGTCTGAAGTTGGCTCTAAGTGAGGATTCCGCGGTTTTTACCCTGACCGACGGGATCTGCGATGGGCCGGTCGATGGCAAACGCCTGGCCAAGCTCGCGGGCCAACTGCTCAGCGAGGGGACCTCCCTGGAAGGATTTGCCAGCCAGTTACTGCAGCTTAAGCCGGCCGCCCTGGTGCATGATGACCAGACGATGCTGATCGTCAAGCGCCATCCGGTCGTTCGGCATTTGCACCAAGTGTCTTAAATCACTATGCTGGAGGATCTAACTTGGTTCCATCAGCATAGGGTAGTAGCCAATGACCGATCTTTTGCGCCGTCAGAGTAGCCAATCCAGGACCCATCTGCGGGTGAATATCATCGTTGCTTCCATGTTGATGAGCCTCATTTCGTGCCGTAGTCGGTCGACTGCCAACGCTGTGAGTGAAAGTGTCGGTGCTACCGCCAGCGCTGACGCTACCTTGCCTGACATCGCCAAGGTCGGTGTGCCGGCTGTCATTGCCTGGTCAGAACAGCGCATCAAAGATGCGGAGCTTAACTTTAAGAGCAGCGGACGCTCGAGATTCCCCTCGCCGGACTTTTGGGGTAACGAAATCTTTTATGAGATCATGGTCGATCGCTTTAACGACGGTGATCCGTCCAACAATCTTCGGTCGGTGTCCCCGAGCCAGCGTCTAGGCGCAAGCAACGGCAATCACGGCATCGGCGAATATCACCATGGCGGCGATCTCCAAGGGATCACCAATAGGCTCGATTATCTTTCGGATTTGGGCATCACCTCGCTGTGGCTGACACCGATCTTTATGAATGCCAGCGGTGCTTACCATGGTTATTGCATCTCCGACCCCACCAAACTCGATCCGGATTTTGGCACGCCTGAGGAGTTGCTCAAGCTGACAGCAGCAGCGCATGCGCGTGGGATTAGGGTCGTCCTGGATATCGTCGTCAATCATATCTGTGATGCTGGAACCAAATACACTCAAGCACATCAGAACCAGGATCATGCGCAGTGTGCCGCAGACCTCGACGCTGCTGACCTTAGGGGCGCTGAAGCCGCCTCGCCGCACCAGCACGATCTGACCTTTTCGTCGGCCTTTTTTCCTCCCTTCAAGCTGCAGCGCTTTTTAAACCGCTGTGGAGCCAATTCTCTTGAGGAAATGCGTAGTGAAGGTCCTCTTGCCAGGTTTGGCGATTTCACCGCAGAGATGCTGGATTTCAACACCAGGGACGTCGATTTTCAGACGATCTACAAAAACCTCATGGCGTATTGGATCGCTTTTGCCGATGTCGATGGCTTCCGGCTCGACGCGGTCAAGCATACGACCACCGACTTTTCTGCTTATTTCGCGACAGAAATCCGCCAATATGCCAACACGCTAGGTAAATCGCACTTTTATACCGTGGCGGAGGTGGCGGGCAGTTCACAGACGATCTCAATGCATCTGGGGCGGATGAATCCACCCGTTAACACACAGTCTTGGCATCACCGGGTCGAAACACGTGCACCAGGCGGCCAGTCGCTGGCGAGCATGGCGGGTCAGTTTCCCGCGTTTCCGTATCCGGGAGTTACTGGCGTCTACGACTTTGCGCATTCGGGTATCTCCCGCGATGTCTTGCACAATGCTCGTTCGTCGCAGGTGCTTGAGCATTATTTTCGCGACGATTCTTACTATCAAGACCTGATTGGTCAAGGCGACCCGAGGTTGAATTTAACCATCCTTGAAATCCATGATTGGCAACGATTTGCCAATAACTCGGCGAAAAAGTCCAGTCTTGCCCTTTCCTACCTCGCCGTTGCTCCTGGCATTCCGGTGATTTACTATGGCATGGAACAGGGCTTTAACGGCGCCTGCGTACGCGGCACGGTCGACGCATCGGTCGATGCAAAGAATCTTGAGCCGAGCTGCTTTGGCCCGGGCAGTGCGCAGGATGATGCCAACTATCGCCAGGATATGTTTCGCAGCGGGATGTTTCGCTTAGGCAGCTCAGTGCCGCAAATAAACGCGTTAGCCCACATTGGCACCCAGGCCGCAGCGGGCGATCTGGGTGGCGGCGTTGATCCATATCTGAATCAGAATCACGATGTTTACAAGACGGCGCGGCGGTTCTTAAAGCTTCGCAAATCATGCCTGCCGCTTCGCGTAGGAGGCATCACCTGGCGTTGGTCCACTGGGGACAATGCTGGATTTATGGCTTTTGCTCGTGTTGATCCCCTGCACCGCAGCTATGAAGCCTTGGTTTTGATTAATACCTCGGAGCAGGACCTACCCATCCCCGACCTAGCTGTAGAGAATCGACAAGCGACCTTCGCCAACCTGGAAAATCCTCGCGACTTGGCCGTACCGAAGAACAATGCCGCTGGAGAGCTCACCTTTGCGTCGCGGCGGATACCAGCCAACTCCGTGATGGTCTATGTTCCTGTGGCCATGGTCGGGCCGTTGTCAGCGGCGGATGGAACTCACCTGTGTGCCCCGTGAAGTCTGCCGCCGCTGCTATAAAGCATTTTAGTCCTTGGCTAAAACGACAATCTGGTAGGGTGCGACATAGGGCAGACTCAGCGAGGCAGGACTACCAAAATACTCGCCGTTTACCGTCTGCACCGTTGCTCCGCCAAGGCGCTGGGTCAGGAGACCCAAGCCGCCAAAGCGTAGGGCATCGCTATCTAGGATGACACGGTAGCTGCCGGATTGCCTGATGCCAAAGCGGTAGTTTGGCAGCGCTTGGTGGCCAAGATTGAGCAGCACCACCACTTGATGCCCGCCGGTGTCGCGAATAAAGGAGATCAGGCGTTTACCATCGCCTTGGTCGATGTGATTGATCATGTCGCTATTCAATGTTGCGAAAGCAAACGCTGGATCATGACTGATCAGGTTCGATACCGCGGCCATGAAATCATAGACTGGATGGGCCGACTCAAGCATGGGCCAATCGATCGCGCTATTGCTGCTAAAGGTTCCTTGTTGGACGAGACGCATCTGCGGCATGTCCAAGTAGGCTGCTCCGGAAACCAACGCCAACGAGGCAAAGGCGATGGTTTTATGCGCCTGGTCGTATGGCCTGCCCGCGATCAAAGACGCCACATAGGCGCCGGTGGCGCCACCACGGCGGTTAGCGGCCTCGTCGTGATTGGTCAGGTAGGCGACTCGAGGCCCTTCGTCGATGCTCCAAGGCTGATGCAGCGCGCTACCGAGCCAGGCAAGGTCGAGCGTTTCTGTTGGTCGCTGCAGATTTTCCTTAAAGAAATCAAACAGTGCAATGTGGTTGACGAAGCCCATACCGACGCCGCCCTGATCTATCCGCCCGACGATTGAGGCGTCGCGTGTGAACGACTCACCGATCAGCAAGGACTGCGGCCGGTAGGCGCGGATCGCTCCACTGAGTTGGTGTAAGAAGTCCAAGCCGCCGCCGCCCGGGCCCTCGTAGTCATGAATGCCGTCGACATTGTCAAAGCGGTAACCACTGAACGGAAAGCGGCATAGCATCGTGATGGCGCTATCGGTCAGAAAGGTCCGCACGGCCGGGTTGGCGAAGTCCCACCGACGCGTACCCCAAGATGTCGGCACGGCGCCAAAGAGTGACTGGCCATCTTGCTTGTGCCACTGGCTGAGGCCGATCGGCGCCAACCGCCGCACACCGATATTGCCGTCCGCCGGGTAATGTCCCAGCACCGAGTCGAGGATGACCGCCACTCCAGCTTGGTTAAAGGCATCGATCATGCGCGCAAAATCGTCGGGGTTGCCGTAGGTGCTGGTCGTCGCGTAGAGCCCGTAGGGCTGGTAGTGAAAGGCCCAGTTATCGCCGTCGACCGACTCGGTAACCGGCAGTAGCTCCACCGCATTGTAGCCAGCCCGGACCAGCTCGTTGATGACACCCGACTCGGCGATAAAGCGGTAGGTGCCGGCACTGCTTTCCGGTCCGCGCCGACCATTGTAGTCCCATTTCTGTACGAGCGAGTAGACTTCGGCCTCGGCGATGACTAGGGCCTTGCCAATGGTCCGGGCTGGGGTGGTGACCGGATGGTAGGCATCCGGATCGTCGAAATCCCAAAAGACGGAGTTGAGAAAACCGGGGACGGGCGAAAACATCGCCGCCGCCGGATCGAGCACCGAGCGTCCGTCGAGCAACAGGCGGTAGGGCATGCCTTGTTCAAGGTGTCTGATATTTCCTTCGAAATAGTCAGAATTCCCGACCTTGTGTAGTTGATCTGCTGCAGTTCGTTTGGCACCCCAGTCGTTAAAAGCGGCGATCAAGGCAAGCTCTTTGGCCGCGCCCGCAAGCACCCGAATACGGCCAGCTTTGGCATGCCCTGAGGCATCTCGAGTCGTCACCGTGATACCGACTTGCGCGCTAAATTGCTCACAGTTTTGGCGCGGTTGTAGCGACCCAAGGCGCGATTGCTCGTAACGATCTAGGTTATCTGATCTGGCCACCTGGGCCTGTAGCAAAGTGACGAGAAGCGTCGGCAACATGAGATATAGGGGCTGCATAGGTAGAGACTCCTCCAAGCGTTCGATCGGGAGGA
>JAPLFX010000010.1 GCA_026390445.1 Pseudomonadota bacterium
GGTTTTGGGGTTGACGGCTGGGTAGGGGGGATCTATAAGGATCTTCCACTACGGTGTACGTGTCGCGGGGTGGAGAAGTCTGGTATCTCGTCGGGCTCATAACCCGAAGATCGGCGGTTCAAATCCGTCCCCCGCTACCAAGTAGATTCCACTGTGAAAACGGTGACTTGATAGAAAAAACCCTGCTCCTTACCGAGCGGGGTTTTTCTTTTTTGTCCGCATTTTGTCCGGATCGTTGATCATAACTCCATCCATGTTGAGCCGGACTAGGGAATGACCCCGCATTTCATGACACCTTTTTATCGCTCACTTCCACTGTCAATTTCAGTCCAGCAGCATTCAAGATACAGAAACCAATAACAAGCTTTTCAATTGAACCGGACGACTGAATCGCGCAGCGGTCTATAGCCAACCAATTCGGTTGATAAATTCCCGCCTTTAGCCTACACACCGCCCGGACGATTGCGCCTCGTCGGACTCATGTCCCAAAGATCGATTTTTTAAAGTCCGCCCCCGCAGGTGATTGCGATCTTTGGGTAACCGCATTCGTCATCCGTTAACTAGCTTTGACCCGTTCGATCGCCGCACGAAACAGATCTCCTGTCCAAGCATCAAGCCGGCTAACATCGCGCACAAAGGGCCGCACGTCCGCCTTTAACTCTTCCAGATTCATCGATTCCAGCTTCTTATGCAGTAGCGCCTTAAGCGCAGGAAGACTCAAGGCCTCCTGATTCTCCCAATGTCCCGATTGGCGCGCACGACTCTCAAGATGCGACAGATGAACGGCAACATCTCGGCCGACATACCACAAGAGATCATACCAATCGCGCCCTTTTGGATTCCTGACCCGCTCACGAAACAAAACAGCATGTAGCTTACCCGCAAAGAGGTCCGGCAGATCAAACGTCTTAATCGAAAAGGGTATCGGCTGAAAATGCGCCTTCGCCTCCGTGGCAAAGCCAAGCGGCGGCAGCGTATCCACCTCGATTTTGATTTTCATGACCCTGGACTTGTGCGTTTTCCAGGGCGCACCGATTTTGAGAAGGTGGATCAGTGTATTCGCTTTGATGAAGGCGGATTCGACCTGTGTTTCAATGGCTTTGACCTTTCGTTCGACGGTGACATCGAAATCAAAGGCTGCGAGTTCGGCGGTAATGGCCTTTTCGTACAATGCGAGTGAAAAGGATGGGTCCTCCCTTAGCAAGGAGAAGTCCAAGTCCTCGGAGAAGCGATCGAGTCCGTAGAGGATGCGCAACGCCGTCCCGCCATAAAAGGCTGCATGCTCGAAAAACTTCGCGCGCCATAACCCCAGGAGCGCGATCTCTTGGATGATCTCGCGAAGCGCGCGTTCCTGGTCTTCGATGCTTTTACACGCGTACACGGCGAGCATAGCCTTGATGGCTTCGTTCATGATTTCAACTCCTCGACCAACGTTGCGAGAGCGGTGACAATGGGCTTGCGAAAGCGGATCTTAAGTTCACGCAATCGTGCGGGACTGAGCTTGCGCAGGTCGCCTTCATCGATGCGGAGACTCTCGGTCAGATATTCGCGTAGCTCCGCAGCCCCTGCGATGTCCTTGTCGGCGATCGTATCGACGAGGGCCTTCTCGCGTGATGCGATGAGGAAACCGCGTTGATCATCCAACGCGACGCGCACAAATCCCGTCGCGTATCGCTCCCGGGCGAGGCGCTTGTAAATGAAAGTACCGACCGGCGTTGTGAAGGTCTTGCTCGGCTTTGTCGTCACGCTCATAATCTGCTCGACGCGCTCGGGGATCATTCCGTACCAAGAGAGTGCAGACTCACCAGACACGTACGACGGGCCATAGATCATGTTCGCCAGGATCGCCTCCGAATGTGGCCCTCCATCGCCTGGATCCTTGACGTAAATGCCCTTCTTGACACGGACGATGGACCCCTGTCGGAGCAATTGACGAATTTTTGACCAGGGCTGTCGATAGGGAGACAGCATACTCATCAATAAATTATAGTCAAATTCAGGTGTTGTGATCGACCTAGGGGAAAATTTGTGCATCCGCTCCTAACACGTATCTATGGGAAAAATACAGATAGAGTGCCTTTAGTTCACATAGTATCTGTAATTAAATCACAGATAGATCGACCCTGCAAATGACGTCCGGCGGGCTGCGGGCACAGGGAGTCACCATCAGCTGTCAGCAAGCAAGGTTGCTACGGCCACGTAGCGTTCGGGCTAAGGTCGAAACATTCTGTTATGCCTTCGCCCCAGGAATCGGCCTAATCGCCACGTAGTATTCCTTAGCCGCATCAACCGACACCAACTCCATTTCCGGGTAGCGCAGAGCTGTCAACTTGCCACCGTAAACGCAGCCGGTATCGATACAGATTGTTCCGTTCACCCACTCTGGTTCACGAACCGGAGTGTGGCCGTAAACCACCTTGGCCTTACCGCGGTAATCCTTGGCCCAGTTGTAGCGCACGGCAAGACCGTACTCGTCTAGCTCGCCAGTGACCTCACCGTAGATCGCATAGGCCTTGACGGCACCGGTATCACGTAAATGCATACCCTCTTGCAGTCCAGCATGGACGACCACCAACTTGCCGCCGTCCAAGACCAAGTGACTTGGCAGGGTCGAAAAAAAGTCGCCGCAATCTTGCTTAAAATCGGCAGACTCTGCCTCAAGCTGATTCAGGGTCGCAGCAAAACCGTGGTTCATACTAACCTTGCGACCACGCAGATGGCGCTCAAGCTTGTCCTCATGATTGCCGGGAACCATCAGGGCATGACCTTGGCGCACCATATTCATCGCCAATCTGAGGCAGGCCGGGGCTTGCGGCCCGCGATCGACCAGGTCGCCAAGAAAGATCGCCCGTCGGCCTTGGGGATGCCGAGCCATGGCCGAAAGGCGGCCGTCAGGGCCGTTGGCGATATCATAGCCGAGCTTATAGAGCAGTAGCAGCAGTTCATCCAAGCAGCCGTGCACATCCCCAATGATGTCAAAGGGGCCTGAGTCGTCGCGATGATCAGGCGGCATCTTCGTACGCACGAGGTTGACCGCTTTGGCATCTGCAACTGTGCGCAAAGTATGAGCGACGCGAAAGCCCTCCTCTTCAAGTGACAGCACGGCCTTTTCCAGCAGCTCACAGTGCCTGGCAATTACTGACTCTGGAACTTGACGTTCGGCTCGACCAGCATTTTGCGCCAAACAGTCGGCCAAGGGTAAGGCAAAGACCAGAGCGACTGGCTGGTAAAAATGCTTCTTGGCCAACGCTAGCAGCGGCTGCCTGGCCCGAGCGTCGAGGTTTGTCGCATCGATGATGACCCTGCGGCCGAAGGCGAGGCGTTTTGCGGCGACCAGATGCAGCAACGCAAAGGCCTCGGGAGTCGTCGCCTGGTCGGCCTCATCATCGGAGATCCAAGCCCGAAAGGTGTCCGACGACAGGATCTCGGTCGGTAGAAAGTGGCGCCGGGCAAAGGTCGATTTGCCTGAGCCGGAAGGTCCAACCAGCAAAACCAAGGACAATTCGGGCAAAGCTAGGTCCATCGCCGCCACACTCCCAGGACACGCAGTGTTATCTGGTGATTTTCGGGTGCCTAGGCGCTTATGTCCACACCTAATAGTAACCGCACCAATCCTTCAAAAGGAGATGGCATCCTATAGTCACCGGCGGGATGACGTCACCTGGACCTACTCCCGGCACCGAGTGCTGTCCAAGTAAACACCGAGGTCTCACCGTCGTAGTCAGCAAAGGGCCGGTAGCCCTTATAGACAAAATCCTTAGGTTTTGCCGTGAGAGCCGAGATAAACACCGGGCCCCGAGCAATCCTCTCCAAGCGCTGAAAGCGTTTGATAATCCCAGGATTCGTCACCTTGGCATAACCTCGAACATAGCCAAGAGGCCTGAGCATCTTGTGACTAGCCAGCATCATCATACTGAGGACCTGGCGATTGCCCTTCCCCTTTGCTACAGAGGCGAGTCCGATATAACAGACCTCACCAGCCTTCTTAGGTAAAAAGTGGTCGGGCACTTGCGTCGATTCAAGGTAAGCTCCGATGATCGATAACCCCTCTGGAAGCCCCTCCTCCTGCGGCTCAAACTGCTGCATATGGTCTTCAACAGTCAGAACCCCCTGCAAGGCACCACCGCGGTCAACAGCGACAATGCCAAGCCCTTGCTGCGCAATATGCCGCACCTGATCGCGAAAGAAGGGCAGGACATCCGCCTCGTTTAGACCAAGGACCCGGCACAGCGGCTCATTCTTACAGAACTCCCTGCTCAAAAGCACAGCGGCAGGCTCTAGGTGCTCGAGGCTAAGAACTTTGGTCTTGATATGCCTGTTGGTTGCACGCAAGACGAGATCCAAGACAATGGCGGCATAATCAACGTAGTTCAACCGGCCTCCTCGAGATTCAATGTAGTGAGAACGGAACTTTATATAGGTGCGCCATCCGCATCTGGCTGAGACCTGGCGGAAACGCCGCCGCTGCGATGTCGCGCACCGCGCTGGCAAACCTGCCCTTCGGCTGAAAGGTTCCGTTCATACTATTGGCGATCTGCACCATCTGTTTGGCGCGTGGGCGTCTGCGCTCGTCATAATGAATGAAGGCCTCTTCCACGGTCTTCGCTTGGCGCAAGGATTGAATCAGGAAACAAGCATCCTCCAAGGCCAGGGAGGCCCCTTGCCCCATATTCGGCGGCATCCCGTGCGCGGCGTCACCGACCAAACAAATCCGGCCTGCGGCATAAGCCTTCAGACCACTCACCACGCCAAAATTGCAGCGGTGCAGACTGGTTGGTTCCGCGCTTTCCAGAATCCTTCCAATATCTGGATGATAATCGGCAAAAGTGGATTGCAGCTGCAGCATAAAGTCAGTCGTGATGGGAGCTGAGTTCTTCAGATAAACGTCTGGACGTACGATCGCGCTCCAATAAGCGACCTTGCCATCGAGTGAAGTCAGCATAAACCGCGTTCCCGTACCCCAAGCCTCAATGGTCCGACCAATATAGTTAGCTGCGACCGGGGTGACGCTATGACCAAGGTAGGTGCAAATCTCTTGATAGAGAACGTCGCTCCCGGCAAAGACTAGGCGTCGCACCGTCGAACCGATGCCATCGGCGGCGATGACGTAATCATAATCGAGGCCTCGATTCTGGCCCTGGACGCTTAAGGACACCACATCGTCCTGCTGCGAAATCGCCGTCAGCTGCTGCTCGTAAAGCACCTCGCCACCTTGGCTAAGAAAGCGGCGCAGCATCAGTTTATAGAGGTCAGTGCGTTTCACCGCAACGATCGGAAAGCCATTGGAACGCGTCAGCTTTTGACAGTCGAGCCGTGTCAGTTCACGCAAATTCCTGGTTGAAAACAGCATGGCTTGCTGCGGCACATAGACCGTCCGGAGCTCATCTAGTAAGCCAAGGTCAGCAAGCAGGTGCAGGCCGTTTGGTGCAAGCCACAGCAGATTATCCTCGCAGTTATGTGCAGGGGCTTTCTCTAAGATCGCCAAACGCATCGAACTCTTTTGCGCGTATAATCCGACTGCCAGGCCAGCGATGCCGCCGCCGATGATGACACCGCGGTTCGTCACAAAACAACTCCCTGCTTGGTCAGCAAGCCGACCTCGGTACGGACCGTCGCGATCAGTCGGTCAACGGTTTTCAGATGCGTGCGAAACGAGAGGATGGCCACCCGCAGGACAAACCGTCCGTCCACCAGCGTCGAACTAAGAAAGGCCTCAGGATGGGCATTGATGCGCTGCATAAGCAGCTTGTTGAATGCGTCAAGGTCGCCGTCTGATCGACCTGAATCAACATAGCGAAAGGCAAAGATCGAAAGATCCAGCCCGCTGACGATTTCGACACCAGGAATCGTTGCCAGTTGGTCGCGGCAATAAGCTGCAAGCAGCAGCTTTTCACTCAGCGCCTGCTTAAATAAGGGTGCGCCGTATACCTTAAGCGCAAGCCAGATGCGGAGCGAGCGAAACGGACGCGTCAGCTCCAGAGAATAATCCATCGCCGACTTTTGCTGTAGTCCGGCTCGATCTTGCAGATAAGCTCCCGAGTGATCTAGAGCCTGCCGCAGGGACTCGCCGCGCTTAAACACCACCGCCCCACAGCCATACGGCAGAAACATGCCCTTGTGTGGATCGAGCACCACCGAATCGGCCTCAGCCAAGCCGTCGAAGCGGTCCTTAACCTCGTCACAAAGGTTAAAAAAGCCACCATAAGCGCCGTCGACATGGAACCACAGGGAATAATCTTTGGCGACCGTCGCGATCTCCCGCAGCGGATCCACCCGCCCAAGGTTGGTACTGCCCGCCGTGGCGACGATCATCCACGGCTTAAGGCCATGCTTTAGGTCAGCGTCGACCATGGCACGCAAAGCTGCGGCATCGATCGCCTGGTTTGTCAGAGGCACCTTGCGCAGACAAAGATCATCGCCAAACAGAACCCGCAAGGCCTTCTCACAGCAATGATGGGTGTGCTCAGATAGATAAACACAGGTCTTGTCATAATCACGAGCACGAATGCCAAAGGCATGCCTAGCGACAAAAAATGCCGTCAAAGTCGCATGCGAACCACCTGAGGTCACATCGCCAAAGGCGCCTTCTCCATAGCCGACCATCGCAGCGAGCCACTGGATCGTCTGCGCATGGATGGCTGCGGCCACGGGTGCCGCGGAGTGGTCTGCGGTAAACGCATTGACCGCGGCGGCCAAGTGATCGGCCACCGCCCCGACATAAAGACCACCGCCTGGAACATAAGCCAAATGACCGGGTCCAGCGGTAAGGATTCCCGCGGCGGTCATACCTTCTTCGACCACCCGAAGCAGCTGCTCCAAGCCCTCGGCCGAGGCCACTTGCTGGTCAAAGCGACCGAGAAGATCGGCATCAGGCGGCTGGTAGGTCGGGTGCTGGTTGACCTTTGCCATGAAACGGTTGACGCTCGCGTCCGCCGCGGTCTGCCAGTCATCGCGCTGCTCGTCGCTTAGCTCCAGGGCCGTTGTCGCCGCCTCCAGACTGAGGATCTGCTGCCGCTGCAAATAAGATCCCGCCGCAGGTTCATGCATGGGCATAGAGCTTATTTCCCACATGTGCTGATTCCGCACTCACCACGCCTGCGATCATGCGGTCGATCAGCGACTTATAGTGTTGCAAATCAGGTGCGACCAAGTAGCCGTCTTGAAGTGCCGAGATGTTGTAGGATGAGAGCACCGACGCCATATCCACGGTCGCTGTTTTAACCGGCTCAAGCGCGATCTTTTCGATCTCGCTCAGCGACGACAGAAGGCCGGCCCCCAAGATCAACTTTTGCCCCATGCGCTCGAGAATGCCGAACTCAAAGATCCAAAAATAGACCTTGTCAAAAATGAGCGACGGGCTTGGATGCTGCGCAATGAATTGATTTAAGCCACTCTGGGCAAGCTGAAGTTGCCCCATCGCAGCATCACTCACCTTGTCCTGCGACTGCACCACCAACTTGTTTAAGTGAAAGTTGACCTGGTCGGTTTCAGACACCGTGACCCGGCTTGCCGCAGCCGTCCATTGACTCAGCAAGCTTCGGTACTCTTTGCTAAAGAGCAGCGGCAAATGGCCAAAGTAATCGTGAATCAGATCTGGTCCGTTAGCAAAGTGCACTTCCTGCGGGCTGCGAATCGAACGTGACACGGGCATGACGTGCCGGTCTAGCCACTTGGCGATTTCCCAGGGTGGAGCCAAGCCATCGACATAAATCGCCGTCCAACCAATCGTCGCCAGCAGGTCATTGATCTCGGCGAGGCTCGGGATGCGCTCACGAAAGCGGCGCAGCACCTCAACGTGATCCATATAAAAAGGATGGATGAGCTTTCCATACTTGGCCCAGGTGTGTTCGATCGCCTGAAAGAAGCGCCGCCACGTATCGTGATCCACTGCGGTGTAGGGCATGTTCGCCGTCATGATGTTCATAAATAAACCCTTCGATCGGCATAAGGAGTGTACGGCCAAACCTGGCCTCTGCTGATGCAATCAATCGGGGGGAAGTCGAGTCAGCACGTGGGGGGAAAAGTGTCACATCGCCAAGAAGAGCGAATGCGAGTCTATATAACAGATCATGAACCATAGATCTCGCATAGAATCATCTGTGCTCAGAAAATTAATTTGTCGTTTTCATTGAAAACTCACCTAGCCCCCTCCCAGCACTCTGGACAAGAGTTAGACAGCCGCTTCTTGTTCGGCGAAAGCACCCAACTACATTATGTTTTTCCAAACACTTTAGTATGTTACACTGTAACAGCCGAAGCGGAGGCGGTGCATTTGAACGAGGCAAAGCAGCAAGCGGAGTTGGATTTTGCGGTAATCGGCTCGGGCTTTGGTGGCAGCGTCGCGGCTCTGCGGCTGGCTGAAAAAGGCTACCAGGTCCGGGTATTCGAGAAGGGCCGGCGCTTCGCTGCGGCCGACTTTCCCAAGACCAACTGGCATATGAAGCGCTGGCTGTGGCTACCCCTGCTGAACTTCCTTGGCCCATTCAAAATATCATTGTTTAGGCATGTTACGGTGTTTTCAGGGGTTGGCGTCGGCGGTGGTTCGCTGGTTTATGCCAACACGCTGCCAATACCCAAGGACAGCTTTTTTGCCGCTCCGACGTGGTCGCATTTAGGCGATTGGCAGACAGCTCTGGCGCCCTTTTACCGCAAAGCCCAGCATATGCTGGGTGCTACCACCAACAAACACCTGACCCGTACCGACACCCTGATGCGCGACGTCGCCACCGATATCGGCCTCGATAAGGAATTCAGCCCAACAGAGGTCGCCATCTATTTTGGTCAACCAGGTAAAACGGTCGCAGATCCTTACTTTGGTGGTGACGGCCCCGACCGCACGGGCTGCATTCACTGCGGCGCCTGCATGACCGGCTGCCGCCACGGTGCGAAAAACACCCTCGACCGCAACTATCTCTATCTGGCCGAGAAAAGAGGCGCAGTCATTCAGCCAAACAGCGAGGTTGTCACGGTAAAGCCGAGGCATGGGGGCGGCTACGAGCTAAGCATCAAGCAGCGTCTTGGCTGGCTGCGATATCGCCGCGCCACGGTCTATGCCAAGCAAGTCGTCTTCAGTGGTGGAGTGCTCGGAACCGTCAACTTGCTTTTGAAGATGCAAGCGGACCGCCGCTGCCTACCAAATCTGTCGCCTCACCTCGGCCATTTTGTGCGCACCAACAGCGAATCCATTATCGGCATCATGAGCCACGACCAAAGCTATAACTTCTCCCAGGGCATCGCCATCAGCTCGATCATCACCGCCGACGAGCACTCGCACTTTGAACCGGTTCGCTACGGTGCGGGATCGGGTGCATTTCGCTTGCTCATGGCACCACACGCACCAGGCACAACGTTTTGGCAGCGCATGGGTGCGATGGCACGCGCCGTCAGAAATGGCCCCTGGGGCTGGGTGAAAGCCGTGTTTATCAATGACTTTAGCAAGCAGACGTTGATCCTCCTTTATATGCGCAGCCTCGATGACACCCTGTCATTTGCCCGCAGGCATTCGCCGTGGCTGGGAGGTCTAAAGACCATGGGGTCTAACGTTGGTATCCATGGCACAAAGCCTATGGCCTTTCTGCCTGAAGCGACGGCGTTGGCGCACCGGATCGCCGCAAAGATCAACGGTGTGGTCTGCAATGTCTTCCCTGAGAGCCTGCTGGGCATCGCCTCAACCGCACACCTTCTTGGCGGTTGCTGCATGGGTACGAGTGCCGCCGATGGCGTCATCGACGCCCAGCACCGCGTCTTTGGCTACGAGGGCCTTTATGTTGTCGATGGCTCCGCCGTGTCGGCGACGCCAGGCGTGAATCCGTCATTAACCATCACCGCTTTGGCGGAGCGAGCGATGGATTTAATACCGCCAAAAACCGAGGCGCGTCCTCAGCGAGGCCAGTAAACATGTCCTTTTCTTCAGCTCAAGTGGCGATTATCGGTGCAGGTTCTAGCGGCATGATCGCTTGCCGCGAACTCAAAGAACGCGGCATTGCTTACGACTGCTTCGAAAAAGGCGACCGCGCCGGCGGCAACTGGGTGTTTGGCAACAGCAACGGCGTCTCAGCAGCCTACCGCTCGCTGCATATCAACACGTCGAGGCAGCAGATGGAATTCCTCTGCTACCCGATGCCTGATCATCTACCGCATTTCCCCAGCCACTGGCAGATAGCCGAGTACTTTGATGACTTTCTCGACCACTTTAACCTAAAGCCAACCATCACCTTCAACACCGAAGTCCAGCGCGTATCGCCGTTAGAGGGAGGCCGCTGGATGGTCACCTTGGACAACGGCACCAAGCGCAGCTATGACGCTGTCGTCGTCGCCAACGGCCATCACTGGGATCCGCGCTGGCCAGATCCGGCATTCCCCGGCACCTTTAACGGTGTCACCATGCACGCCCACGCCTACCTTGATCCAGAAAGTCCGCACGATCTTCGCGGTAAAAACGTCGTCATCGTCGGCATGGGCAACTCGGCGATGGACATCGCCTGTGAACTCGGCCGCCGCGGTGTCGCTAAACAGGTGTACCTGGCCGTACGCAGCGGCATGCACATCATGCCTAAGTACTTTGGCAGTAAACCCGCGGACTCTCTCATGCGGCACCCTGGTCAAACGCCAGCCTTGTGGGAGCGCATCATTCCACACCGCTGGTTTGAGTCCCTCGCCTTTCCTTTCATCAATCACCTGATCGACCGCGCGGTTGGTCAGCCAGAGGATTTCGGCCTGCCCAAGCCTACCCATAGGTTTGGCCAGGCCCATCCAACGATCTCAAGTGAGATCCATATCCGCCTTGGCAGCGGCGATGTTCTACCAAAACCCAATATTCAGGAGCTGCTTGGCGACCGGGTTCGCTTTATCGACGGCAGCACGGAAGCGGTCGACGCGATCATTTATGCCACCGGCTACAACATCTCCTTTCCCTTTTTGGATCACGACATCCTGAACTATAAGCAGAACGATCTACCACTATTTAAGCGCATGATCGCGCCGCAACAGCCAAACCTACTGTTTATCGGCCTGGTCCAACCGTTGTGTTCGATCATGCCGATCGCCGAGCAACAGGCACGCTTTATCGGCGAATACCTGCTTGGACGCTACGATCTTCCAGGTCCAGAGAGCATGACAAAAGATGCCATCTCCAAACATGAGGAGATGAAGAGTCGCTACGTCCATTCCCAGCGCCATACCATTCAAATTAATTGTATGGAATACACCGCCGATTTATGGAAAGAATTGAAGCGTGGGCAAAAGAGGGCGCAAAGCAGGCTCAAGAACGCGCGCTCACCGACTGGAAGACAGCTTGTGCCACAGCAACAAGAGACCTAATGGACCACAGCGAGCATCACGAGATCGCACCGGAGCTGCGACGGCTGCTAAGACAGGCGCGCTTCTTGCCAGGTCTAGAACGCTTTGCGCCAAAGATTGCAAGACTGTTCATGGCGCTTCTCGGCAAGGCCATGGTGCCGAGACGCGACTCTCAAGTCGACGAAACAATCCAGCAGATCGGCCCGGATCGGCTAACCGTTAGGATCTTCCGTCCTAGAGGCAGCGCAGAGCCGCAACCGGCCCTTCTCTACCTGCATGGTGGCGGTTGGACCATCGGCAGCAGTGCCGACGTTCGGCCGTTTACGGCCTTGCTCGCAGAGCAGGCAAGCTGTGTTGTGTACTCGCTGGACTACCGACTAGCACCTGAGCATCCCTTTCCACAGCAGCTGAACGATGTCGGCACAGCCTGGGAGTGGCTGCAGCAGCAGCACCCGCGAGCTGACGAGGTCCCGCTGATGATTGGTGGCGACAGCGCTGGCGCAACGCTGGCAACTGTAGTCTGCCGACGCCTTAGAGACGATGGGCAGCGCCAGCCAGACGGTCAGTTCCTGATCTATCCTGTGACTTCAACAAAACAGCAAACAGCATCATATCAGCGCTACGGGCACGGCCTCATTCTTACCCGCGGCATGATGGACTACTTCTTGCGACACTATATTGGCCAAGTCAAGGACCCTGCGGCAAACCCTGACATCTCCCCGCTTCATGCCAATGACCTAAGCCGACTACCGCCAACCTTTATGGGCCTGGCGGCAGCGGATATCTTGCACGACGAAGGAATCGCTTATGCGCAAGCCCTGCGTCAGGCCGGTGTGCCGGTGGAGTTGCAGGTGTTTCCTGATATGATTCATGCCTTTGTTAATCTGTTGGCGATCCCGGCCGCCTATGAGAGCGCCGCAGTTTGTGCCAAGCAGTTGCAGCAACTGATCCAAAGGACTTCCAACCATGCCCCAAGAGCCCACTAAATCCACAGCGACCGCCGCAGACACCGTCGTCCCAGCACCCTGGGACCTCAAGGGACGTGGATTTATGTTTCTCTATCATTTCCCCAAAGCCTGGGGCACAAGGCCCAGGTTTATTCCCGAGGAGACTAGAGGCGAATTTCAAGGCGGGCTTGGCGCACTCATGCTGGTCGATTACGAGTCGTCGAATGCTGGCCCGTATCGAGAGCTGCTGTTTATTCCTGGAACCTTTATCTGGCAGTCCATTAAGCGCCACGCCATCAGTCGTATTTGGGTGTCTTCGCATCTAAGCGTCCAAAGTGGCCGCGCCAACTGGGGTATTCCCAAACAACTGGCCGAGTTTAGTCGCGTCGAGAATGGCCCACGCCGGGAGACTTGGGAGGTCAAGGACCAAGGCAAGACCTTTTTCTCCGCAAGCATGAGCTATGGCCGCTTTCCACTTCCGATGCACACCGCGTTGGTACCGTTTCCGCTCTTGCAGTGGTTAGGTGGCCAAGGCTTTATGACGCGGTTCTCGGGTTATGGTGTCAGTCGACTTGCTAAGCTGGAACAGTTGCAGGTCGATAGCGCGTATTTCCCGGATATCAGCGGGCGTCGTCCGATATTGGGATTGGAAATAAATCCATTTTTCATTACGTTTCCACTACCGGATATGGTGAACGAGGCGTTAGACATCGCCCCCGTCAGCAGTGGCAGGGCCCTTTTCACTTCAACGTAATTTGAGCCACGGAGTGTCTTCTATGAACAAATTCGCACTCATCGCCTGCGCTTTGCACACCGCATCAGCTGTCGCGGTCACTCCCGCCCAAGTACAGGTCACCATTCAAGGGGTCACCCCGGGCAAGGGGCCTATCGTCATCTCCGTTTATAAAACTGATGACACTTGGCTGAAAAAGGGCAAGGCGGTCGACGTCAAAAAAGTCGATTCAACTGGAAAAAATATCGTGGCGAGCTTGACCCTGGAGCCAGGCACCTATGCGCTTCAGGCGTTTCAAGATGAAAACAACAACGACAAATTAGACATGAACTGGCTGCCTCCCGGCCCAGGCGAGCCGTGGGTCGTTTCGAATAACGCCCAAGGGACGATGGGGCCCCCCAGCTTTAAAGATGCAAGTTTTAGTATCTCCGCCGATCAGAAGATCGCCTTGGTGCTGCAACAGCCCTAATGGCTTTTGGCTGCGCGCCGCAATATCCTCGACACGGTTCCCACTGTCGCAACTGCACCCCCCCTGGTCGACACCTCCTCGCGTCGAATCCGCTTTTTTCGCCCCCCAAGAGGGGGCTGAATATATGCGCCCAAAGACTAATTAAATCATCGCCTTAACATTTTATCTCAAGGTCAGCGGCCGGTCTACCGAACATGCTATTCATGGGAGGGAAACATATGCGCAACACGCTCTTCAACGCCGGTCTTACATTAGCTTTTTGCCTTGGAGCCTGCTCCAACGATATGCAAAACATGCCTCCACCAAAGCAACGGACTGCTGAGAATTCACAAAAGCTATTGGCTAGCCAGAAGAGTGAGGACACCACCCAAAGCCCTTCGTCCGCTTCGGCCATTGGCACGACTGACGCAACCCCGGATAGTCCGGCTGCGACCCCTGCTGCGAGCCCAGATAGCCCGCCGGTAGATAGCACCGACAACAGCACCACGGTCAATTCACCATCTGCCCCGATCGTGGACGGCAAAGGTGAACTCATCGCGATTTTGGAAGACTGTGGGTTTCCTGGTGGCGTCTTGCCCGACCCAAGTGTGACCGTCTTTCAGGCTAGCTTAAAATCGCAGCAGGTGACCACTAAAGGCAGCAAACCTATTAGCCCGGCAATGATTGGCCTGCCGGTGATTCCGTTTGCTCCACCGTTGCCTCCTGCAAACTATACAGCCATCGTTCGCGCCTCGGTTGAGGTCAATGCATCCATGGCAACGACTAAACAATCCGTTCGCATCGGGCTAGAAGGATTTAGCGTCAGCGTCTTGGGAATTTCTGTGCCACCGGATCTAGGCAAGGCCGACGCCCTGGCACAAGTTCAAGCCAACAACTCCGACACTTCGGCGACCGGCCCAAGCAATGATGAACGCGCTAACTTGATCGGCCACGACGGCCCGTGGAAGGGCATCTACTGCACCCTCAATGGGAGCAAGAGTCTTAGCTACACCAAGAATGGCAAGTCCAAAACCATCAGCTTCGACCCGCCAATCCCTGGTGGAATCTGGGCCAAGGCATCTCCAGCTCGGTTTAAAGCCGAGGTCGGAAGCGGCCGTACTTTTAGCAATGTGAAGGCGACTGTCACGAGCTCCAATGACAGCTCCATGCCAGCTGGCACCGTCGTCCAAGGGACTGTGACCGTATCACCTATCTCGGGTAGCTTGCCAGAGCTCGGCGTCAATGCCGACATCGCCTACATCATCCGCAGTGATTTTGGCGCCAACACCGTTAACCTCGGACTGTCCCCATCACAGGCTTTTTATGTGTCGTCGAGCACGAAAGATATGAGCGCAATCGTCATCGAAACCGGGGTGACGGAAATGCCTCGGCTAGTCTTGTCTAAATAGTCACAGCGAGCCCGGCCTGGCTATTAGAAGCCCTACTCTGTAACGATATGTTGCTGACTCATGGCTTTAGCAAAGTGGCACAGGTAGGAGTGCCCAGAATGTTGTCCCATACGCTCATTGATCTTGGCCATCACATCGTTCAGGGTCCTAGCACCCACAACGGAGTCGCCAAGCCCTGACCAATAGCTCGAATCAGCGGCGGCCTGATCGACCTTAGCTGGTTCAACACGGTCTGATAAGACCATCAACGCTGTCTCGGGGCGATCATAATTGAGCCGCTCGACAAGACCAGCAAGGATATCCTGAAGGCGCCATTGATCCCAAGGAACGATCCGACCAAAGGCCGCGGCAACATCTTTACTTGGCGGTAGGTGGGGAATGATGTCAGAAGGATTTTCTAAACGATAGTAGCGATCGCCCAACAAAGCGCGGACCTGGTTATAGAAGCTGCTATCACCGACGCGAGGCTGCGCCGAGGTGTAGAGGGCAGCGACGTCATGACCATCATGCTGCAGTCGCATACCAAAGATCAAGGCCATGGCCCCACCCAAGCTGTGTCCGGTCAAAAACAGCGGCTTAGGATCCGCTTTGATCCTCGCCAGTAGCTCAGGCATCAGGACCGGCGCTAGCCGCTCGTAGCGCAGCAGCATTCCCGTATGCCCCCAACCATCGAGGCCAATGCGACTGTATGGAACCGTCGCGAGCAGGAGGTCGTCGACGACGTCCTGGGTTTCGACGGTGCCGCGAAAGACCAATAAGCGAAAGCCGTCACCCTCGGCCAGGACGGCCGCGGCTCCATGCGACGAAGCGTTAAAAATCTTAATGTCCTTAAATCCCCAAGCCGCCAGTGGCTCCGCCACCCGCTCCGGCGTCGGCATCTCTACCGCATAGCTAGCAGCTGTCGCCAAAAACGCGTTGCCAAGCCGATAATCGCTCGTGACTTCGAAATCTAGCTTAGGAATATCATTGGGACAATCGACATGCATCGACAGCGGCAGCGAAGTCCAAGCTAACGCGACATGGGTCGTCCACAGGCTAGAGAGAGCACAAAGACATGGGGCGGCAAAGAGTCGCGCGATGCGCATAGTGTAGTCCCCTTAGCATAAAAAGGTGATCATCCGATGACTACCTGAACTGAGGCCGATTTACAAGCCGATGCTACGATCCGTAGCCTACTGCGATCCCATGCCGAATCATTCACGAATGATCTGCTCCGTCGTGGCATACAGACGTTCGATAAATGGTGCACACTGCTTCGAAGCGACGCTGCGTTTGAGCTTCATCGTCGGCGTCAGCATGCCGTTTTCCACAGTGAATCCCGACTTCAAAATGCCAATCCTGGCGATATGTTCGTGTTTGGACAGCCCTGCATTGATCAGGCTCAACCGCTGCCGCAGTAGCGCATCAAGCGCTGAACCTGTGGCTAGACTTTCATCGACCACAACCAATGCCGCGCAGTACTTGCGGCTATCACCGACCACCATGGCATCGACGACCGCCGGCTCACGCTTTAGCTCACATTCGATCGGCACCGGAGCCACGTAGTGGCCGGTGGACGTTTTTAGTAACTCCTTCTTGCGCCCTCGGATACCAAGGCGCCCGGCCGAGTCGATCGATCCATAGTCGCCGGTCGCAAACCAACCGTCGTCGCTCAACACCTGCTTAGTTGCTACATCATTGCGAAAGTAGCCTTTAAAGACATACGGGGCACGCACAAAAATCTCACCGTCTGGACCCAGACGAACTTCATTGCCCACAAAGGGCAAACCGCAGGTTCCGATGTGGATCTCCTCAGCCGAGGTATAAACACCCAGGCAGAGGTTCTCCGTCAAGCCGTAAACTTCGCGGATAAACACGCCCATCGCGCCAAAAAACTTCAGCACCTCAGGAGGTGTGGGCGCCGAGCCGGTGAAGAATGAGCGTACGCGGTGAATTCCTAGTTTCTTTTTAAGCTTATGACCCAGCAGGGCGTCGGCGAGTTTGGCGCGCAGTAGGCGATCGTTGGCCTTCACGATACGGTTGCCGACAATACGACTAGACCCTGCACGTACGGCCAATTTAAACACCAAACGCTTGACCAGTCCGGCCGAGTGTACCCCGTTTGTGATCTTCTCGTAGATTCGCTCCCAAAGGCGGGGCACACAAAGAAGCATGGTTGGTGGAAATAGTCCCATGTCTTCAATGAGAGTGTCCGCGCTTCGTGCGAAAACGACCTCGCCGGCCATAAAAACAGAACCAACTTCCACCAATAAGCGCTCAGCGACATGCGACAGCGGCAAAAACGACATAAAGCGATCATAGCCATCACTGCCCTGATTGAGAATCTCGACTGCCGGCCCCGCAGCTGCGATCATCGTCCCGTGGGTATGCACGACGCCTTTAGGGAGTCCGGTCGTACCCGAGGTATAGACGATCGTCGCCAGATCGTTCGCCACGACAGGTATCGCTTGGACTAGAGGGGCGATGTCACTGGCGATGATGGCCTCGAGATCGCCGGCTAGGAAGCAGGCACTGACCGAAGGTAACACGACGCCGCCAAGGCGCTCGGGCACATCGTAGAATAGCGCTTTGGTCCCCGATTGATCGAGAATAAACTCAAGATCCTTAGGGGTTGATGTTGCATAGATCGGCACGGAAACGGCGCCAGCGGCAAGGATCGCTAAGTCGCAGATCATCCACTCAGGCCGATTGAGGCTCAGAATCGCCACTCGGTCGCCAGGGCGAATCCCCTTTGACACCAACCAGCTGGCCACTTTACGCACGCCGTGAGCATAGGCAGCCCACGTCATCGTCCGCCAGGTCGCCGCAGCCGAGTCAAAAAAACGCAGGGCAACGGCCTCGGGCGAGCGCTCCGCGCTGATGAAAAAGCGTTCGGCCAAACTTTCGACGCGGGGACTGCTGAACGGTCCAGAAAGAAGATCGGTCTGCGTGGCGAGGCTATTTGAGAAGGGCATCGTTCGCCCCCTTGTTGCTGCCGGCGTGACGGTAAACAGGTCGGAATGTAGAAAATCTCAGCGGTGAAGCCAGCTGTTTTTGGCTGCCCCCATCCATAGGAACATCGACAAACATGCCTCGCGCGATAAATTGCGGATGCTGCTCGATATCGTCAAAGCCCAAGACTAGCTCGACACAGACGTCGAGTGGCTTGAATAGTTCTAACCATTCAGCCGCCGACTTCGTCTCAAGTTTGGCTTGGATCGCCTGCTTGACGGCATCGACTTTGCGCTGGTCGAGCGCGAGGATACCTAGACCACCGATCGCCTCAAGAAAGCCTTTATAAAACTTGGGCTCGAGGCCACCAACACTGAGGTACTGGCCATCTTTTGTTTTGTAGTAGCCGTAAAAGGAGCCGCCGTTAAGCAGGGTCCCTTCCCAGGTCGGATAGACCTTTGCTGCCAAACCCATCTGCGCCGCCATACCCGATAGCATCAGGGCACTATCGGTGATGCTGACGTCGATATACTGGCCCTCGCCACTGCGTTCGCGATGAAAGAGCGCCGTCATAATGCCAAACAGCGCATGATAAGACCCTGCTAAGTCGCACACCGGCGCACCGTGGAGGACGGGGCCCGCTGCCTTGGTGCCGGTCAACGCCGCTAGGCCAGCGAGCGCTGCATAATTAATGTCGTGACCCGCCTTGTCACGATAGGGGCCGGTTTGCCCATATCCGGTCAGCGAGCAATATATCAGACGGGGTTGCAGCTTTGCCAAGCTTGGATAATCAAGCCCGAGCTTGGCCATCACGCCCGGGCGAAACTGTTCAATAACGACGTCACTCTCTTGCACCAAACGCTGCAGGCTCGCACGCGACGACGGGTCCTTGAGGTCGATCACCACCGACTTCTTTGAACGGTTTAAGAAGGCATGGGTCGTACTGGTTCCCTGCGCAAACGGCGGGGTCAGACGACTCATATCCTCTCGGTCCGGGGCCTCGACACGGATGACATCCGCGCCCCAATCCGCCAGATACATGGTGACCATGGGCCCCGGCAGCAGCGTGGTAAAATCTAAAACCTTGATTCCGCTCAGTGGTTGCATGGGGGGCCCACCTTCGATGTGGTTTAAAGCTGCAGCGACCGCGCGATCACCGTTTTCATGATTTCATTGGCACCTGCATAAATCCGCCCAACGCGCGCGTTGACAAACATCTTGCTGATTGGATATTCGGTCATATAGCCGTAACCACCATGCAGCTGCAGGCACTCATCGATGATTTTGCAGGCCAAGTCCGAGGTCCAATACTTGGCACCACAGGCCTGCTCAACCGATAGCTGGCCGTCGACTTGGGCCGTGATCAAGCGGTCCACGTAGATCTGCGCGATATCGGTTTCGGTCGCCATCTCAGCGAGCTTGAACTGACTGTTCTGAAACGAAGCCAGTGGCTTGCCAAAAACGTTGCGCTCCTTGACGTAGCGAATGGTGTGGTCGAGTGCGGCTCGACAACTTGCCACCGCACCGATGGCGACGGACAATCGCTCCGTGGCCAACTGCGCCATCAGGTATTTAAAGCCCTTGGTCGGATCGCCCAGGACATTGACCTTGCGCACCTTGACGTTTTCAAAGAAGAGCTCGGCGGTGTCCTGAGACAGCAGCCCAATTTTCTTGAGTGCCTTGCCGCGGTGAAAGCCTTCGTCGCCGCGCTCGACGATAAAAAGTCCCATGGCATGCGGGTTATTGGCCACGGTCTTTGCTGCGACCAATACCAAGTCGGAGTTTAATCCGTTGGAAATGAACGTCTTTTGGCCATTAAGCAGCCAGTAGTCGCCCTTGTCCTCGGCAACCGTCCGCATTCCCGCCAGGTCACTACCAGCTCCCGGCTCGGTCATCGCCACCGCCAGGATGGTCTCGCCACTGACGATACGCGGGATGATGCGCGCCTTTTGCTCGGCATTGCCGTAGTTCAACAAATAGGGCGCAACAATGGTCGTATGCAGACCGAGGAGCAAGCCAAACTCGTCAAAATAAGACAGCTCTTCAAGCATCACCGCTTCATAGCGAAAGTCCTTGATGCCCAAACCACCAAACTGCTCGTCGGCGGCGGGCACGAGAAAGCCCAAATCGCCGCACGCCTTCCATACCGAGCGCGGGACGATCCCCGCCTGTTCCCACTGCTCGCGATGGGGCACGACTTGTTCCTGCACAAACTTGCGAAAGCTTTCGCGGAACGCCTCGTGCTCCGGCGTATAGATGGTCCGTTTGGTAAACATCAGGCCCTCGTTGGTTAAAATGCTTCGTTACGCTCAGCTTTTGCAATCAATAGGGCCGGGGGTGAAAAGCGTTCGCCATAGCGACTACTCAGCTCCCGCGCCCTTTCGGTGAAAGCGCGCAAGCCGTAAGCGTTGATAAACTGCAGCGTACCGCCACTCCAGGGCGCGAAGCCAAAGCCGAAGATCGAACCGATGTTGGCATCGCTCACCGAGGTCAGCACCCCCTCCTCAAAGGTCCGCACCGTCTCCAAGGCTTGGATGAACAGCAAGCGGTCTTTCATATCGTCAAATGGAATCGGCTCGCCGCGGTAAGTGCTGCTCAGTTTCGGCCAAATGAACTTCTTGCCATCCTTTGGGTACTCATAGAATCCAGCGCCAGCGGCCTTACCGGGGCGACCAAAATCATTGAGCATGCGGTCGATCACCGCATTTGCAGGGTGGTGCGGCAACTCTTTGCCAGACTTCGCCAGATCGGCCTCAGTCGCCTTGCGCACGAGTGAGAACAGCGTCAGGCTGACTTCGTCACTCACTGCAAGCGGACCAACCGGCATGCCTGCTTGAAGCGCAGCACGCTCGATGGCGATGGGACTTTGGCCCTCGCCAAGCATGGCAATACCTTCTTGCGTAAAGGCTCCAAATACGCGCGAGGTATAGAAGCCCCGACTGTCGTTGACGATAATCGGTATCTTGTCGATCTGCCTGACAAAGTCAAAGCTACGCGCGACCGTCTCAGGCGATGTTTGCGAGCCAAGGATGATTTCGACAAGCTGCATCTTGTCGACGGGAGAGAAAAAGTGCAGACCGATAAAATTGGCTGGAACGGTAGTGGCGCGGGCCAAGCTGGTAATCGGCAGTGTCGAGGTATTGGAGGCCATAATCGCCCCCTTCGCCAGATGGGCCAGGGTCTTTTCGGTGACATCCTTTTTAATCTGGCGATCTTCGAAGACGGCCTCGATCACCAATTCACAGCCAGCGAGGTCCTCATAGCGGTCTACCGGCTTAATCCGTTCCAATAGAGCTGCCTTAACCGCCTCGTCGATTTGACCTTTACGCAGCCTCTCATCCAAAAGCTTCACGGCATATTGCTTACCCTTTTCAGCCGCCGTCAAATCAACATCCTTAATCACCACATCGATACCGGCCTTCGCTGCTGCATAGGCGATACCAGCGCCCATCATACCAGCGCCAAGCACCCCGATGCGACGGACCTTGACCGGTGCCGCCGCTGCGGGCCGATTCTCTCCGGCCTTAAGGGCATTGAGTTGAAAGAACAGGGTTGAGATCATGTTCTTGGCAATTTGACCGGTCGCCACCTGCGCAAAATAGCGGCTTTCCACGCGCAAAGCCGCGTCTACTGAAATCTGCAGCGACTCTACAGCCGCTGCAAGGATCGCCACCGGAGCCGGGTAGCAGCCTTTGGTCTTTTCTAGAAGCATGGCCGGGGCAACCGGCAGCATCTCGGCAAGCTTCGGCTGTTTTGGCGTACCGCCTGGAACTTTATAGGACTCATCGTCAAATACCTGACGCGAGCTGGGGTGGCTTAAAATCCATGCCTCAGCCTCTGCTAGCAAGGCTTGCGGAGTCGCCGCGAGGGCATGAACCAAGCCGCCCTCCAACGCTGCCTTTGGACCTAGCTGCTTACCTTCAAGTAGAAGCGGCATCGCCTTTTCCAGGCCGAGCAAACGGACCGTGCGCACGATACCGCCGCCACCTGGCAGCAGGCCCAGAGTGACCTCGGGCAGGCCAATTTTCGCACGGGAATCGTCCAGCAGTACCCGGTGATGACAAGCGAGTGCGATCTCCCAGCCGCCCCCCAAGGCACTACCATTGATCGCCGCGACAACAGGGATGCCCAAGGTCTCAAGGCGCCGCAGATCGGCTTTCAAGCCTTCGACCATACTAAAGACCTTGCCCGCGTCCGCACTGCCGACTTGGCTAAGTTCTTTGAGGTCGCCACCGGCGAAAAAAGTCGCCTTAGCTGAGGTCAGGATCACCCCTTTTAGGCCGGATGCCTCCGTTTTAAGGCGCTCGACTGCGTCGTGCAGTGACGCGCGAAACGATGCATTCATCGTGTTGACAGGCTGATTAGGCGCGTCAAAGGTCAGGGTTACGATGCCATTTGCAGCTCTATCAAAACGAATATCGCTCATGATGTTAGGTCCTCGTTAAAGCCGTTCAAAAACCGTCGCGATGCCCATACCAGCGCCAATACACAAGGTGACCACGCCGTAGCGAAGCTTGCGGCGGCCAAGCTCATCGATCAGCGTCGAGGTCAACATGGCGCCGGTGGCGCCAAGCGGATGACCAAGAGCAATGGCCCCACCATTGACGTTGATCTTCTCAAAGGGGACTCCGGTGTCCTTTTGGAACTTCAACACGACGGCGGCAAACGCCTCGTTCACTTCAAAAAGATCGATATCAGAGAAGCTAAGTCCTGCCTTGGACAAGGCCAGGCGGGTCGCCGCCGTTGGCCCAGTTAACATGATCGTTGGCTCGCTGCCAACGATCGCAGCCGAGACGACGCGAGCCTTGGCCTTGAGTCCTAACTCACGTCCGATCTGCTCACTACCGATGAGCACGACCGCGGCCCCATCACTGATGCCCGAAGAATTCCCAGCCGTGTGCACATGATTGATGCGCTCAACGGAATGGTATTTATGATAAGCAACGCCATCAAACCCGAAATCACCGATCTTGGCAAACGACGCTTTGAGCTGTCCTAAAGCGGCGGCGGATGCCTCCTTACGGACCAACTCATCGCGATCTAGAATGGTCACGCCATTTTGATCGGCAAAGGGCACGCGCGAAGCACCAGAGCGCCCTTCAGCCTCGGCAGCTGCGGCCTTTTGATGCGAGCGCAGGGCGAATTGATCGACGTCGTCGCGGCTGAAGCCCTCAATCGTCGCGATCAAATCGGCACCGATGCCTTGCGGTGCAAAGCCGGCAATCGTATTCGTCTCGGGATCGAATGCCCAGGCCCCACCGTCAGAGCCCATCGCCACCCGCGACATCGACTCGACGCCACCCGCCACCATCAGGTCCTCGAAACCCGAAGCGACCTTCATCGCAGCGATGTTGACCGCCTCCAATCCAGAAGCGCAAAAGCGATTGACCGTACTACCAGCCACGGTTTGCGGCCAGTGCGCGGCCAATGCAGCGGCCTTGGCAATATTACCACCCTGCTCACCCACGGCGGACACACAGCCAATCACCACGTCGCTGACGCGATTGGTATCAAGCTGATTGCGCTCAGCGAGGGTCTGTAGCTGGCGGCTGAGTAGGCTGACTGGCTTGACCTCGTAGAGGCCACCGTCGGCCTTGCCCTTACCTCGCGGCGTGCGAATGGCATCATAGATGTAGGCAGACCTAGACATCGAAGCTCCTTGTGACGAGTACGCTAGAGTATATCGAATCCTAATGTAGCCAAATCCAATCGGTCAATGGGCAAAACTATGCCCATTGACCAAACAGCAGGCCTGTTAGTTCAACTGATAGGTTTTGCTGATCGTTGCAAAGGGAGTTCCGTCCGACCAACTTCCCATGTCAAAATCGACCTCTGACTTACCGTTGAGCAGAGCATCCAGGGTGGCCCAATAGAAGCGAAAATCCATGGTGTCGAGCACGACTCTGCCGCCCTTTTTATTGCCCATCATCCAATCGAACATCTTTAACATCCCGCCATTGGTCGCAGCGGCGATGTGGTCAGCCCACACCTCTTCGCCATTGTGGGCATCGCTTTTTGCAACATACAGTACCAAGGACTTAGCTTTAGTAATAATTTCGCTAATCGTGCGCAGCTCGCTCACCAACGCGATCGTGTCGTCCTCACCACCCAGGATGATCACACGGCCATCGATCCCGCCGACCATGTCCTTCCAAGGCAGTTCCTTAACCTGAATGAATTTCTTTACGAATTCGGGGATACCCGCGCGTAGATCCAGTTTGGGACTAGCGAGAACCATACCGTTGAGTTTAACACCGCCGACGTGCGCCCACCCGAGCAGCAAGAGACCACCAATCGAATGACCATAAGCGTATACTTCAGAGCGGTCAGCCACGGGCCCCAGGATTCCAAGAACATGGTCGGTCGCTTTGACCGCATGCTGCAACCACTGCGTCTGGTCAGCGGGTTGAAAGACTCCAACCTCCTTTAAAAGATCCCAGCCAGCAGCATGATATTGCGGGAAGATGACGATATAGCCCTGACGGGTTAAGTGATCGATATGTTCCTGATAGATCTCTGGGACTGGAGCGAAGAATCCGTGCATATAAACGATCACGGGGGCGGACGTACCATTTTTCAGTGCCTTAGGCACAAAATAGCTGACTCTTTCCGGGCTTTTCACATCTTCAAGATCATAGCGAGTCGCACAACTCCCGGAGCAATGATCAAACTGATCCGAACCAAATCCGGTCAAAGGCTGCATGGGCTGACTAAAAGCAAAGGCTCTAGGCCCAGACAGCCACGCTGTAACACCCAAAAAGCACGAGACGAGGCCAACAAATCGACGCATAAGGGACTCCTTTCCCAAAGTGGAGATCGACAGGGGCACACACCTGTGCCCCATGCTTTTGGATATAAGATCTTACCAACCACCATCGGACCGGGATGTAAGGTCGCCTTTCAGGTATTTCTTACAGATAAAAGCCGGCATATCGTTGACATAGACGTTAGCGAGGCCCTCATCCTTTTTGCTGGCACACAATGCATTGAAGTTGGCCTTAGGACAAACAGCACTGCTGACTACGGCCGTCTCCCCAGGCCGGTCCTGGCTTTGGCAGAAAGACTGCATGTTGGCACTCGTCCATCCTGCGCCGATAAACTCGATGCATCCGCCAGCAAAGACGCCCTGAAACTCGCAGCTGCCCAAAAAGTCGGCTGCTAGAGACACATCGGATGAACCTTCTTCCGCTGCAGCAACCCCGCCGAAGGGCAAGACATTCCAACAAAGTAGACTTAGGGATAACACTAAGCGCCGCATACATGCTCCTGTGGATTAACGTTTAACATCGCACCAAAAGGCCCCATGGCCAGTTTATGTTCCTCAATGAATCTGACCTTCCTCAATCACCACCCGCTGACCTTCGCGCACGGGTTTGGCGATATCTTCGACTGGTACCGTGGGGATGACCCAATGAATGTTCTTATGCTCCTCACGACGCCGCTCTGGTGAGGGCACGACTCGTGCATGCTTCTTGTCTTGTTGGTTCTTGAAGTAATTCACATCGATCGACCAACCCTTTTTAATAAAACTGCGCCGCATCCGCCGGTAGGCAATCTGCAAGCCGTCGGACTTGAGTGAGATCTCCTCGCTCAAGTCGACAGGAAGAAGCTGTGGCTGAATCTTTTCGACGACCGCAGCATCTTGATCGAAGATCGCCTGTACGCGGCGCTTTGCATCCTTATCGGCAAAGCGCGAGCGCATAAAGTTGCGGGCGTGAATCCACCTAGTGTGGGTGGTGTTCTCGTCAACCGGAGTGTTGACGTCATAAATGATCTGGGTCCAGTCCTTGGTGATATAGACCTTAAGGCACATCAGTCCACCGGACATATGAAAGCTTGGGCTCGCTCTAACCGGTGTTCTTTCGCGTCTGAGGAGCTTCCAGATTCCTTTGTACATCGGTGGCAGATAGCTCACGGTGGCCTTCGCGCCCCATTCGTGGCTCTCCACCTCAAAGTCCTCGATCACGGCATGGTTGGGATCACCAAAGCTCGGATGAACGAAAGGCGCATGGGAAAAGTCCAAACCATTTTCGATCACCCGCGCATAGTCCGCCTGCCAAATAAACTCCCCGCGGATCATTCGCCACTCGGGATCCTCGTACTCTGGAAACTCCGGTAATGGTGGCCGCTCGGCCTCAGGAAGATCACCCATAAACACCCAAACCCAACCGTATTTGACAACGACGGGATAGGAATCAATCCGGGCATGCTGGGGAATCTTGGCTCCCGGTGGCTGTGCCGGAATCTTGGCCACGGCACCTTTGCCGTCGTATCTCCAGCCATGATAAGGGCATTCCACACAGCCATCGACCACTTTGCCGGCTGACAAGGATGCACCGCGATGAATACAAATATCGCTTAGACAAGCAATAGAACCGTCTTGAGCACGAAAGATCACGAGCTTCTGGCCGAGGACTTTAGCCTGCGTTGGTTTGTCCGAGATATCTGCTACGTCGGCCGCTACATACCACATGTTAAATAACATAGAAATTCTCCATCCCTCTCTATTGACTCACTTTACCAATGACCGAACTACCCTGAAAAAACCGAAATGTCTCGAACGCACCCTCTTCACCCAAACCAGACACACCCCAGGCTGCGCGCGGAGCGTTGGGACTTAGGCTGGTCATCGTCACACCGTTGAGCTTAGTGCTGCCGACATCGAGGCTTTGCGCCAATTTATACATAAGGCTCTCGTCAGATCCATAGATATAGGCTGCAAGACCAAACTTCGTATCATTCACTCGGTCGCTCAGACCCTGAACATCGTCATAACCATGCACCACGGCGACGGGGCCAAAAATCTCCGTATCATCGGCTTCGAGCGACAGTCCTGACAGCAGCTCTGGTGCGAAAAAGGTGCCGGCGTTAGGCAACACCCTTTCACTTCGATGGCGCTTAGCACCAAGAGATACCAAGCGTCCAATCGTCGCGTGAACATGATCCAGGTGCTGACGACTGACCAAAGGCCCCATGTCGGCGGCAGGATCAGTGGCAGCTGCAATCCGTAGGGACTCCACCCGCTGTAGAAAGGCATCAATCACGGTGGCCTTCATCGCCGCCGGAACAAAGATGCGGCCGATCGCCCTACACCATTGACCATTTAAGGTCGTCAGGCCAGCGACCAAACCATCGACGACCCGATTTAGATCCGCATCCGGCAGCATAACAAAGGGATTATGTCCACCTAGCTCCAATTGGACTGGCTTGAGCTGCTGCATACAGATCTGACCGACTGCCTGACCACTTTTTAGCCCTCCGGTAAAAGACACAACTTTGATCCGACGGTCGGCAGCCAGCGTTGCTCCTTCCAAGCCTGAACCATGAATGAGCTGCGCCGCCCCCCGAGGCAATCCACAAGACGAGATGATCTCAAACAGACGCTGACTGGTAAACGGTGTGAACTCCGAGGGCTTGAGAATGGCCGGGGCTCCGGCCGCCAATGCCGAGGCCAATTTATGCGCGCCGATCGGAGCCGGTGAATTCCACGGCGCCAGACACAGCGCTGGACCCCAAGGTTTGTGCCACACCTGGATCGCCTGGGCGGTGCCGAGCTTTTCACAATCTGGATGTTGCAACAGCTGCGCCGCCGCCGCTTTAAAAATCAGCGGCAGCAAACCGATCAACGACTTCGTTTGCCTTAGAATGACGCCACTATTGAGCGTCTCGAGCAGTGCTAATTCATCTAAATGCAGGGACACCTGGTCTGCGATCTTCATCAAGACATCAGCTCGGCCTTTGCCCAGAGAAAACCAGTCGCCAGACTTATGGCAGGCCTCGGCACAGCGCAATGCAGCCTGCAACGCCTGGTTCGAGCTGCCAGCCTGCTGCCCGAGGACGGCTCCGTCGCTCGGATTAACCAGGCTCTGCTCGCGCCATAGCGGCTCGACAAATTCATTGCCTATATAGTTCCTGAGAACGGGCCATGTCACTGCGGTGTTCATAGAATTCCCCTATTCACCTTTGAAAGGACGTCGTGGGCTTAGGGTCCTCGTGTACAGGGCCGTCGCCCGGGCGCGGGTCACAGCTAAGTCGCCTGGTCGGATCGGGACTGAGCATATATCCAGACGCATGCAGGGTTCGCACCGCCACACCGTGACGATACAACACCGTGGTACGAGCGCGTTGCCCAGCGCCGGTCAGTTGAATGAAGTCCGGCTCAACATATTGCCCCCAAGCATCGGTCACCTGTTGTGGACTAAAAATAAGGCGGCCAGGGCCGGCGGCTGTACCGATATGCACCGGATCATTGGGTCCCAAGTGACCAAAACGCAATACTCCGTCTTGCAAAACCCCGCGAAAGCTTCGCACATGCAGCGGCCTGCCGCGAAACGTGACGTTGGTCTGCCGGTAGTTTTCGCCGTCGAACTCAATGTAGACCAGATTGTCGAACGGCGCCGGTCCAGGCGTTCCGCTCCACGCATCCTCGCTGAGGACATCGCCGTTCAGATGATAAAGCTGAATATGATCGTGCCACACGCCCTGCATAGCAGTGAGGGTTTCGCCAACGGATCCGGGTGGAAATCTCATAGGGTCTTAACTCCCAAAAAGGACGGATTGCTTCTTGGAGATAATCATCTCCGCGGCTTCGAGACGACCACGCTCGCTAGGAAACGCCTGCACCAGCCCCATCGACAAATCACGCAACGACCGGGCTATAAAGCCGGAATTGCCTGTCCCCGACGTGCCGCAGCATTTAAGCGCATCCACCCCGACGGCAAAAGCCGCATCGCTCACCGCGCCTTTGCACAGGCGCCAGTTCCTGACGACTTCGTCTTTGTCCAGCGTCGGGGACTCGGAGCTTTCCAGCTGCAATTGACGGCGCAACCAAAGCGTCGCCGTTTCAAGATTGACCGCCATGCGACCAATCAGCTCGCGGTGCATCGGCGAATTGGCAATAGAACGATCGGTATCGGCATATTTGCGGCTAAGTAGGGTATCAACGGTGTTGTGATACACGGCGTGCGCCACGCCCAAGTATACCGCCGTTCCCGCGACCTGATTGCCGACGAAGCTGCCCCGACTCACCTGCATCATGCGAGTAAACGCCGCTGGGATGACCAAAGCCTCGGCGTCCGGAATAAAGACCTGGTCGAGGGTGATGCCGTGGGTATTGGTGGCACGCATGCCGATGGCGTCCCATTTGCTACGCTGACCCACACCGACCGCTTGCGGCGGTACGGTAAATGTAGTCAGGCCACGTGCGTCGGCATGGTCTTCAAGTTGGGCGGTCACCAAATAATAGTCGGCGACTCCCGTCGAGCAGCCAAAGGACTTGACGCCCGTCAATTGATATCCGCCCGGCACCTTCTTCGCTCTGGTATTGATGGTGATCAGAGCCTTTTCACTCTTTGTACTTTCGCTCGCGAAATTGCCAAACCATCTGCGCTCCGTCCCCATGCGATGCAGCAATTTATGCGCAAAGTCGCGGACCACCGGAATCTCTTCCGAAGTAAACAATCCGCGCTCGATCGCCTCCAGTGCCAACAACCCCCGCGAAGACGTGCTGCAGTGAAAGAAGAAGCACAGGGCTGTGGATGGACAGGCCGTACCGAGGGCAAAAGTCGCCGCCGCCAGGTCGCGCAAACCGCCGCCAAGTCCTCCAAACTCCTTAGGAATAACCAGACCAGTCAGATTGTGCTCGCGAAACAAGGACAAATTGTCGCGGTTGAACTCGCCGTCATGGTCGGCGGCTACGACCCGTTCGCGCAGAGCCGGCAAAATCAGGTCCACCAGAGCCGCCCGAGCCTTTTCTTCCGGCGTCAGATCTTCGATAAAACTCTCTGCTGTGACTTTTACCATCGCTAACACCTCAGGTAATGCGCTTAGTTATGTTGCGTTCGCTGCGTCGAGTGAAACCACGACCGACTCTGACCGCCAAGCGGCCTACCTATCTGTTGTTCGAGGAGCGCTACGGTGGCCCAAAGGTCGTCAAGGTGAACCCCCGTCTCAAAGCCAGAACGGTGGCACAGATGGACGAGATCTTCGGTAGCTAAATTACCCTTTGCACCTGGTGCGAATGGACAACCACCGAGTCCACCCACGCTCGCATCGAAGCGGCGAATGCCTTGAAATAGCGCCGCCGTCGCATTGGCCAGGCCAAGTGCCTGGGTATCATGAAAGTGTGCCACCAATCGCGAACGGTCATAGCGCTCGCCAAAAGCAGCGAAGAGCTTAGCCACCTGATAGGGATGGGCGTGACCAATGCTATCGCAAAAGGCCAGTTCGTCGGGTTGATACTCCCACACCTGGTCGGCAACTCTTTGTACCGCCTCTAAGGAAACTTGACCCTCGTAGGGGCACACCCAAGAGGTGGCGACATCGACCCGCGTCGATAGTCCTTCTTCCTTAGCCCGCTTGATCAGCGCCACGGCCGTATCCGTTGCTTGCTGCGACGAGCAGCGATTATTTTTTTGACACAGGGTCTCGGACACTACCGTGACGATGCAGACTCCATCGACCCCGGCGGCCAAAGCGCGATCAAAGCCCTGGGCATTGACGACCAAGCCCAATGTGCGAATCCCCGTCCCATGGGTCCGTTTGACCCTGGTGGTCAAGGCATCCGTGTCTGCCATCGCCGGCACGGCTTTAGGACTGACGAAACTGCCGATCTCGATCTGCCTAAGCCCGGCCTTGACGAGGCCCGCAACCAGCTGACTCTTGTCGTCGAGCGCAAGGTGAACGCGTTCGTTTTGCAGTCCATCGCGTGGACCAACTTCGCAGATGCTGACAAACTCTCGTTGACTTGCACCACTCATTGGATCACCCCTCGACATCGCAGACCGGACAAGGTGTCTTCATCAAGACCTAGAAGGCGGGTCAGTACCGCGTCGGTGTTTTGACCTAAAAGAGGCGGCGACTGGAAGGTCTCATGAGGATAATCCGACAGCTTAATCGGGTTACCGACCTGCTTAACGATTTGGCCATGCGGGTGCTGCACCTCGACCACCATGCCGCGATCAAGCACGTGCGGATCACTCAGCGCACTGGCGAAGGTATTCACCGGCGCACAGGGAATGCCATCCTTTTGCAAGCGATCAAGCCACACTTGGTTGTCCTCAGTGGCCAAAAGCTGACTGACCTCGGCCATGATGGTTTGACGATTTTTCCAACGACCCGGCTGCCCTCGATTTTCTTCGGTGTCCAAATGCTTGAGACCCATAATGCCAACGAAACGCTCCCACAGCCCATCCGTGATGATCGCAACGATGATATGGCCGTCCCGAGTCTTAAAGCTGTCGTAGGGTACGTGGACAAAATGCGAATTGCCGCTAGCAGGAGGTTGCTTGCCGGACAGGAAGTACATCGTCGCCATATAGTTGAGCATCGATAACTGAGCATCCTGCATCGAGATGTCGATATGCTGTCCCTTACCCGAGACATGCCGCGACTCCAGAGCTGAAAGGATACCGATCGCTCCCATCAGACCGCCGCCGAGGTCACCGATCGGAATCCCAGAGCGCAGTGGTTGCTCCTCGCTACCGGTGATGCTCATGCCGCCACCGGTCGCCTGTGCCACAAGGTCAAAGCTGAGCGCCCCCTTATTCCGTCCGGTTTCACCAAAGCCGGTGATACTGCAGGTGACGATACGCGGGTTAAGCTCCTGCAAGTGGCCATGATCGATGCGTAACTTTTCAGCGACTCCGGCGCGAAAATTATAGACGACGACATCGACTTGCTTGACGAGATCGTAGAACAGGGCCAGCCCCGAGTCCGACTTTAGGTCGATACAGATGCTCTGCTTATTGCGCCCAAGAGTTAGAAAATAGGCGCCCATGCCGTCGATACTGTGAGCAGCATCATGCTCGAGCAGTCGGCGGGTCCCTTCGCCCTGCCCGGGGGGCTCGACTTTGATCGTTTCGGCGCCAAGGTCTGCGAGCAGCTGCGTCGCATAGGGACCGCTCAGCATATGCGTCAAATCGAGGATCTTGATATGTTCCAGTGGCTTCATGGCGCACGGCTCCCTAGCATATTGAGGCGCTCAACGACTTCGCCGAGACTCACGACGTCACCATATTTAGCATTGATATCAAATAGATTTGCCTCATGTGGTGCTTCATGACGATCGCCGACGCAGTCGCGCGGCACGATCACCCGGAAGCCATGCTGCATGCCATCGACGGCCGTAGCGCGAATGCAACCACTGGTGCTGCAGCCGGCGAGGATTAGGGTGTCTACTTGCAGACTCGTCAGTGTGGCCGCCAGCGGCGTCGCAAAGAAGGCGCTGGCATATTGTTTGACCAACACCAAGTCATCTTCGCGCACCTCTAACTCAGAGGCGATCTCTGCAAGGGGTTCGCCTGCCACCATGGTTTGCAGTACCGGAATTTTTTGCACGAACAAGCCACCGTCAAGGAGGCTGCGGCTATATAACACCTTGGTGTAGATCACCGGCACCTGAGCCTGACGCGCCGCGGCGATCAGATACTGGGTTTTAGCGACGGCGTCAACCACTGGGGCTGCGTAGAGCGGGCTACCAGGGGTGGTATAAGCCTTGACAAAATCGACGACGAGCACCGCCGGCCTTTTACCAAAGCCAAGCTGGTGGTCAAAAACGCCCTTGTAGCTGGATTGCAGGTGCGCCATCGGCCTAAAACTCCCGGAGTAGTCGGCCGCAGCCTTCGACGCGATCCTGGATATCGTTTTCCCGCAGCGCGTACCACCAAGTGGCGGCGTTGATCGCAATCACAGGTTTATTCAACCAGCGCTCCGCTTCATCGGCCAAGCGCAACATACTTAAATTGGTTCCAGCCTGAACGATGGCGTCGACGCCCGCAGCGTTCACCTCGATCAGCGCCGCCCGAAGCTCGTCTTCGCTGACGTGAGCAATCGACACCGCAGTCGGGCACTTCAAGCCCTTAATGAACTTCACCTCGACGCCGATATCGCCGAAGAATTTAATCACGTTCTCATCGCCAATGGCTTGATAAGGAGTAATCACGCCAACGGTTTTTGCCTTGAATAAATGCAAGGCGCGTTCGCAAGCCTCGGCGCCCGAAGCCACTTTCAATCCGGAGTAATCCTCCAAGCGCTTGACGAACTGGCGGTTGCCCTCCATGCCGCCCCAAAAGGTCTCAGCACTCATGCCCATCACCAAATAGTCCACTTCGGCCGTCTTTACCCGGTCGATGGCGTGGAGGATCTCTTCGCGAATTTGAATCAGCAAGGCCTCCATCTTCGCATTGTTTGACAGGTCCTGATCGCGAATATGAATCCGCGAGAAGTGCGAAGTAACACCGGGCACCGCCATGCGGTAAAAATCCGGCTCAACAATCGTATTGGTGCTTGGCGCCAATACACCGAATTTGCGCCGCCAGCCTAATGCATCCGTCATCCGTGATCTCCTCAGGTTCTTGGTAATAGTAACAAAGCACTGCTGTTCATATCGAACCGACACCACTTAGCGGTACGATCCGCTGATCATTTTTTTGCTCAAAAAGCGCAATGAGTGGCTCTTGCTCGGCGACGTAGCCAAGTTGACTAAGGCCCCGCATCAAACAAAAGCGCATGAATGGATCAATCGCAAACGGCACCTGAACGTCTCCCGCCTGAATCACTTGTTGATCTAGGTCCACAGTGACTAAACCGTCCCAAAGACCGAGAAAACGGTGTGACTCAGGATCGACTGCGATGGCCAGCAGGGCGTTTTTCAAACAGTTATGATAAAAAATCTCGCCAAACGAAGGCGCGATGAGGACATCGAATCCAAAGTCCTTAAACGCCCATGGCGCATGCTCCCTAGACGAGCCGCAACCAAAATTAGCGCCGCCGATCAAGATCCGTTCGCCCTGGTACATGGGGGGATTCAGAGGAAACCCTGCCAGGCGCTCACCGTCTAGGCCAAACCTGCGATCGTAAAACAGACAGGAACCGAGACCCGTGGCGGCCGAGGTGCGCAGAAACCTAGCCGGCACCATTTGATCGGTATCGACGTCCTCATCAAGTAGCTTAATCGACTGACTTCTGACCACAGTCACAGGCGTCATAGGTGACCCCGAATGGCAATCTGCGCGGCACTCGCAGGACTGACCAGGACGGTCCTGGCACCTTGGCCCTGACGGCCCTCAAAATTGCGGTTGCTGGTGCTTACTGAAAGTCGGCCTGGAGCGACCAGGTCGCCATTCATCGCATTACAAAGAGAGCAGCTGGGCTCACCCCATGTCGCACCCGCCTGGCGAAAGACGAGGTCTAAGCCTTCGTCCTCAGCTTGTTGCTTGACGAGTTTAGACGCCGGCACGATCAAGCACTGGGTGTTCGTCGCGACAGTTTTTCCTTGCATCTGTGCGGCGGCGATTCGCAGATCGGAGATGCGCCCATTGGTGCAGCTACCGATAAACACATGATCAACGACTCGACCACTTGCCACCTTCTGCCCCTGCCAGCCCATATACGCATAGGCCTGACGCTCGGTAGCGGTGGTCGGCAACGGCAATTCATCACCGAGTGCGATCGACATCGCAGGGTTGGTGCCCCAACTCATCATCGGCGACACCTGATCAGCATCGATCACCAGCTCCTTATCCCACGGCGCATCTGGATCACTGAACAGCTCCAGAACCGATGCCTCGATCTCACGCTGCAGTAAACACCGACTTAAATAATCCAGAGTCGTTTGGTCCGGCGCGATGAGACCAAACCGGGCCCCCATTTCGATCGTCATATTGCACAACGTCAAACGCTGCTCCATCGACAAAGCGCGAATCCCCGCACCTTGGTACTCGATGGCGTAGCCTTTGCCGCCCACAGCACCGAGCTTTGTGGTGATATACAGGGCAAGATCCTTCGCCGAGACGCCTGGACTGAGGACCTTGTCAACGATTACCCGCAGGTTTTTCGGCCGCCGCTGCAGGATGCATTGAGTGGCCAGAACCTCGGCCACCTCACTTGAGCCAATGCCAAACGCGATAGCCCCGAAGGCTCCGTGCGTGCTGGTATGGCTATCACCACACACGATCACCTGACCTGGCCGCGATAGCCCGAGTTCAGGCGCGACAGCATGGACAATGCCCTGGAAGGGATGGTCTAAACTAAAACACGGAATGTTATGACGGGTGCAATCCGATGTCAGCGCGTCGATCTGTGCTACGGTCGCTTGATCCTTGACCACGAAGCGGCCGTCGGCATCCTTGCTTGTCGGCGCACAATGGTCCACCATCGCCAAGGTCAAATCGGGACGACGCACCGGAAGCCGCCACTCCTCGAGCATAGCAAACGCTTGCGGTGCCGTAATCTCGTGCAGCAGATGCAGTCCAACATAGAGCAACGCCGGTTGGTCAGGGGTTTCCGCTTTGACGGTATTTTGTTGCCACACTTTGTCAAAGAGAGTTTGTCCCAAGACCCATGACCTCCTCACTGGCGGTGGCTTAGCTGTGCAAGCTAATCCACTTATACTGGGTAAAATGCTCAATCGAGTAACGTCCGCCACTCATCCCAACTCCAGACTGACCTCGACCACCGACCGGGGTCATCGTGCCACTCTGGAAGGGATGCGACCCGATATGCACGCCGCCGCAGCGCAAGCCTTTGGCAAAGGCTAGGGCTTTGCCATAGTCGCGCGTCAAGACACCAGAACTCAGTCCGTAGTCGCTATCGTTGGCCAGGTTGAGGGCTTCCTCGTCGGTGGAAAAAGGCGTCAGTGAAACTACTGGACCAAAGGTTTCGTGGCGCCATAGATTGGCTCCCCGCGTGACATTCTCGAGCACCGTTGGCGCAAAGCGCCAGCCATCTAAGACCTGCCCACCGGTGAGTAGGGTCGCACCTTGACCAAGCGCGTCGCTAACCGCGTGGCGGACCTTATCAACCGCAGCACCATGGATCAATGGACCATAAAAGGTCCGTTCATCATCAAGACGGCCAAACCATAAGGTCTCGAGCTTATGCTTTAGTTGGTCGCGAAACGCCTCGTAACAGCTTGCTGCCACCAGCAGTCTGGAGCTAGCCATGCAGATCTGACCGGCATGGTAGAAACTGCCAAAGACAGCTGCGTCGACTGCCGCATCGAGGTCAAAATCTTCCTTAACAATAAGTGGATTATTGCCACCCAACTCAAGGTGCAGGGTCTTCAGCTTGGCGCCTAGGGTTGCACCGATATGCCGTCCAACCGCCGTAGATCCCGTAAAGGTCAGTCCATCTAACAGTTGGTGTTGAATGATGGCCTCGCCAACCTCGTTGCCGCTACCGTGGAGCACGTTTAGCGCCCCCGACGGCAGCCCAGCGGCGGCAAAGACCTTGGCCACTTCAACCGCAGTCCGCGGCGTCAGCTCCGATGGTTTAACCACCAGAGTGTTGCCGGCGATCAAGGGGAACGCGATCATCTTGACCAACAAGGCCAAGGGAGAATTGAACGGACTGATCACGGCCACCACGCCGAGGGCTTCACGGATGACGATAGACATGCGTTCGGCGCGATCGTCCGGTATGGTGTCGCCATAAAGGCGTCGGGCTTCCCCTCCAGCTGCGCGTAGGATCTGCGCCGCATAGCTGACTTCGTGACGAGCTTTTTTCAGGGTCGAACCGCTTTCCTCCACCACCAGCGCAGCAAGGGCCTCGGTCTGGGCGTCGAGCAATGCGGCAGCACGATGAAAGATTTGCTCCTTCGCATCGGGCAAGAACGATCGCCAATGAATGCTGCTGGCGCTGGCAATCGCAAAGGCATGATCAACATCCGATGCATCGGCGACGACCAGCTCACCGATCGCCACACGCGACATCGGATTCACAACCTCGATGCGCTTTCGGCTTGGCGGCGCATACCGCTCCCCACCTAACCACATGTCGATCATGATATTTTATCCCTCTAACGAGTTGACAGGGTTAACCTACAACCGCCCAGCTGCAATCAAATCCGGTGTTCGAGCATGGCCGCACGCAACAGAAAATCACGTGCCCGCTGCGGATCCCGACTGATCGCCTCATATTGCTGGTTACGCAGCTGGCGCGTCTCGACGTCAGCTGCGCTCAAATCCTGATAACGCTGTCTGGTGTATCCTCTGATCTTATCCAACGCATAACTTCTGCGTAGAGTGCTGTAACCATCGAGAGCTTCGTCGCGCTCGTAGGTCAGGTACTCACTGATCTTCTCGCCAAGGCAGTGTGCGTCGAGGATGCCACTATTCATGCCCATACCGGAGGCTGGGTTATTGATATGTGCGGCATCGCCTAGGAGCAAGCAACGCCCGACCCGAAAGGTATCGGCGACGCGCTGATGCACCCGATAGATCGACTTGTGCAGAATCGGGAAATCGATCTCTTCGCCGATGAACTTCCAGACCCGCCGCCGGATGTTGTCATCGCTCAGCTCGACTTCACCATCTTGGCCATCCGCCACCTGAAAGACGATGCGCAGCAGTTCATTTAACTGCAGCGTGATGACCCATTCATCTGGGTCAAAAATGTAGCTGACGCTCGCCATTCCTGGGTAGTAACGCGACAAGTCTAAGTCGGTACCGATTAGGAGAAAGCGGTCTTCATAGGTCATCCCGTCAAAGCTCAGACCCAGCGACCGCCGCAGCGCGCTATTCGCCCCGTCAGCTCCACATAGCAAGCGGCCGCTATAGCTGCGCACCCCACGACTGGTTTCAAACTTAGCCTCGATACCAGAGCGTCCTTCGCGGCTACTGAGGAACTCGTGGCCAAAGTGAATGGTCGCCAGAGGTTCCCGTTGCAGCCTCTCGAGCAGCGTCTCGGCATAAACATGCTGTGGACATTGCAGCCGAAAAGGGAACTTAGTATCGGCGGCAATAGCGCTATAATCAAAATCACCGACGATCTTGCGCTCCCGACGATCCCAAAACTGCAGGTGATCGACGCGGTGCCCTCTCGCCAGAACCGCGTCTAACACTCCCCATTCTTCCATCTTTTCCATGGTCGCAGCGTGAAACGTACTGGCTCGGATTTCTTTGACGATCTGCTGATCCTGCTCAAATACGACCACGGGAATGCCGCGACTCGTCAAATCAACGGCTAGGGATAGACCAACTGGACCGGCCCCAATGATCAGTACTTCATCCATGAGTTGCTCCAACCCCATTCCCAAAGTCATGGTTTGTACGAAAGCTGGTACTCACTGCTTTTGAACGATTGCTCCTGATCCGCCTCAAAGCTCACCACGGTGATCTTCAGGCAAGTCGGTGCGGTCAAAGAGTTCAGCAGTTGGCCTCCCTCAAGCCCCTTGTAATTCTTGCTGACATCGAGGGCCTTGCCAGAGACCGTTCCGTACAAGATCGGCAGCTGGAAGTAGGTGGTAAATGGCTTTTCTACCGCAACCATCCAATACGGTGTTCCCTTAAACTTAAATCCGTTCTTAAAGGTGGGGATCGCATCCTCGGGCGCCGTGACGTATAGCGCGATCACATGCAAGGCGCGATCACCCGGGGTTGCAAAGTCGATCAGGTAGCGACCACTATCCTTGTCGATGGACACAGCGAGGTTATGATCGCTTCCCGGCATGACCGCAGAGCTGCAGCCTGGGACATCACCGGACTGACTCTGCTCGCCGTCCCCAGCCTTCTTGATGGGATCGACCTTCTTTGGGGGATCAGTTCGCTCCTCGCTCGGCTTCGGTTCACCCTTTTTTTCAGAAGGGGCCGCCGATGCCGCCGGGGCTGGGTCCTTCTTTGAACTATTTGAGCATGCAGGACTGATCAGTGCCGCTAAAAGCCAGATTCGTTTCATCGACGCTTCTCCCAATCAAGACGGTTTCCGGTGTGAACCCGTGAAGGCCTCTCATCCCAACGCTTTCAAGATTCGAATCAACTGTACCAAGGGAAATCTGCGCTGATTTATAATCCAGTTCGCTAAAACATGAAACCAGTTTCTTTACACGAAATTTCTGATAAGTAGTGGTCCAAGCGATCCGCTAGATGTTGTGCAAAAGTGATACGTGTTTCCAGA
>JAPLFX010000223.1 GCA_026390445.1 Pseudomonadota bacterium
CCCACGGCGCTAGAGACTTCGGTGCTGGCGCGTAAGCTCGAACATTGGCCGGAGACTGCCGGAGTCAAGGAGCTTCGCGGTAAAGGTCGCGCCGAGATGGCAATCGGTCGGCTCAGTGCGGCCGAGGTGAGCTTTCGCCAGGCCTTGCGCGTCGCCAGCGAAGACCTAGAGACGATGCTCGACCTAGCTGCCCTATATCTACGCCAGCAAAAGCTGAATGAAGCCTTCGCGCTTTTGACTCAGGCCAAAGAGGTGATCAGCAGCAGCGATAGCGTGACCCAGACCGTCCTGATCAAGTACCGCTATACGCTAGCACTCGCCTTTATCGGACGCGGTGAGCGCGACAAAGGCCATAGAATTCTTAGCGATCTGATCGGACTAGATAAGACCTTCACTCCGGCCTATGCCTCGTTAGCTTCGTCTTATCTTGCGATCGGTCGAGCCAGCGTCGCGGAATTCGTCTTAAAACGCGGCCTCGATCGCGTCCAGGATAATGCCAGTCTGATGAATTTAATGGGCGTTATTGCACAACAAGCGCGGCAGCCTGAGGCCGCGCGCGTCTGGTTTGATAAAGCGCTGAGCGTCGCGCCGAACTATGCGCCGGCGTTGGTGAATCGCGCGGTTTTGAGCGCTGCCAATTTGGAATTCGCCGCCGCTGAGGAGGACCTGCTGCAAGCGCTGAAGGCGGATCCGCAGCAGGTCGATGCCCTGGTGGCTTTAGGCGTCGTGCAAAAGCGTCAGGGTAATATTTCCGGCGCCAAGGCTTCGTTTTCTAAGGCCGTGGATAGCGACCCAGACAACGCCTATGGCCGGTATAATCTGGCAGCCCTTTTGGCCGATGACCTGAAGAAACCCAACGAGGCCTTGCGCCTGTTCCATGAAGTGCTGCAAACCCCGGCCGCCAACTCCGAACTGAAGGAGCTGGCGCGGTCTTATATCAACGATTTAACGCCGCTTGGCAGTCGCTACTAGCTGATTTTAAATAGCTTTTCCATAAACATGGAAGGCTTTACTAAAGCTTGCCTGCCGACTGCCGATGAACACTCGAGTCTTTTACGATGAGGAGCGGACATGGCCACCGACAATCAGAACAAGCAAGACAATCAGCCGATTTTGATCGATGGTGACCGGTACTATGATCGGACTAGCTATATTTTGGTCGTCGATGACGACAACACGCTGCTTAAGTTTTTCAAGATTCATCTAAACAAATTCTTTTCACGAGTGATCGTCGTCAAAAACGCCAAAGAGGCTATCGACACGCTTCGCGAGAAGGAAATCGATTTAGTGATCTCTGATGTGCGTATGCCGCGTATGGATGGATTGCAGTTGATGCGGCGCGTTCGGCGGCACGATGCCGGTATTCCAGTGATGTTGATCAGTGGTGGTTTGTTGACGGATGAAGAGTTGACGATTGCGCAGGAGGAGGCTGACGGCTTTTTGCGCAAACCATTTTCGGTCGATGAGCTCCATGCGTTTCTTGATCAAGGGATGGAAATGCGCGCCAAATACGTCCGCTTGGGCGAGTTTCTTCAGGACAAAACCCAGATCCGCAAGCTGCTCATTGGTCGCACCAAGCTGGAAAAGCTGATCAAACCTGATGTCAAGATCGATGCCGTCAAAGCCCTGATTAGCGAGCTGAAGAAAGCCGGCTAAGGCCACTTAGGCTCGCTCGTACCATTTCGCACCAAGCCCGATCGCATGGGCAAACAATGCTACTAGGGCTGCGGAAAGCATTCCGCCAATGATGATGTCGATTAGCGAGGTCTCGCTCATGGGACCAAGGCGCGCTTTGAGCATCATCCCTGGGCCCATGGCCAGGGTGCCAAGCAGTAGACCCGCCGTCTGCGTCGCCTTAACTCGTGGTCCCCAAGTCGAATAGGGCATTGTCAGGCCAAAGCAGATATGCAGCAGCGCGAACAGGTTGCTGTGACCATGCGCACTTTTATCTAGCATGAGCTGCCAGGACTCGAGGATGGCCTTATCATGGATAAACCCTTGACTGATATCTGTGGCGATAAAGGCGCCGGCCGCAGCGGCGCATGCCAGCACAAAAAAGCCACACATCATATTGAAAATGCCGAGCCTGGGCATGAGTTCTATCCGATCTGGGGGCGATGGTCCGCCACCTTAGGCAGAATGCCTAGCGCTGCTAGACCCTGCTCGTAAGCGCCACGTTTAAAGTCGACGACAAGACGCAACGCCTCTTCCGGACTGACCCAGGCGAGGGCTTGGAATTCCTTGTCGCTGGCCTTGGCCAGATCTGGGACCTCTCCGGCAGGCAACTGCAGATGAAACCAAACCTGGTCTTGGCCGCGGTATTTCTTGGCGATCTCGGTCTGCAGACCGGCGGGAAAGTAGTAACGGATCGTTCCTGCTGTCCGGCCGATGATGACGACGCGTTTGACGCCTAGTTCTTCGTGCATCTCGCGTTGGACCGCATGCTCTGGTGATTCACCCGGATCGATGCCGCCCTGTGGAAACTGCCAGGAACTGGTGGGATGGACCCGCTCGGCGACTAGGACCTGGCCGCCTTGGTTGGTGAAAACGGCAAGCACGCACGGTCTATAGATTGCTTCCAAAGCCCTACCTCGCTCTGCTCTATGGCTCGTTGCTAACATGGTACAATACCCTAAGAACTGGTGGTATCACCAGTCCCCAGTCCCGGTGACCTTCTTCCTCGGTTTGTCTTTGTTCTTGTCGAGGTTCAGCCTATGTTCAAGTCTCTGCGTGTATGTGCCGGTGCGGCCTTTGTCCTCGCTTTTAGCGTCGGTGGTGGGTTCTTCGTGCTCGCTCCGGTCGCTCAAGCAGGAGTCTACATCACCGGTTCCTACGGTATGGATTCAACCAATGTGCCACTTGAGGTCACCAACACGCAGTCTGCGAGCGCCACAGTGGACGTCGATCTCTTTAGCTTTCTGCGTATCGGCGTCAGCTATGGACTCGAGACCTCTTACTCCCTCGGCTACCGGGCCAGGGCTAGTAGTGCGTCCGATCCCACTGCTCCAGTCGTACCCGTGGCCTCGGCGCAAATCACCAATCCTTGCCCGAGCGAAACGAGCTGCACCAAAGTCGTGTCCAATTCGAAGGTGATTCAGAAAGGTGTCGGTCTGACGTTGATCCTATGGCATGGCGATATGGTGATGCCCTACCTTATGGCTGGGGCCCTGGTTAAAACCTATGTCTTTAAGTCGACGCAAGACGGCATCCTGGTCCAGAATCTTGAGGATAAGAAGGGCGAAGTGGTGCCAAACGTCGGTGCTGGTATTGGCTTTCGTTTGAGTAAGGACTTTTCTTTGAAGGCCAGTATCACGGCCTCCCCTGGCAAGGTATTGCGGCCGGGAGACACGCAGTTAAAGGTGATCTGGGATAGAAAGACCGCTTTTGGCCTGAGTTACCAAATCTAGTCGCGCCTTTCCCTGCTCAACTGATCACACCAATTGCCGATAGACCCTCTGAGATCCCAACTATGGGTGATCGGGGTATCTTTTGCCAATCAACTATAAAATTTGGGCCGCATTGGTCATCGCGGTGTTCTGCTTTATCGGGGCGATGTGGCAGATTGCTAACGTCCGTGGCATCCGTGCGCGCGGGCGGCGGCGCAACAGTTCGCCTGATGAAAAGGCGCGCAACCAGGCGCAAAGGTCAAGCGATGTTAAAAACCTTACGCGCCAGGAACAAAAGCTGCTGGCAGAGTCTAAGCGCATGCTTGCCCTCGGCAAGATTATCCCGGCAGCTCGAATCCTCGAGCAATTGAATATGCCTCGGGAAGCGATTCAGATGCTTGAGGACAATGGCCTTATCCATGATGCCGCAGGTATTCTTATGCGCATGCAGCGAAGCAACCGCGCTGGCGTCATCTACGCTAGGCATGGCATGTGGGAGCAGGCGGCGCAGTGCTTTAAGATGGCCAATATGCCACTGGAGGTCGCTAAGTGCTCGCGTGAACTGGGGCAGATGGAGGTTGCTGGCGAGTACTATGAGATGGCCAGTCGCTGGGCTGAGGCAGCGGACTGTTTCGAGCATGCCGGGAGCTTTCGCCGAGCGGCGAAGTTGTTTGGGCAAGCGGACTTGCCGCAGCGCCAAATCACCATGTATCAGAAGCTGGCATCGTCTGGGGCGCCACTGCACACGATCGATCTCGACGATCATGAAATGCAGCAGATCGTCGATTATCTTTGTAAAAATCCTGTTGATTTGAACCTGGCTGCGGTGCTTGGTCGGCGTGGCCGACTGCCTGAGGTCATCTTACGTCTGGCTGCACAGAGCAAGCATCGCGAAGCCGCAGAATATTTGAAGAGTTCAGCCGCCGATCTTGGCCCACAGTTGATCGCAGCCGTGAACTATCAGGATGCTAGCGCTCCGGCTCTGGCGGAGCTGTTTACTTCAGTCGCCAAATATGGCTACGCTGGCATGGTCTACGAACGGCTCAATGCCTTCGATCGGGCTGCCCTAGCCTTTGAGAAGGCCGGCGATCTGACCCGGGCCGCCTACTGCTACGAGCGTGCTGGTCGCACAGCAGAAGCGCAGATGCTGCGAAACAAGAGCAAGCCGGCGACCGTACCGCAGGTCAAAAGCGCATCAGGAAGGACTCCTAGCTTCTCCCTAGAAGAATCAAGCATGGGCGCCGGTGACGACGGCGAAAAAACGACCGTGATCGGTGCTCCTACGGAGGCCATGAATGGGACGGGATCAGGCGCTGCGGTTGAAGCCGCTGCCCAGACAAATGCCTTACCACCCAAAGCAGCTATTGAGTTGATCAAGTCGTTCAACGAGTCCGTGGTTAAGGTGGCACCGATGCAAGTAGTCCCTGCAGCGCAGGATTTGTCGCCGCCACTTGCTGCTGCGCCGCGCGCAGATGTTGGTGTAAACGCCTTAACCAAAGTCGCATTTTGTGCCGATCTCGATGCCGCCCAACGCGATAAATTATGGGCTATCAGCACCGTATTAAATTTTAGTACTGACGACACCATCTTGACCTATGACGGCGACCCACGCGGTATCTATATCATCCTCCGCGGTTCGGTGAGCTGCTACCGAAAGGCCGGAGGCAAGGAGCTCTATGTGGACCAAATGGCGGCTTTCGAGAGCTTTGGTGAACTGTGGTTGCTAGCGGATCAGCCTACGGCGGTGCGCTTTGTCGCCACAAAGCCCACGGAAATCTGTTTGGTCGAGCGCGCGGCCTTTATTAAATTGTTGGATAATGATGGTGCGGTCGCGCGCAAACTGTACAAAAGATTTACAATGCGACTACTGAACCGACTTTTAAAGGCCAATAATCCGAATAAATCCGGGCTGGCATCCTGACGCCGCGCGAGACTTTAGTTGGCACATAACCTGCATCATGTTCTTCATTGACGTGATGGATGCGTTGCCACAAGCTCAAGCTGAATTAGGAGAGTCCCGATGAATCTGATCTGCTTTACCCACTCCGATTATACCGGTAACGAAAACCCCGTTTTAAGCTGCAAAACCTGCTGCCAGATCTTTTTGGCGGCGCTGAAAGTGCATCAGGCGAAGAAGCAGGAAGCGCAAAAGGATCAGCGCGAATGGATGCTGGACAAGGTGCACCAAGCGCGTAAAGCGGTTTCGGCTTCAACGTCACGTTCGGCCGCTCAGCCAAAATAGGCTGCAAGGCTCTGAACTGGGTAAGAAATTTAGGCTGGGGCTAGAATTGCGGCGCGGCTTCGTCTACTGTGCAAATGCATTGTATTCAAAGTATCTGGAGGTTTTTATGATTCCTTCTCGTGGTTACGCAGCCTTAAGTGCTAAAAGTCCGCTAGCTCCGTTTAAGTTCGAACGCAGAGATCCACTGCCCCATGATGTGGTGATAGAAATCAGTCACTGCGGGGTTTGCCATTCGGATATTCACCAGGTCAGGGATGAATGGGGCGGGTCGATGTTCCCGATGGTCCCCGGCCATGAGATCGTCGGCAAAGTCATTCGGGTTGGCAGCAAGGTCTCGCGCTTTAAAGTCGGAGATCTCGCTGGAGTTGGTTGTTTGGTCGATGCCTGTCGTGAGTGCGAGTCATGCAAGGCGGGCCTTGAGCAATACTGCGAAAAAGGCTGGGTTGGTACCTACAACAGCCTCGAGCGCGACGGCAAGACCGTGACCCAAGGTGGCTATTCTAACGCCATCGTCGTCGACGAGAAGTTCACCTTGCAGATCCCTAGCAACCTTGAGCTGTCACGCGTGGCGCCGCTGCTTTGTGCCGGCATCACCACCTACTCGCCGCTGAAGCATTGGAAGGTCGGCAAAGGTGATAAAGTCGGCGTTGTCGGTCTCGGTGGTCTTGGCCACATGGCAGTCAAGTTTGCCAAGGCATTTGGTGCTGAAGTGACGGTGTTCACTACTTCAGAAAGCAAACGGCAAGACGCCCTGCGCCTCGGCGCCCATCACGTCGTCCTGTCGAAAGATGCGGCCCAAATGCAGGCTCAGGCCAGTGTGTTTGACTTTATTCTCAACACGGTGTCGGCGCCGCATGACCTGAATCCCTATATGGCGGCCTTAAAACTCGACGGCACCATGTGCTTGGTCGGAGTGCCCGATAAGGATCCGAGCATTGCCGGCTTTAACTTGATCTTCAAGCGTCGCTCACTGGCTGGTTCGCTCATCGGCGGCTTGCCGGAAACGCAGGAGATGCTTGATTTCTGTGCCACGCACGAGATCCTGTCGGACATTGAACTCATCGATATCGCTGCCGTCAATGGTGCCTACGAGCGGATGATCAAAGGCGACGTCAAGTACCGCTTTGTCATCGATATGAAGACTCTCGCCTAAGCGCCCCTAGACTGACGAAAAGAAGCCCTGGACGGTGCTAAGTCCAGGGCTTTTTCGCGTCCGTTGCCACGACGTTCCAAAGGCGGCGCCGGGCGAAGCATAGCCGCAACTCGTTAAAGCAGCTCGATGATCACCGCGCTGGCTTCGCCGCCGCCGATGCATAGCGTTGCCAGGCCGCGTTTCTTACCCGCGGCCTTCAGGGCGTGGATCAAGGTGACCAAGACCCGCGTACCGCTGGCACCGATGGGGTGACCGAGGGCGATGGCACCACCGTGGACGTTGACCTTTGCCGGGTCGAGTTTGAGGTCTTTGATTGCCGCCATGGGCACGACGGCAAAGGCCTCGTTGATTTCGAATAGGTCGATATCGCTGGTCTGAAGCTTGGCCTTAGCGAGGACCTTGCGGATGCACTCAACCGGAGCCGTGGTGAACCACTCGGGAGCTTGCGCATGGGACGCTTGGGCGACGATTTTGGCCACGCCTTTGATGCCCTGAGCTTGGGCTGCGGCGGCGCTCATCAACACGGTCAGCGCCGCGCCATCGTTGAGCGAGGAGGCGTTTCCCGCGGTGACCGAACCATCCTTTTCAAAGGCCGCCTTGAGCGTGGTGAGGCGGGCTAGGTCGATGGAATGCGGTTGTTCGTCTTGATCGACCCGGACTGTGCCCTTTTTACCGGGGATGTCCACGGCGAGGATTTCCCGACTAAAGTGCTGACTGGCGATGGCCTGGCGGGCCCCTTCGTAGCTCTTGAGCGCAAACTGGTCCTGCGCCTCGCGGCTGAAGCCGTACTCCCGAGCGCACTGGTCGCCAAATTGCCCCATCGCTTTTTGTTGGTAGGGGTCCCAGAGGCCGTCTAGTTGCATGTGGTCTTTCAGTTCGACCGAGCCGAATTTGAAGCCGCCGCGGCTGCCAGGTAGCAGATGGGGGGCTTGGCTCATGCTCTCCATGCCGCCGGCAAAGATGACGTTGGCGTCGCCGCTACGGATGGCCTGATCAGCCAACATGACGGCCTTTAGGCCGCTGCCGCAGACGCGGTTGATGGTCGTGGCGCAGACGGACTTTGGCAAGCCACCGTGCAAGGCGACTTGCCGGGCTGGAGCTTGGCCGACGCCTGCTGGGAGGACGCAGCCGATGATGATTTCGTCGACTGAGTCGGGCTTCAGCCCCGTGGTATTTAAGGCATCTTTTACCAGTGGGGCCGCGAGTTGCGGGGCGCTGGCGGCGGCTAGGGCGCCGCTCAATTTACCAATCGGGGTGCGCTTAGCGTAAACAATCAGCGTTTCAGACATCGCATAACTCCTGTGGGCCCTTGGGACTGGTCGGTACCTTTCCTTGATAGAGCACCCAAGCCGCCGAATAAAGCGCTAAATAAGCCGACCGAGGATGACATTTTCCTAGCCCCTGGCGGCGCTGGTGCGCTATATCTTCGTTCCAATCCGTTTTCAGGTGCCCAAGGTCCTCGCGACCCAGTATGAGGAAACCCCCAGCATGTCTTTTCGTGGGTCTCAAAGTCGGCAAAAATGCACGCTCATGCTGTCCGATGGCCATCGCTTTAGCGGTGAGTTGATTGGAGCGCCGCTGCGGTCCAGCGGGCAAATGGTTTTCACGACCGGCATGGTCGGCTACAGCGAAGCGATGACGGATCCGTCGTACTTCGGTCAAATTTTAGTGTTTACCTATCCTTTGATCGGCAACTACGGCATCCCGTCGCTTCCGAATGCGACGGACAGCAGCATGCCGCGGGGCTTTGAGAGTGGTCAAGTGCACGCTGCCGCAGTCATCTTGACGCTCGACAGCCAGGAGGCCTTCCACTGGAACAGCTGCCAGTCGCTTGATTCCTGGCTCGCGCAGCAAGGAGTTCCGGGCATCGTCGGGTTGGACACGCGCCACCTGGTGCATTTGATCCGGCAAACGCCCAATTTGCTCGGGCAAGTCGTACCCGCTGAGCCCACCGGTGTGCGCCCCTTCGGACCGCAGCTGACTTCACTCGTGCAGGAAGGCTATTTTGATCCAGGTGCACACGAGATCATGCATATGGTGTCCACGGCTGAACGGCGCTTGGTCGGCAAAGGTCGGACGCGAATCGGCTTAGTCGACTGTGGCGTGAAGTGGAATATCGTTCGCCAGCTCGTCCAGCACGGTTGTGAAGTGGAGCTTTTGCCTTGGGATACCGATCTTAAGTCGGTCGATTGCAACGGCTGGCTATTTAGCAACGGCCCTGGGGATCCGACCAAGACCGGCAGGCTGCGCTACCAATTGGGCGAGCTACTGCATGGCGAACGGCCGATCCTTGGCATCTGCCTGGGCCATCAGATCCTCGCTTTGGCTGCCGGCGCTACCACCTCGCGCATGCAGTATGGCCACCGCAGTCATAACCAGCCGGTCTATCAGGTGGGCACGCGGCGCGGGGCCATCACCAGCCAAAATCACGGCTATATTGTCGATGATGCGTCCTTGCCAAGCGATTGGGAGGCCTGGTTTCGCAATGCCAACGATCAGACGATCGAGGGGATTCGCCACAAGACCAAGCCGTTTCGCAGTGTTCAGTTTCATCCCGAAGCCGCGGGCGGCCCCAGAGACACCGGCTGGATCCTCGATCAATTCGTCACTGAGGTGCAGTCGCTATGCCCATCCGCTTCGAATTAAAAGTACTCGGCCGGGCGCCGAAGATTTTACTCCTGGGCTCCGGCGGCTTGTCGATCGGACAGGCGGGTGAATTCGACTACTCGGGCACGCAAGCGGTGAAGGCCCTGGTCGAAGAGGGCTGTGAGGTCATCCTCATCAACCCGAATATTGCGACCGTGCAGACCAACCCCGACGAAAACGTCAAAGTCTACCTCTACCCCGTCGAGCCCGAATGGGTCGCTAAAATCATCGCCGAAGAGCGTCCCGACGCGATCGTCGCTGGTTTTGGCGGGCAAACCGCCCTCAATTGCATGATCGCCCTGCACGATCAGGGAACCCTTGCGAAATACAATGTGCTCAATCTCGGCACGTCGGTGGCAACGCTGAAGATGACCGAGGACCGCGACCTGTTTGCGCAGAAGATGCGCGAGATCGACATTCCGGTGCCGGCGAGCCACGCCGTGACGACTTTAGTAGCGGCCAAAGCCGCGGCGCAACAGATCGGCTATCCCGTCATCGTCCGCGCCGCCTATGCCCTGGGTGGCCTTGGCTCCGGATTTGCCAGCAGCGACGCCGAACTCGCCGCACTCGTCGAAACCGCCTTAGCCAACTCGCCCCAAGTCTTGGTCGAGAAGTCGCTGAAGGGCTGGAAGGAGGTCGAGTATGAGGTCATGCGCGACGGTGAAGGCAACATCATCACCATCTGCAACATGGAAAACTTCGATCCCCTCGGTATCCATACCGGCGACTCCATCGTCGTGTGTCCAAGCCAGACCCTGTCTGACGATGAGTACCAGATCCTGCGCAACGCCGCGCAAAAGATCGTCGACGCCTGTGCCATCGTCGGTGAATGCAACGTCCAATACGCTCTAGATCCTTTTAGCCATCAGTTCTACGTCATCGAAATCAACGCGCGCCTTTCGCGTTCGTCGGCTTTGGCAAGCAAAGCGTCGGGGTATCCGATCGCCTATGTAGCCGCCAAGGTCGTCCTTGGCTACGACCTGTTGGAGCTGAAAAATCCGGTGACCGGCGTCACCTGTGCCTATTTTGAGCCAGCACTCGACTATGTGACGATTAAAGTGCCGCGCTGGGACCTAGTGAAGTTTCGCGGTGCCTCCCGCCGCCTCGGCTCGACGATGAAGTCGGTCGGTGAGATCATGGCCATCGGCCGGAGCTTTCCCGAGGCGATCCAAAAAGCCGTGCGTATGGTGACGGAAAGTGGTTCAGGACTGAGCGCGTTGCGTCTAGTTTCGCGTGCAGACCTCGACGGTGCCTTGGCCGAACCAACCGATACGCGCCTCTATGCCGTGCTGGATGCCTTGCGCCAGGGCTGGGACATCGAGAAGATCCATGCCTTGACGGCGATCGACCAATGGTTTTTGGCAAAGCTGCGCGATGTGATTCAACTCGAACAAAAGGTTGAGGTACTTGCCGCGCAGACCGCTGCCGCTGCCAACGATGCAGCTTTTATTCAGGCCGTTTTTGGTCCCCTCGAAGAACGCGACTGGCGTCACCTGAAGGCCGCGGGTTTTGGTGACGAGCAGCTCGCCGGCTTGGCTTTGGCCAAGCAGCCGCTTGCCCCTGGAGCGGCCCCGGCAAAGCCGTCGGAAAAGCAAATGCAGGTCGCCTCGCGCGGCATTAGGGAGCTGCGGCAAAAGCTTGGCGTCGTGCCGGTCGTGAAAAAGATCGACACCACCGCCGGCGAATATCCGTCCCCGTCCAACTACCTCTATATGTCCTACGTCGGCCAGCACAGCGACGTGCTCCCAGACGATGGCAAAAAGTCGATCATCGTCCTCGGCAGCGGCGCTTACCGCATCGGCACCAGTGTGGAGTTTGATTGGTGCGCCGTGAGCTGTAGCCGCGAGCTGCAAAAAGCCGGCTGGCGCAGCGTGATCATCAATTGCAATCCCGAGACCGTCTCGACCGATTACAATAGCTCCGACCGACTCTACTTTGAGGAGATGACCCTCGAGCGGATACTTGATATCGCCGAGCTAGAACATCCCGTCGGCACCATTGCCTGCATGGGCGGACAGCTGCCAAACAAGCTGGCATTGCCATTGGCCGCCATGGGCCTACGCCTGCTCGGTCACAGTCCCGAGACGATCGATATGGCGGAGGACCGCAGCTTGTTCTCCGCGCTGCTCGACAAGCTCGGCATCGATCAACCGCGCTGGGTCGCCGCCAGAAGCGAGGCCGACGTCGAACGCTTTATTGCCGAGGTCGGCTTTCCCGTCCTGATACGTCCGAGCTATGTGTTGTCGGGTGCGGCCATGCGGGTGGCTTTTGATCAAGATTCCCTGCAAAAGTCATTGGCGTTGGCGGTTGATATCTCGGCCGACCACCCTGTGGTGATCTCTGAATTTGTCCTTGGCGCTCGTGAAATCGAACTCGACGGAGTCGCCAAAGACGGTGAGATCCTCACCGCGATCGTCAGCGAACATGTCGAAAACGCCGGTGTTCATTCCGGTGATGCGACGATGGTCGTGCCGGCACAGCGCCTCTATGTCGAAACCGTGCGGCGAGTGCGCGGCGCGGCAAGGTTGATCGCTCGCGGCCTAAATTTAAATGGTCCATTCAACATCCAGTTTCTCGCCAAGCACAATCATATCAAAGTCATCGAATGCAATGCCCGCGCTGCTCGCTCCTTTCCTTTCGTCTCGAAGGTGGTGGGACTAAACTTAGCGGACGCCGCTACGGCCGTGGTCATCGGGGCACAGCCGCGTTTGTTGCGCATTCCTGAAGACGATCTGCCGCATGTCGGGGTCAAAGCACCGATGTTTAGCTTTACCCGCTTGGCGGGTGCCGACCCGGTTCTCGGCGTTGAAATGGCTTCCACCGGTGAGGTGGGCTGCATCGGCCGCAATTTTGAAGAGGCTCTACTGTTGTCGCTGGAGGCTGCTAAATGCCGTCGCCCACACAAGGGGGTCTTGGTCTCGGCTGGACCCGAGCACGAAAAGGTCAAGTTCCTTGAATGCGCCGCATATTTTGCCAAGATCAACCTGCCGATATACGCCACGGCAGGTACCGCGAAGTATCTGCAGCAGCATGGCTTTACCGTGAAGCGCTTGGGTTGGCCGGGTGAAGCCGACGACGTGTTGGATGCGATCCGCTCCGGACTGATTGATTTGGTCATCAACGTGCCCAAGGAGCTACAGCGCCAAGAGCTGAGCCACGGCGCGCGGATCCGCCAGGTTGCGGTGCAGTTTGGTTGTTCATTGATCACCAATATGGAGGCGACCATGGCCTTTGCCCAGGCTTTGGCGCGGTATCCGGATTTTGGCTCGACTCATACAGTGATGGCCTTGCCGGCTTACAAGAGCTGAATATTTTCACCAGGAGATGTGATGAGCCAGGTCAGAATCGAAAAGCTATTTCATGAAGCCAGAACCCACAACGAATGGCTGAACAAGCCCGTGAGTGATGATCTTCTCAAGCAGATTTATGACGTCATGAAATGGGCGCCAACCAGCGCCAACAGCAGTCCTGGCCGTTTTGTCTTTGTCCGCCCTGGGGTCGCCAAGGACAAGCTACTGGCGGCGATGGCTCCTGGTAATGTCGAGAAGACTAAAGCAGCACCGGTGACGGCGATCTTTGCCCACGATAGCGCGTTCTTCGAAAAGCTACCGAAGCTCTTTCCGCAAGCCGATGCGAAGTCTTGGTTTAGCGGTAACGCAGCTTTGGCCGAAGCGACCGCTGTGCACAATGCGGTGCTGCAGGAAGCGTATTTTATTCTGGCGGCTCGTGCGCTTGGCCTCGACTGCGGGCCGATGGCTGGGTTCGACAAGGAAAAAGTCGATGCAGCGTTTTTCGCTGGTACGACCTGGCGGTCTGACTTGGTGTGCAACCTGGGTTACGGTGACAAGGCTAAGCTATTTCCGCGTAATCCGCGGCTGGATTTTGCTGAGGCATGCCGGATCGTAACTTAGGTTGAAGCGCGAGCTAAGCAGCTCCTCGTCGGTGCTCAAGAGGTGGGTGCCGACGGCAGCTTGTCGACCCACGTTTTGTATCCCAGGTTATCTGCCCATCTTTTTGCTCTTCCGCAAAATATGTGGATGGCCAGTGATCAGTTCGTCCTAGAGGATGCCAACATTTCGGTGGGTGCATGATGGCGATGTCGACCATAAATGATAGGTGTCGCGCTGCAGTGGGCTATCCGATATCATCGTCATGATTTCGTTGCCATGACAGTCATTGGGGTTTTGGTTAGATGAAGGCAAAGTCTGCTCTTGCTGCTGTAGCGTCTGAACTGCCTGATTGGACATTTCTCACCAACCATGCGCACGTTTTGATTTGCCTGGCTCGCGACCCGGACGTCGTCCTTCGCGACGTCGCTGTTTTTGTCGGCATCACGGAACGAGCGGTCCAACGCATCGTCGCTGAGCTCGAAGACGCCGGATACTTGGAGCGCAAGCGTGACGGGCGTCGGAATAAATACCGGCTCATGCTGCAAAAGCCGCTGCGGCATCCAGTCGAAAAAAACTGCCATATTAAGGATTTAGTCGGCCTCATCAAATGACCCGCAACCTCCCTCTTGCCGCTTGCAGGGTAACGAGTTAAAACCTACACGCGATATAAATGTCGTGTTTTAGCAGACGGTACTCGTGCTTCATACGATTGGCAGGCAAATGGTTGAGATCAAAGGTCATCCGAGGGTTGGGGTTATTGGGGCGGGGCAGCTTGGGCGAATGCTGCTCGAAGCCGCTGATAGCATGGGTCTAGCGGCCCATGTCTTAGCGGCACGGTCCGATGATCCAGGGGCGCTTCGAGCCAAGGCTTCGGTCCGCCTTGGCGATGTTGGTGACCCGCGGGTCTTAGCCGAGTTTGTGCAAGATCTGGACGTTGTGGCCTTTGAGCAAGAAAGCAAGAATCCTAGTGTCCTTGCCGAGGTCCAGCATCACCTGACGCAACGAGGCGCGCGCGTTAACATGCGCCCATCGTTAGCTGCGTTTGCCTTTTGTAGCGATAAACTGCAGCAGAAGTATAAGTTAGCGGCGAATGGACTCCCGACGGCTCCTTACTCTGAGCTTGGAAGCGACGGCACCGCTTGCGACACATGGCTTGAGGGCCTCCCTCATACCTTTAACCAGGGCTTTGTCCTTAAATGGGCGCGGTCAGGTTATGATGGGCTAGGGACGTTGTTTGTTGAGCCAAACAAGTTTGATAGGGTCAAGGCTGAGCGCTTTGCGCGCGTGGCCGTAGAGAATCGCGTGCCACTTTATGCAGAAGAGGCGATTGCTTTTGTTGCTGAATTGGCGGTCGTTGCCGTTAGAGATGTGACTGGTACAGTCGCTAGTTATCCGACGATCCTGACTTATCAAACTAAGGGAGTATGCGCATCCGCTTGCGGCCCAGCAGAAAGACTTGGAGTCTCTGCAGCGGTTGCCGAAGCGGCGCAGCAGTTAGCGCGCGAGGTGGGCGCTCTTTTTGACCTCACTGGTACCTACGCAGTGGAATTTTTTGTGACCGCGGATGATCGGCTGGTCATCAACGAGATAGCCCCACGTGTGCATAATTCTGGGCATTTTACCCTCGACGCCGCGCGAACCAGCCAATTCGAAAATCACTGGCGGGCGCTCCTCGGTCTAGAACTCGGCAGTATGGCAACGAGTCCCTTTTTTGGTATGGTCAACGTCCTTGGTCCTGACGGTCCTGCAGTGCTTGGAGGTAAGCCATTTACGATGAGCTCTGAAGGGATTATGAGCTATTGGTACGACAAGCGAGAAAGTCGGCCCGGACGTAAACTAGGGCATGTCAATGTTTTTGCCGACTCGGAGGCGGAGTTTTCTCAACGCCTTTCTCGCGCAAAATTCGCCGTCGCCGAGTGGCAGGAGCAAATCTCCTGATAGACTTGGGACCTTTGGAGTTCGATGTGGCAAGCAAGGTAGCGGTTATCATGGGCAGCGACTCCGACTATCCCGTGATGCGGGAGGCGGTCGCGGTCCTCCGCGAGCTGGAGATCGATGTTGAGGCTAGAGTCGTGTCGGCACACCGTACTCCTGATGAGATGGCGGAGTTTGCCCGAGGAGCTCGTGGCAATGGCTTTGCCGTGATTATAGCTGGCGCTGGTGGTGCGGCTCACCTGCCAGGAATGGTGGCAGCTTTTACGACCTTGCCAGTGATTGGTGTCCCCGTCCCGTTTGCGCCGCTTTCTGGTTTGGACGCCCTCTATTCGATTGTGCAAATGCCCCGTGGTGTTCCGGTCGCGACTGTGGCCATCGGTGGAGCCCACAATGCCGGATTGCTTGCGGCACAGATTTTAGCCGCCGGGTCTGGATCTCCAGCGGATGCCGTGCGCGTCCGCTTAGAGGCCTTAAAAACCGGCATGCGGGAAGCTGTCCTAGCGAAGAAACTAACCGATGGTTAAATGGTAGAACCACCATGACAGATGCCATGGGGCATCTGCATGCCGCCATGCGACAGGAAAACACGCCTCGGCATCCCGATTAGGAGCCCAGACCCCATCGATTGGGCTACCGGCCCTAGACCACCGCGTTGCTCTCAATCAACTTGCGATACCAATAGGCACTAAGCTTGGGGGTGCGCTTTCTCGTGCGGTAATCAACGTAGTAGAGGCCAAAGCGCTTGCTGTAGCCGTCGGCCCACTCAAAGTTGTCGAGAAGGCTCCATTGGAAGTAGCCTTTGACGGCATAGCCTTCGCTCGTTGCGCGCTGCAGATGGGTCAGGTGATTGCGCAGGTACATGATGCGGTCGGTATCGTGCACTTGGCCGTCGTCGGTTACGGCGTCATCGCAGGAACAACCATTTTCGGTGATATATAGGACTTTAGGATTCCATAGGTCACAGACATTACGGACCCCCCAATACATGCACTCGGGGCCAACCAAGAGCCACGGTTGATCCATCCTCGGGAAAGATTTTGGGACAGCTTCGACCCTATAGCCCTTGGCCGACTGATCGGCACTGACGTAGTCAGGGGTATAGATATTTAGACCGACAAAATCCAACGGACTGCCGATCGCCTGCATATCGCCCGGCTGAACCTTTGGAGCGTCAGCGCCCGCTTGCTGCAGATAACTGTCGATATATTTACCTTCCATCACGGCCGTTAAGAACGGGGCGTTGCGGTCGCGCGTGGCGCGCTGGGCGGCAACGATGTCTTCGGCGGTTTCCGCCACTGGGACGTACACATGGGCATTCTCGGCTAAACCCACGGCGGTACCCTTGGGGGTATTGGCCCGAATCGCCTGCACGCCCAGGCCGTGCGCTAAAATAGCATGGTGGCGAATTTGGTTAACCTGGCCCGGTAGCAATCGCAGGCCCGGGGCAAACTGACCGCTACCGTAGCTCAAGTCGGTAAAGCAGGTGAACTCATTGGTGGTCATAAAATGGCCGACGCGGTCGCCAAGCTGCTTGGCAACAAAAGCCGCATAGTCTGCGAAAGCCAAGGCGGTGTCTCGGGACTGCCAGCCACCGTCTAATGCCTGCGGCAGATCCCAGTGGAATAGGGTAATGAACGGTCTAATGTGGTGTGCCAATAACTCGTCGATGACCCGTTTATAGTGGTCGATGCCTTTCGGGTTCACCCGTCCCTTTCCC
>JAPLFX010000022.1 GCA_026390445.1 Pseudomonadota bacterium
CTATTTTAACACCGCCACTCATTCCGGGGCTGCGGCAGCGACTTCTGCTCACACCACCTTTGCGGGTCAATCTCTCGACTTTACCTATGGCTCAGCTGACGATGATCTCAAGGGCACGTCCTGTGACAATATCGGCGATGAGTCAGTGATCGCTGAAGCGACCGCCGTGCGAAGTGCAAAGGTCGCGGCTGGTGCCGCTAACACCGATGACTATGCAGCGCTTAGTGAGATTGCCCGCGATGCGGCGTCTAGGGCCGAAGTTCTCAAGCTTGGGGCAAGTGCTTGTAAAGCAACTGCGACTAACAGCGGCTGCTTTACTGCGGCCGGATTTCAAGCCACGAGCTCAAACTAAACCATTCGCGATGTGAGGGTACCTTTATGAAGAGTCACCTAGCGCGGATCCTGTGTTTGTCGTTTGTTACCAGCTGCAGCGCCAAGCCAGCCGCCTCAACGCTGCAGGAGGCGCCAGACTTTTGGAACGAGATGATGCGCTTTGGTTTTCATAGGGTGTTTAGCTATCAAGACTTGGCCGCGAAAAAGGACATCGCGACGCCTAAGGTCCCGTGGTCGGACACCTATTGGCCTACTGCGTTCAAGGGCATGGCCTGGCGTTACCACGCGCCTGAGGATCCGGCAGCACTTAAGGAAGAGATTCAAGTCGCGGCTTTTATGCGGCATTTCGCTGAAGAGTCTTCCAAGGATGCACCTGATCCGCTGTTGTCTCCAGCAGAAAAGTACGATTTAGCGTTTCAGTATCGACACGGTTTGGATTTAGATACAAAAGCCTTCCAGGATTTAGTCGCCGACTTGTCGACTCAGGATGCTGTGATCAAGGCCAAAACCTCCACCGCGGACAAAAAGGCCCTGCTTGTGCCGATGGGGGTAAGTCTCGACAATGCGGCGGCTGCGCCAGCCATGCCGATGACCTTTTCTGCTTGGTCAGCTTTTCTTTCGGCCAGCAGTGACGAGAAGAATAAATATCTCAGCATCGAGGCCAATACAGGCGACGATTGGTCGTGGGAGGGACATTGTCACGGATGGGCGCCTGCCGCGGTGATGAGTGTCCCGCCTAAACATGGTGTTATGGCCATTTTAGGCAGCAAACAGGTGTTTTTTTCTGAGGGCGATATCCGTGGTCTCATGACGAAAGCTTGGGCTGATAGCGCGCCAAACGACCAGCAATATTTTCTCGCCCGTCGTTGCGAAGCCAGCCCTCAGGACCCCGATGCGTCCATTCCTGCTAACGCTCTTGGCCGCGGCTACAGCGGTACCATCAAGGAAGCAGGTCAAACACAGAATTTCATCATTCTCGAATCTCTCCCACGAATGACGACACTTAAGGGACGCGGTAGAGATCCAACCTTAAACTTTTATCGCATCCGCATGGCAGAAACCGGCGAGCGTCTCTACCTAGTCGAAAATCCAGACAGTGGCGGCTACTGGACGGTGCCCTTCTTGAGCGATCTCGATGATGCAGTCCGCACTAAAAACTTTGAGCGCTTAAAATCAGTCGATGCGACGCTGACAGGGTGCTGGGATCCGAATCCAGCTTCATTCCATGCCGTCTTGCTGGAACAGCTAGATGAGCGTAAGACCGGCTTCGTCATGGACCGGACCCGAACAGGACAAGTATGGAACCAGCCAATCTATGCGGCGCATTTTGATATCGGTCCATTGGTTGCCATCACTGCGGCGCAGGACGCGGCCCGTGCTTACCGCGCTGCTGGTACCAGTTACTTAGCGGAAGTAACAGTTTCGGTCGATTGGAGCGGCGAGCCTGGGCGTCCGAGCTTTAGCTATGGCGCTGACTTCGATGTCAACCAGCTGCAGCAGACCACCTACCAGTACACTCTGGAATTCGACGCGCAACATCGTCTGATCGGCGGAGAATGGGGCACCCTTGCGTCCATGGACGCTAGCTCAGACGCGCCCGACTTCCTCTACGGCTTTGCCGCCGGATCCTTGCCGGAAGATAACCTCAGCTTCTTTCAAGGCTCTTCGCGCATCGACTATTCGGGCATTATCGGTCGGTTGCACGCATGCAGCGTGGAAGCCGGCAGCGATGGTATCGTTCACGTCAACGGCGATGCACTACCTTACAAAAACTGTACGATCAGCAAGGCCAACTAGCGAACCTCGTTTTGAGTCCAAAGTTTTCCCTGGTTGAGCCGTGGCGTCTCCTGCTAAAGGAGGCTGTTCTTGCCTTTTGAGCCGGCCCTTGGCCAGCGGAGACCAGACCCATAGGCGCCTTTTCCATCCTCTTTGTCGGCGGTATTTGGCCGCAGGAACAAGCATCCGCGGCAAGTAGTCGCACGCTTAGCCTCATGCAAGCCTGCCTAGAAGCCGGTCACCAGGTCTTTTGTAGCGCCGACGAGCGCGAACACGAGGCGACTGCGAAGCTGCGCAAGCAAGGCATTGGCTGTGTTCGTCTGGCGCCAAATGATGCTGAATTTAGCGAATTTGTGCAGGGTTTGCAGCCGCGAGTCGTCGTCTTCGATCGCTTTACCACGGAAGAAAAGTTCAGCTGGCGGGTGCGCGAGACCTGCCCAGACAGTTTGCGCGTCCTCGATACCATTGACTTGCATGGATTGCGCCTGGCGCGATCCTTAGCGCACCAAGCTCATCCTGGGGCCGTCACGGCGCCGCTCGGCTGGCTACAAGTATTGGATCTCGCGGGAGACACCGCGCGGCGCGAGATCGCGGCTATTTACCGCAGCGACCTCAGCCTGGTGACCTCGGATGCAGAGATGCGCCTTTTGACGCAAGAAGCTGAGGTGCCGGAACGACTTCTGCACCTTTGCCGGCTGACCTATCCCGAGCTAAATAGCCAGCTACCTTTTGCTGCGCGCCAGGGTTATTCCTGCATTGGCAATTTTCGCCATCCACCCAATGTCGATGCCGTCCAGTGGCTAAAGGCTGAGGTCTGGCCCCTGATTCGCCGCTTGCACCCGGAGGGTCAGGTGCATATTTGGGGCGCTCACGCCAAGCCACACCAGCTAGCTTGGAATGAGCCAAAGCTTGGCTTTCATGTTCATGGCTATGCGGAAGACCCCGGTGTCGTGATGGCAAGCAGCCGTGTGAATCTCGCGCCCTTGCGCTTTGGGGCTGGAATTAAGGGCAAGATCGCCGACGGCTGGTGGTGGGGTGTACCGGCCGTCACGACCTGGGTAGGCGCCGAAGGGATGCACGAGCAGTGGCCATTTGGCGGCATCATCGCGGACACCGCCGCGGACCTGGCCCAAGCGGCGGTGCGTCTTTATCATAATGAGTCGCTCTGGGAGGCAGCTGCAGTCTCGGGTTCTAGGATCCTGCGGCACCTCTACCTTGGTGAAGCCACAACGCAGGCCTTTCTAGGCCGACTGGAACAACTGCTACACGGTCAAACCGAGGCGCGGGCGCGAAACTTAACCGGACAGATGTTGTGGCAGCAGGGGCTGCGTAGTACCGAATATTTCTCCCGCTGGATTGAAGCTAAGCGACTGCATGGCCAGCAAGGCGAAAAGCGTGATACCAGATTGGATGGGCCGAGTCGTGCCTTCTAGGTCGCGCCGTTGCGGGCCGCCTGGACCGAAAAGCCGAGCTAGCAAGAGCAGTAGACGGTCGTCTGGACGATCAAATTGTGGAGTGGCACCGATGAGCACGTTTCAACAAGAGCCGACGGCACCAAAGTCAGCCACCGACAGCGAAGCGCCGCCAAATTTAGTCCAGTTTATGCTCAAGCACTGGTTGCCGGTGGCGCGAAGCAGTAAACCCTTGAAGCATGTAGCCCATCACCACCGCCGCCGTCTAGCATTGGGTCGGCTGTTTCCTGGTGAACTGCTGGTCATCCCGACTGGCCAGCGCAAACTTCGAGCTGGCGATCAGTTCTACCCATTTCGCCCCGGATCAGATTTTTTCTATCTGACCGGGTGCCACGAACCCGACTGCGTCCTTGTGCTGCAGCCTAAAGGCAAACGGCCGCATAAGTCGATCGTGTTTATGGAGCCAAACCACGGCAAAGCTGATGCGAGTTTTTTCACCGACCGGATCAAGGGTGAGCTTTGGGAGGGGCCGCGTCCTGATCTGGCTGAGGCAAAGGTCTTAACCGGGGTCGACGAATGCTTGCCTTTGGCCGAGTTTGGGGCGTTCCTCAGCCAGCATAGCGCCAATTCAAGGGTGCGCACATTGCGCGGCGTCGCAGCTGCTGTCGAGGCGCAGCTGGTCCAAACAGCGCCACATCATGATGCGGCACTAGCCCAAGCCCTTGCGGAAATGCGCCTGTGCAAGGACGAGGCCGAAGTGGCCGAACTAACAGCAGTCGTTAAAGCGACCAAACGCGGCTTTGAAGATGTGATCCGCGTCCTGCGCAAGGCCAAAAGCGAGCGTGAGCTGGAGACCACCTTCTGGGCGAGGGCTAGGCAGGAAGGCAATGACGTCGGCTATGGGACGATCGCAGCGGCAGGTCACCATGCGTGCACGCTGCATTGGAAAAAGAACGACGGAGCTTTGCGCCAACGCGATCTACTGCTGCTCGATGCGGGGATTGAGGGGCACAATCTCTACACTGCGGATATCACCAGAACCCTACCGATATCTGGTACCTTTAGTCGCGACCAGCGTCGCGTCTACGAGCTGGTGCTCAAAGCGCATACTGCGGCGTTAAAGCTCGTGCGGCCTGGCGTTGATTTTATGGCGCCCAACCGTGCCGCGATGGAGGTTCTCGCCGCCGGACTCGTAGATCTAGGCGTCCTACAAGTCAGCGCGGCCGAGGCGCTCAAGCCAGAAAATCAATTCTATAAGCGCTATACCTTGCACAACATCAGTCATATGCTTGGACTTGATGTGCACGATTGCGCCCAGGCGCGTCAGGAAGCCTACAAGTACGGTCAGCTTAAGCCCGGTATGGTCTTAACCATCGAGCCAGGGCTTTATTTTCAGCCCGATGATCTGACGGTACCGGCTAAGCTTCGTGGGATCGGCGTGCGCATCGAGGACGACGTGGTGGTCACTGCGGATGGTCATCGCAACCTATCTGCGAGCATTCCAACGACGCCGGATGCGGTCGAAGCATGGATGCAAAAAGTTTGGCAAAAATCTTGAGGATCTCGCTTGAGGATTTATACGCTATCGAACCAATCCGGTACGCAGGCTAGGCTCACTTCCTACGGCGCCACGTTGATGTCGCTGCGGGCGCGTGACCGGCGTGGCCAGTTAGACGAAGTCATATTAGGCTTCGATGAGCCGGAGGCGTATAAAACTGCTGCCGGCTATCCTGGCGCGATCATCGGCCGCTTTGCCAATCGCCTGGCTAAAGGGCGATTCCATCTTGATGGTACGACCTATCAACTCGCGGTTAATAATGGGGTCAATCACCTACATGGCGGAGTCCACGGCTTTGATCAGGCGGAGTGGCAGGTTGCTGCCACGGTCCAAATTCCCGGCCAGCCGCAACGCGAAGGCGAGTCGCTGCTGTTGACCTACACCAGCGTCGATGGTGAAGAAGGTTATCCTGGCACGCTGCTGGTACAGGTGCGATATACCCTTAGCTCGGCGCACGAGCTGTGGATCGACTACGCCGCCGTCACCGATCGACCGACTATTTTGAATCTCACCAACCACGCTTACTTCAATCTTGCTGGTGCCAAGGCGCGGGATATTTTGGACCATCAGCTGCGCTTGCACGCCGGTTTTTTTACACCGGTCGATCGTGACTTGATTCCGACTGGCGAGCTCCGGGCAGTGGACGACACACCCTTCGACTTCCGCCTCCGGCAACGAATCGGTGCGCGTTTGGCTGCGCCGGATCTCCAGCTGCAGATTGGCAATGGCTACGACCACAACTTCGTCCTCGATGGCGCCGCACCAAGTCTGCGCGTCGCGGCAGAAGTCTATGAGCCACTCAGCGGCCGGACCCTCGAGGTTCGGACGACGCAGCCATGCCTCCAGTTCTATACGGGAAACTACTTTCCTGGAGCCCAGCTGCCACGGCATCCACATGCTGCGCCTAAGCATGCCGGCTTTTGCTTGGAGACACAGCACGCCCCCGATGCGCCAAATCAAGCGAACTTCGCCAGCGCCAGGCTAGCGCCAGGGGAGATCTATCAGCACACGACGGTGTATCGTTTTGGCGTGGCTGGCGATGGCTAGCATAAATTGGCTGGGTAGCCAAGGCGAAAAAACAGATTTTTTTTAGCCTCCAGCAGCCTTATTAATGCTCCCTGCCGGTGCCTCTTATCCGGCGAAAAATACTTAGTAATCATAGAGATGGCCGGTGTCCAGGCGGTCCTGCTCGGGCGGGCGGCGGGTAGGGGCATAGATAAAAGGCTGCCGTTTTGGCGAAATCGTGCTACAACATGCGGGACTCAGCTATCGTAGCTGGTGTTCATTTTTTTATGAGAGAGAGAATCAATGGGTAAGAAAATCTTTGTGGGTGGTCTGAGCTGGAACACGAATGACGACACGCTTCGCCAAGCGTTCGAGCGTTTTGGCAACGTCGATGAAGCGAAAGTCATTCAAGACCGCGAAACCAGTCGCTCGCGCGGCTTCGGCTTCGTGACCTTCAGCGACAATGACGGCGCCCAAAAGGCCATTTCGGGGATGGACGGCAAAGAGCTTGATGGTCGTACCATCAAGGTCAACGAAGCCGAAGACAAGCCTCGCGGCGGTGGCGGCGGCGGCGGCGGTGGTCGCGGCGGCTTCGGCGGCGGCGGCGGTGATCGCGGCGGCGGCGGCGGCAACCGCTGGTAATCTCCAGTAGTTAGCCAATATCGGGTCAGGCTCACGCCTGACCCTTTTTTTATGCTGTTTGCTAGCACGGACGCTGATAGGCGAAGGTGTACTCGAGCCAGTTCAGCTAAGGCTGATCGTTCCATTACTGTCGCCAAACTTGGCGATAGGTGCGCCCAGCGCCGTCGACATCGCCACGTGGAGATTGCAAAAGGGCGTGCCATTGAGATTGATGTGCTGCCCGCCGCGGATTAAACCGCCGGCCTTGCCGACAAGAAACACCGGTATATTGTCATGCGTATGCCTGGCTCCATCGCCTAGACCACCACCCATCAGCAGAATGGATTGGTCGAGCATGTTGCCACTGCCTTCGGGGGTCGCCTGAAGCTTTTGGCAGAAGGTCGAGAACTGTCCAACATGCCAGGCCACGATCTTGGCGATCTTGGCGTAGCCTTCGGTTGAGCTGTCGTGGGAGATATCGTGATGACTACCGGGGATGCCGATAAAGTCGTAGCTCTGATTGGTCGATTCGCTGGCCAATAGAAAGGTCGCGACGTTGGTCACGCCGCACGCCAGTGCGTGGTACAGCAGATCGTAGAAGAGCTTCACCCGGGTATCGTAGGACACGTTTGCAGCCGGTCGATCGCCCGTCGGGCAGGTAGCAACCGGAGCGATGGCGACCCGAGTCTCTAAATCGCGAATCGATTGCAGGTATTCCTGCAGTCGTTGTTGATCCGTCGTACCTAGCACTTTCTGTAAGCCGTTAGCTTCACTTAGGACGGCATCGAGGATGCTCTTGCCGGGGTCTAATTGCTTAGCTGGCTTACCGTCTTGTGCTGTGGTGATGGGTGCTGCAAAAATGCGGTTGAAGACCACAGCCGGATCGACATCTCGGGAATTGGGGCTTGCCCCTCCTAGCCACGACAGGCAACTCTGGTAGTCAGCGGTGTAACCGCTTTCAGCGTTGGCATGCTCTTCGGCGGCTAAACAAAGGTTCGATACACGGCTGCCGAGGCTCAAGGTCTGCGCCAGCGTAATATCGATCGACGTGGTGACGGATGGACCTGGGAACTCCGGCGTATGACCGGAGAGAAATGCTGTAAGGGCGCGCGAGTGGTCGCCGTTGATGGTTGACTTTGCCGGCCCAAGCTGGAGGCCACTGATCACGGTCAGGTAGTCCTTGACCGCTGCTAAGTCCTGCAGCGGTGAGGCGAGCTGGAAATCGCTGCCAGTAGTCGCGGGCTGCCACTGGGCACCATTTGGCATGTAGCAGTAGACGACGCGTTTACGCGCCGCGTCGGCCATGGCAATCGGTGTGAAGTATTCCAACCAGGGCAGACTTATGCAGGCGCCGACTCCGCGTAAGAAGGAGCGTCGGCTCGTGCCTTTTTTAGTGCCGTAGATCATGCGTCGTGGTCCTCAGTTAACAAGTAGTGCGCGGGTCAAGTCGACGAGCAAGTTTCGCATGCCATACTGTTGGTCGCTGGTGCGGGTCGCGATCTTTTTGATCAAGCACTGTTCCCTCTGGGTTGGGACTCGGCCCAGGGCATAGGTGGCCAATTTGCTGGCGACGCAGCGCGGAAAGGCTGGATCGGACTTAAGCACGGCGGCAATTCCGGCGGCATTGTTAAAATGTGCTCCAGCCATGGTGGTGCCGCTAGCGTCGATGGGACCGTAGTCGTCCTTGTCGCGCCATTGTCCGATATAGTCGTAATTTTCAAAGGCCAGACCGATAGGGTCCATCATTTTGTGGCAACCTGCACATGCTGTCGCGGCTCGATGCGTGGCAAGGCGCTGGCGCATCGGCAAAGCCGCACCAGTGGTTGGCGCCAGGACTGTTTGGACTCCTGCAGGGGGTGGCGGTGGTGGTGTGCAGAGGATGCGGTCGAGCACCCATTTGCCGCGTTTCACCGGCGAGGTTAGGTCTGGATTCGATGTGCTCAGGAGAAAAGAGCCTTGAGTTAGTAGGCCACCGCGCTGGTCGCTTTGGACCGTTGTTCGCACCAGTTCATCGCCGGCTATAGTCGGTAGGCCGTAATGTTTGGTCAGGCGTGCGTTGGCGTAAGTGAAGCGCGCATCGAGAAGGTCGCGTATGTTGCGGTTCTGGTCGAGGAAGTCGCTGACAAAATCGAGGGTTTCTTCGCTAAAATCAGCGGCGATCCCGGCATCTAGATGGCCGGCGGCGGGTGCTTGCGCCAAGCCTTTGATCCCTAGCCACTGCGCGGTGAAGTTGCGCAAGAAGCCGCGCGCCTTTGGGCTGCTCACCATGCGGTCGATCTCGCCTGCCAGGACCTCCTGATCGCTGAGTCGGCCAGCTTTCGCCTGAGCCAGCAGCGTCGCATCCGGCATGGTGGACCAGAGCGCATAGGACAACTTACTCGCCAAGGCATATTGATCACTATGCGGTATCCCAGCATCCCCATTGACTTTCGAGCGATAGAGAAACTGCGGCGCAAGTAGCACTGTGGCTAGTGCTGCTGTATAGGCATCCTTGTCGGCCATACCGGCAATGGTAAACTGCTGTGGTAGGGCGCTTAACCTGGCGGCTTCACCAGCAAGCAAGGGGCGGCGGAAGGCAAGTTCGGCAAAGGCCGTCACGGCGCTGCCGCTGCAGCTCGTCGCAAAAGCTTGGTCGGCGCATGCCACTTTACTGCTATCCACGAATGCTGCAGCTAGAGATTGGCTGGCATCTAAATAGCTTTGCGCCAATGTCGTCGTGATCGTGTGCGCGGCGCCAGTATCAAAGCCAATGCCAGTGGCATCAGGCGGAAAGGCTGCGCTGGCTGTTGCCGTGGTTGACAGTAGATCCTTGATCGTCAGATCGTATTCGGTGTTGGACAACGGTCTCATATCAAACGCAAAGGAATCGGCTGGAGCCGCGCCGCAAGATCCTTCGGCATCGACAGGGACCTTGTTGATCGGGTCCGCCGGTGACACTGCAGGTGGAGTGTCGACCTGGGGTGGGTGGCCCGGAGGCGCGCTGCGCTGGCTGCCATGAAACGTCGACCAAACGTTGCAGCCGCTCACCGCCAATAGGCCAAGCGTCACTAGCGACACCTTTGCAAGACTTGAACGAAAAAGTAAAAGCATGGGCCACCAACGCGAAAAGACATTCCGGTGCCCACCTTGCAATTCTGTCGCCCCCGCGTCGGATATGGATAAGTCATCAATTAGATGGGGTTCTCTGGTGACGTGGCCGGACTCGGACTGTCGATGGCTTAGACGCCAGTCAGCAGCATCGACGGTCTAGGCTATTCTTTGATGCGGGGCTTAAGGGACAGTGCTATGAGATCCCCAGCGGTGAGCTGCCGCCCAATACATCAGGAGTCTTTTATGAAAAAATGCAATATGATCAGGGGATTGGCCCTTGCCTCGATGCTTGCTTTGAGCGCGCTTAGCGGCTGCGCCCGTGACCAAGCCCATGCCAGCACGGCGGCTGACCACAACCTCGCGCTGAAACCATTGCCAGTGCGCGAAGGCGCCAGCGATGAGCACAACTTGGCGGCCCGTGCGCCAGCGCCAGCACCTGTAGCTGCAGTCTCGACGGTCAAAGCTCCAGCACCGCAGCCTGCACTGGGTCGTTGCACGCCGGTGGCCCTTAGCAGCGGCGCCGTAGGACAGCCGTGCCTGACGACCGTGGCTTTTATCACGTCGCTTCACCTCGGTGCAAAGCAACAAGCTCAAGCATTGAAGTTGGTCAAAGCAGCGGACAAAAGCTTGGCACACTAAGCGCCAAACGCCTAGCGGTTTGGCTTGATGCCGTTTAGCGGCCCTCGAGGAAAGCAGTGTTGGCTCTCCCAGAGGGCCACTTTTGTTTAGGGAGCCTGCTTAGCGCCCCGCTATAGGTCCAATCAGTGATAGCATCATATCTCGTATGGAGGCTTGATGGATTCGAATCCGCTCCCTGAACCGCTTGCGAAAAATCCTCGACAATGGTCGGTGGCGCATATCCTGCTGCCGCTAGGCGGGATCCTCTCGCTGCTGCCCCAGGTCACTTCGGCCGTAGGGCTGCTGCTCGGCATGGCCTTGGCCTTAAGCATCGGCAATCCCTACCTGCAGCAGACCCGCAGTTGGACCCATCGACTTCTTGCTCTGTCCGTGGTCGGGCTTGGTGCCGGTATGGACCTACATGTTGTCGGCAAGGTCGGACTTCAAGGCATCGGTTATACCCTGGTGGGGATCTGCTTGTCTTTGGCCCTAGGCCTATGGCTGGCAAAGCGACTGCATATTGTTGGCAACACCGGTCTGTTGATCGCTGTGGGCACGGCTATTTGCGGTGGCAGTGCGATTGCCGCCGTGGCACCGGCTGTGGGCGCTAAACCCCACGAGGTGACCGTCTCGCTTGGTACGGTCTTTCTGCTCAACGCAGCAGCGCTTGTTCTCTTTCCGCTGATTGGTCATCACTTCGCTTTAAGTCAGCAGCAATTTGGCCTATGGAGCGCTCTTGCCATCCACGACACCAGTTCGGTGGTCGGCGCGACGATGCAGTATGGGCCCGAGGCGCTGCGCATCGGCACGACGGTCAAACTTGCACGGGCGTTGTGGATTGTGCCCGTGGCCTTTGTTATCGGCCTGATTCACTCTAAACAGGGTAGCGCAGTCGGCAGCGATCGACCACCAGCTAAAAAGCCATGGTTTATCCTTGGCTTCTTGGCAATGGCGGCTCTTGTAACCTGGATCCCAAGCTTGCAAGGCATTGGTCACTACGTAGAAGGCGGTGCCAAACGTGCTTTGGTCCTAACGCTGTTCTTGATAGGCAGCAATTTGACCCGGGCGACCATCCGCAGCGTCGGCATCAAGCCGTTGATTCAAGGTAGCGTCCTTTGGGTGGTCGTCGCTAGCGCGACTCTTGCGGCTATTTTGGCAGGGTGGATTTTATAGACAGTGTAAGGTGTTCTTTTAGCTAGACAGTTAGTCGAACTTTTAGACACCTGCTGCAATCTGCGACTGCCTAAATATCAATTAAGTCGGAGCTCTACTTCCTGTAGACAGCATGGACCGGGTCTTGCAAATGCCTGTTCGTACCACGTTGCTGAAGGAATGCTACCATGGCTGCTAAACTCCACCTGAATCCCGGTTCGACTTCTAGGTTGGTATTGGCTCTCGCCGCAGTGCTACTCATGGGCGGCTGTGGCGGCACCCAGTTTGCGGGAAACAGTGGTAAAAAACCTGGCGGCGTCGTGCCATCAAAAAGTACACCGGGTGGCAACATCTCCGCCAAGGTGCGCGTTGGTTGCGACAGCGCAGCCTCCACCGCTGCGCAAGAGCAGCCGTTTACGGGTGGCGCCGGCACGACCGTGGCACTGTCCGGTGATTTCTGTGGGCAGGGCTTAACCGAGACCAGCAGCGAACAACTCACCGTATTATTTGTCTTCGACTTCTCTGGATCGATGCTAATCAATGATCCGATCACCTCAGGGAGTTGTGGACGCCTGCAAGCAGCGCAGACCATTTTGGCCAAGCTAGAAGCCGAACCAGCGACGTCGCAAGCCAAATTGAACCTGGCGATGCAGGCCTTTGGTTCCCAAATCATGCCCGGCATTGCGCCGACGACTCTAGCCGCGTTCAAACCGCAGCTGAACGCACAATCAGTCTGTAGGTCCGACGGCAACGCGACGAATTATGAGGCGGCATTTACGGCGGCGAGTGACCTGCTTGGTTCACTTAAAGGGCGCAAGGTGGTCTACTTTATTTCCGATGGCTTGCCGACCGTGTCGGGGACAAACCAGGGCGCAGGCGGGCTTCTTGGGGTACTAAACTCGGTTCTTAGCAGCAGCCAGTCGCCAGCCCCCGTTTATGACGCTGGCACTGCAGCTGCCGCAAAGCTAAGAGCGCAAAGTGACGTGACGTTGAACGTGATCTACTTGGGGTCGGCAGGGACCGCAGCTGAGGGGCCAGTGCCCGCCGGCTTACCGGATCCGCAAACCTATTTAAGGCAAATTGCCGGCAGCGCCGACCACCTGCGAGTCGTTTCTAGTGCCCAGGAGCTGGCAAGCCAGATCGCAACCTTTTCGACGCCGGTTGCAGCCAGTGGCGACTTCGTCGAAAGTTCGGTGCAGGTAACGCTCAGCGCTGCCAACCATGCAGCACAAGACTTTAAAGTCGCAAGCATAACCAAGGACCCGACGCAGCCGAATCTGTGGCACTACACGACGGTGCCAATGCCTCTATTTGGTAACTATAGTCAGGTTGTAGACAATATCATCAAGGTCAGCATCCGGGGACTTGATGGTAAGATCAACACGACGACGGCGACTGTGCACTTCACGCAGCAATGATTCGCTTCAGCTCGTTACTGCGCCTGGTCACTGGTTGGGCCACGCTTGGGCCCTAGCGCGAAGGTCTGCATAGGGACCACCGTAGCGCTCGGCAGAAGGTCGCAGAGATTGAGCTAGCGGGCTTGGCACAAAGGGAAGCCGTTGATCGGCGTTCCACATGCGAAAGCAGCTACTGTGATGGAGACTTGTGTAGGCTCCGACTGGTACCGGCACTGAGCGGCCGGATTCGCTCCACCGCGGCGTGCTCGCATAGAGGGCGAGGCAATCCTTGGCCGAAAGATTGTACGGTCCTTCCTGCTCTCGTCCGGCTTTAAACGCCGCAAAAGTTGCCCAATGGTCGACAGATGATTTTGCTGCAATGCCGACCAAAGGCAACCAAGCTTGCGCCAGATTGTCAGCCTCCTCCTCCGTCGTGTAAAAGCCGAGACGCTGGTCCAAGGCTTGTTGCAAGAGCTGGTCTGTCGCGGCGTCACGGGCAAAAAACTGCGCATTCATCTCGGATGCAAGTGCTAGGACGGTGGCGGCAGGAGTTTGGTTGGCTTGCGTCGGACCCGTACGCCAAAAAACCTTTCTCGCTGCCGCGTCTAGGACCGTTGCTGGGAGGGCCGCGTCACCGATCGCGATGGCCGCAAGGCACTGCGAGAGGCTTACTTCCCACTTGTCGTACAAGGCGCGCGCCACATCGTCCAACGGCTGCTGCGGAAACTTGCCAAATTGCACGCCAAATCCCGGGTCATCCATGATTGCAGTCCAAGCTGAACACGGCTCAAAGCATGGACTCGCTGCAGTGCTACAGGTCGGGCGGACCAGTGACTCGCGGGCCAGTCGACCGTACGAAAACATTTCGGAGTGCCAAGTCTGTCCGGTCAATGGCTGCGTGCGGTATTTTGGCAAGGCCGCTAACTTTTGGCCGAGAACATTCAAATCCGCATCGGCCTTGGGCTGTGAACGTGCCAGATTCTCCGCATCGATACGATAGAAGTATACGTACTGCTGTTTATCCAAGGATCCATGCGCACGGTAGTAGTGCCCAGCCTCGTGCAAGATCGTATAAGCGAGCTGATCATCGCTAGGCATAAGCCCCAGTAGACTGGTCTGCAAGGTGATCCAATTGCTGACAGGTTCGAGCATGATGGCGCTGGCACCGGTGCTTTGAACGGTGCTGCCTAGGCGGCAGTCTTGACCTAGGACGACCGCGCCTTGATCCGTGCTGAGACTGCAATGCTGCACATGCACGGTTTGTTGGAGGTGACGGACGACCAGGTCGGCACCGACGGCGGTTGCTGTGCGGTCGATGCAGCTAACGTGAGACTTAGCGTATAACCCGACGACACCTTTTGGGCTTATTTGAATCACGCTCGCATCATCGCTTGGCGTCGCTCCAGCGGGAGGTGCAGCAAAACGAATCGGCACGCGGAAGCAGACGGTTGCGCTGGTCGAGAATGCGTTGGCTCCAGCCTTGGCCATGATTCTAATGCGGGGGCGCGGGACGATGGAATGACCCTGGGAATCGAGGAACAAGTCGGGGTAGATACCACGCAACTGGGAGTCTAGTGCATCAAGCCAGAACTGCGCCCTCTGGGTCAGATCATCTCCGTCCGGGACATACTCCGGGGAGCCATTGACCGCGTCGATATTGCTGTAGATCTCAGCTTGCGTCGCGTCAAGCCAGTCGAGGGGACTGGGGATATCGAGGCGAATGGGCGGCAGGATTTGCGGAGCTGAAGGGTATGCCTTCGGCGCGGCGGCTGAGCGTGGGGTAGACCCGCAGGCGGAGGTCAAGGCGAGGATGACTGCGAGGATTGTCGGTATAAACTTCCGCATCGAATGAAGTCCTAAACATAGAATAAATTAAATGCATTGCGAAATCTAAAGACTCAAGAAGTTTGGTATTATGGTGCTAACCAAAAATGAGGAGGCGTCATGCTCGGTAAAGTCGTCGTTGTTCTCGGGCTGATCATCTTAGTGTTCTTTGGTTACATCTATTCACGGCCGGCAACGATGCTGATTTCCCGGGAGCTGCTGATCAAAGCCAGCCCAGAAAAGCTCTTCCCGTACATTAATAACGCGCAAAAATCCAATGAATGGATGCCGTGGGCGGAATCAGACCCAGGGGTCAAGATGGTTTACACCGGGCCACAAGAGGGCCTCGGAGCGATATCTTCCTGGGATAGCACAGGTAAAATGGGTACTGGTCAGGCTGAAGTGGTCGAAAGCGTGGCGCTGAAGGTCGTAAAGACTCAGTTAACGTATACTAAACCAATGGTTATGAAGCAATTGGCCGAGGTGTCCTTGAATCCGACCGCGGAGGGTACTGTGGTGCGGTGGTCGGTGACGGGCGAGAATGGCTTTTTAGGTAAGTTGTTTGGGGTGCTGATGAACATGGATGCGATGGTTGGTGGGGAGTTTGAGAAGGGGTTGGGCAAGCTTAAGGCGATTGCGGAGGCTAGTCCGTAGGCTCAATCCTACGAACCCAAATTTTGCTGCCGCCAGGGGTGCCGACGAGCCATCAGTCTGGTGCTGGTTTGCGGCTGACTTCTATGTGTCGCGCGGATCATAGTGGCGCGATTGCTTCGAACTGCTTCAAGTTGATCCAGAGCCCTTTTGCCACAAAAGCAGCGAAGCGGAACCTCAAAGCCCTGCTGGGGATGGAGTTCCGCTTCGCTTCTAACGCATTTACTCGTCGACTTGCATCGTAACGATGCGAAACTGGTGGAGAATAGGAGATTCGAACTCCTGACCCCTAGAATGCAAATCTAGTGCTCTACCAACTGAGCTAATTCCCCAGAGCGCCCAATATGCCGAATCCATCCTCCGAGATCAAGGCACTTTCGTCGCCAGGTCAAGGAAGCTGCAAATTAAATTTGATCTCCGTCCACCCGCCCTCGGCCTTGCCGTAGCGGTCTTTGCGCGGCGTGAAGCGAGCCCCCTTGACGGAGTTCAAGATGCGCTCGTCCATGCCATAGCCAACCTTGCGCTTCAGGCTTGCATCCACCACCTTGCCGGCCTCGTCGACCTGGACCTCGACGACGATTTGCCCCTCTAGATTGGCCTCGATGGCGGCGTCTGTATACTCCGGTTTAACGATCGAGTCGGCGAGCAGCCTGGCGTCGCTGCTCAGGTCGCCTTCGAAGGCCGCGGGTGCGACCTTGGGGCGCTCGCCAGTGTCGCCGGTCATGAGGGTGTTGCCGAGTGGCACGGCGACCTTGCCGCCTTTGCTCATGGCATCCGGAGCCAGGCCTTGGATTGGCTTGGGCGGTGGGAGGTTGGGGTCCACTGGTTTAGGGCGATCGGTGGCGACCTTGGGCTTGGCTTTGGGTTTAGGCTTGGGCGGCTCAATCGGCTTGGGTGGAGGCGGGGGGGGCGGCTTTGGGGCTTCAACCACCTTCGGCTCGGGCTTCTTTTCGACGATCTTAATCTTCACTGGTTGTGGTTTAGCCGCGGTGAGCCGGGCTTGAACCGTCAGCGTTCTAACGGTGATCAAGTGCACCACGACCGAGAGGACGATGCAGATCAACCAAGGATGTCGTCGAAGTTGTTCTTTGACCATGGGTGCTGATTCTAACCTAGCTGAAATCGAAGAGCGAGAGCAACAGACTTGGCGGATAGTCTGTGAACACGTAGGATACCACCAACATATGTTGCGTCATACCAGACTCGAACCGGGAGAATTGCATGGCAAGCACCTGTCGCCGTTGGCCTTGGGTGGCTGGCACGCTGCTGCAGGCGACCTTAGTTTCGCTTTGGACCACGAAGCTGCAAGCGCAAACACCGGCAGTAGGCGCTCCTATGACGCCTGCTACAGCGGCGACTGCTCCTGCTGCGGCCGCGACAAGCACGGTTACATTGAAAGTGCGCATTAAGGGTAGTGGAGCTCCCGTCAGTCGGGCCGAGATCACCATGCCCGACGGTAAAAAGTTGTTCACCGGGAAGGACGGGGACGTGCAACTAAACCTTCCTACCGGGGATGGCCAAATTCGGGTGTATCGCCCGGGTCAGGAGCCAGAGCTTCGCGATATCGCCGAGCTGCGCGGCAAAGACCGTGTCGAAATCTTTCTGCTCCCTGCGACTCCGACCGATAATGAGGTCATCGTCCGCGGCGAAAAGCGTCCCGAAGCCTCGCGCAAAACCATCACCATCGCCGAGGCCGTCAAGGTAGCTCCCGGCGGCGATCCGGCACAGATTCCCAAGCTCCTTCCTGGAGTGCAGTCGCGCTCGTTTTCGCCCGATATCGTCGTGCGCGGCTCGGGACCGGCGGACTCGCTGTATCGCGTCGACAACTACGATATGCCGTTTATCTTCCACCGCATTGGCAATCTGTCGGTGATCCCGCCGCAGATGCTCGCGGATGTGGAGTTTTCGACCGGCGGATTTGGCAGTCAATACGGCAATGTCACCGGTGGGGTCGTGGTCCTGCATACGCGCAGCGATGTGCCGGAAACGCCCAAGTTTGAGTTCAAGATCAACATCCCGTTTTACTCGGCCTTATATTACGAAACTCCCGTCAATGACGGTAAGGACCTGCTTGCGGCCTCGGTGCGGCGCAGCTATCTGGAAGCCTTTTTGCCCTTGGTTCTGAAAAAAAGCGGAGCGGATTTGACGGTGGTTCCGTTCTTTGGCGACGAGCACCTTTATTACTACCATCCCACTGACGATGGTCACGTCAAGATCATAGCGACGCACGCCTACGATGGTTTGCACCTACTTTTCCCGTCCGACGACGCAACCTCGCCAAGCGGTAAAGCGACGTTTGACTTTAAGACATCCTTTGAGCTGATCGGTGTCGAGTGGAAGAAGAGTCTAGACAAGGATTGGTCGATGACCTTGTCGCCCAATGTGTTTAACAACGACAACGTCATCGACGTCATCGACAACAATATCGACATCAAGGTGCGCGGCATCGTCGTTCATGCCGACTTTACTCGCAAGCTTGACGGCAAAAATCGCCTCTATCTCGGCAGTGAGCTCGGCTACGGTGTAGCGAACATCTATGTCGTCGCCCCGGTGATCGACAACAACGATCCATTCTTTGATCCGGCCTCCGCCCCCAAACGCAAGGTATCTGAAACAGCGACATATACCTCCGCAGCCGGATGGGTCGCAACCGATCGCTACCTCGGTGACCTCTTGCTGACGCCCGGCATTCGCCCCTTCTACTATTCGCAGATGAAGAAGGGCGGCTATGATCCCCGCCTCAACTGGCGCTACCAGCTAGACCAGGACAACTCGCTGAAAGGGGCTGTAGGCCAGTATTCGGAGGCGGCGCAGTTTCAGGATGTCGATAAGGTGTTCGGTAATCCGGATCTGAAATATATACGTTCGATGCACTATATCTTAGGCCTAGAGACCGCCTGGTCAGACCGCTGGCTGTCGGATGTCCAGGTCTTCTACAAAGAGATCAACGGCCTTGTTCGCAGTGATCCGGTCACCGTTAAAAATAATAACGGCAAACTAATTAGCTCTGGCTTCGAACTCTTCATTCGCCGCAATGTGACCGAGCGCCTTTTTGGCTGGGTCGCCTACACTTATTCGCGCAACCGCGAACAGGACGCGCCAAAGAAGCACTATCACGACGGCCAGTATGACCAGACCCATGTGTTTAACCTGGTTGGCGATTACAAATTAACCCCGATTTGGGACCTTGGTGGTCGCTTGGTTTACCATACTGGTGACACCTACACCGGGGTCGATCATTCGGTGTACAATGCAAACCTAGATAAATATCAGGCCCGAGAAGGCCTGAATACCCAGCCCTACAACCAGCGGCTGCCTGCCTACCACGAGCTAGATATCTATGCCGAGCGCGATATCCTCTTCGACACGTCCAAACTGACCTGGCGCTTTGGTGTCGAGTACCTGGCTCTGCAACGCCAGGCGCAGGGTGTGCGCAATAACTACGACTATACCAAGACTACCTACTTCCGCGGTGCCCCACCGATTCCCTATGTCGAACTGCGAGGTGCGATATGATGCGGACCCATTTTTTCGTTCTGGTACTTGGTCTAAGCACGTTCGCCTGTAATGGTGACGCCGATCGCTATGAGGATATCCAAAAGCTGCGAGCGCTCGGCGTTCTTAGCGACAAGGCAGTCGTTGAGCCGAGCACCACGGCGACGCCGCAGGTCGTGACCTTGACCTTTTACGCCGCTCTCCCCCATGGTGACACGGTCACTGCCGAACCCTACCAGGACACGGCGACCTCCAGTGGCGGCACTCCGGCGACCTTGACGGTGAATGCAGGGACTGCCGTAGTCGAAACGCACGCGAGTTTTGATCTCTACCACGTTAGTGGCACGCTCAATATTCCGCCGGTAGACGCCCTAGTGTTTCGTGGTCTCGACCAAAACGCTACGGTCAAGTACGGCATAAAGTTGACCACCAAGAGCAGTGGCAGTCAAAATATCGTCGGCAGCGTGGTCGTCTACCAGAGCGGTGCCGCACAGCTGAAGTCTCTTGCAGCAATCCCCACGGTCAAGATCACTGCGCCAGCCAAGTCTGCGGCGCTTTCAGGCAAACAAGACATCGTGGCCGCAGCTAGTACGACCGGAGCCGAGACGCTGCGCCTTGGTTGGTTTGTGAACGGTGGTGAGATTAAAAATCGCAATGCAGCGGCTACGACGTGGGACCCCATAAAAACGACCGGAGCCGTCACCTTGGTGGTGACAGCTCGCGGCGCGAAAACGGGGGCTTTTGCTCTCGATGTCATCGACTTCACAGCGAACTAGGCAGCAACCTCGTCACGACCTGAAAGGCATCTTAGGAGAAGAGGAAATCCAGGTCTTTCGAGGTTAGGTCAGCTAGGACATTGCCATCATCAGCGATGATCCCATCGACCAACTGCCGCTTCGAATCCTGCAAGGCAAGGATCTTTTCCTCGACCGTGCCGCGGGTGATGAGTCGATAGGCAAATACGTGGTTTTGCTGACCAATGCGGTGCGCCCGGTCGATGGCCTGGGCCTCGCTGGCCGGGTTCCACCATGGATCGAGGATGAAGCAGTAATCCGCAGCCGTCAGGTTGAGGCCGACGCCTCCGGCCTTTAGACTGATCAGGAACACTCGGACATTCGGATCGGTTTGGAAGTGCTCCACGCGCTCCTTACGATCGGTGGTCGAACCATCCAAGTATTCGTAGACGATTCCCTTGGCATCAAGGCGTGCCCGGACGATGGCTAGCATCGAGGTGAATTGGCTGAAGACCAAGGCCTTACGACCCGAGTCCATGGCCTCCTGCAGTTGTTCGTCCAGGAGATCCATTTTGGCGCTGTTTTCACCGGCGCGCTCACTGTCGATTAACCCAGGATGGCAGGCGAGCTGCCGCAGGCGCAAGAGAGCCTCGAGCACATGCATCCGCGTTTTGCCGATACCGACGGTTTTGACCTTCTTCTTCAGCGTGTCGCGGTAATGTGCCGCCAGCTCGTCGTATTCCGTCTGTTGCTCTGGCTCCAGTACGCAGTACACCGTGCTTTCGGTTTTGCCTGGCAGATCGGGGAGGACCTGCTCCTTGGTGCGGCGCAGAATAAAAGGCCGAAGCGCTTTGGCCAAGGTCTCAAGCTTGCCGGGAGTGATCTTGCCGGAGTTGCTGAAGAGGTCGCCAAAGGCGGCGGCGCTGTCGAGCATACCGGGGTTTAAAAAGCGAAAGATGGAGCCGAGTTCAGCGATCCTATTTTCGACCGGAGTCCCGGACATCGCCAGGCGATGCTTGGCCTTTAGGGCACGGGCGGCCTTGGCCGATTGAGTGCCTTCATTTTTGATCGCCTGCGCCTCATCGAGGACGACGTGATCAAAGGCAATCAACTGCAGCATGTCGATGTCACTACGCATCGTGCCATAGGATGTCACGATCACGTCATTGCGACTCAGACTCTTGGCGTCGCGCTCGCGTGTAGCACCGACGTGAGCCAAGACCTTTAGGTCAGGAACAAAGCGCTTGGCTTCATCCGCCCAGTTATAGATCAAACTGGTCGGCGCCACGATCAGCGTCGGCGCTAAGGTCTTGCCTTCAGCCCGCGCGGCTAAACAACGCTTATGGAGAAAAGCCAGCACCTGGACCGTTTTACCTAAGCCCATGTCGTCGGCTAGGCATCCGCCGAAGCCAAACTCGGCGAGGAACTCCAACCAGCCTAAACCTTGCTTTTGGTACGGTCGTAGCTCGCCGACGAATTCGCTATTGGGCTCCGAGGTGGCGACCCCAGAAAAGGAAGCCAGCTTTTTGCGGTAGTCGATAAAGGACTGATCGAGGTTGGCCTGGCTTGCTTCGGACACGAGGACATCGAGAAAGGCCGCGTGGCTGCTGCGGTAGCGCAGTTCACCTTCAGTGCCGTCTTCGCCCATGCGCAGGATCGGATCGAGCTTCTTCAGCCAGTCCTCTGGTAGCAGTCCAACCGTACCATCACCCAGCTGCACGCGGTTGTCGCCGCGGCGCAGTGCTTCGATCAAGCGTGGCAATTCAACCGTTGCGCCGCCACCGAAATCAAAGCGGGCGCGCAGATCCAGCCAATCGACGCCGGTCTTGACGTCGACATTGAAGCTACGTCCTGTCCGCAGCTTTTTGCCTTCTGCCTCGACCGACCAGCCGCGCACGGCCAAATCTCCGACCAAGGTCGCCAAATCGGCGGCATCGACGAAGACATCAGCGCCGGCGACGCTGCGGCCTGCAGACGCCTGCACACCGTGATGCGAGCACAGGTCGCGAATCAGTTGCTCTTCACGACCGCGGTCGCGACGGACCACGACGCGAGGGGGTGCCGGTGGCTCTGCTGCTGGTTGCGGTCTGGCCTGCTGCTGCTGCGCCGGCGCAGCGTTCTGGACCTTGTCTTGCTTATCGACTTCGATCTGATGCACCTTTGGCCGGCGACCTTGACGGCGTCCGTCTTTGGCTGGGGCGCTCTCGGTGGATTCAGGCAGCGAGCCTTCTGGTGGAGGCGTCGCAGGGGCTGCGGCAACCGGGGCGGCCGTTGGTGTCGCAGCAGCGGCGACGACCTGGCGAGGCTTGTGCACAGGCCTCGGCGACTCGATCGGCGGCGCTTCATAATCAAACTCATAGTTGGCTAGAAGCACCATAGCTTTATCGGTAATCGGCGTCGCCAAAAAGACCAGGCGTGGTCTGGCTTCACCGACGACGATCCGCCAGCCGCTGTCGCTCGGTAGATCCAGCGGCGGTGCGCTGGGCAGGTCGACAAAACCTCGCAAGAAAGCGGCTTGATCGGCCTTCTGGACCTTGATGGTTTGAACTTGTTTAAGCGTGGTGATCCAGGCACACAGGCGTGGATCAGGCAGCGTGGTGCGGACTAGTCGATCTTTGAATACGGCGATGCCGTCAGCAAAGGCGAGCAAGGTGTCACTCAGCGGCACGGTAATGCGGCCGCGTCTAAACTCGCCGCGCAAGATCCAGGTACGGTCTTGCTTACGCACAGCAACGGCCAGGCGAAACACCCATGGTTCCTGTGCGTCCCAGCGCAACGCCTTGAACGTAGCGAGATCGAGCGGTGCATGACCTTCGAGTTTGGCATCGTCGACAGTCAGCCAACCCAGGCGTCCCGTCGCAGCCATTTGTTCGAGCAGGTAGGGACGCAGGGTTTCGGCGATGGCAAAGGAGTGACCGCGCGGGCGCAGCGGTGCCGTGCCTTCGTCCCAGGCTCCCGAGCGCATCAGCGTGCTGGTCGCGACGCCAAAGAAATGCAGTAGAATATCGCGGTCCGGGCCTTCTACAAAGGCATCGAGGGCGCGCAGATCGATGGGCACAGGAATAATCTGACCTTCGCCCGGCTCACCTTCGGCTCCGGCCCTACGAAAGACCAAGACCGTCAAAAGCCCGCTCTTGCGGCTGCTATCAGCATCGATGATGTAGTAAACATCCTGCGCCTGGCCCTTGGTGCCGGCGCGCGAACGCACCTCGACGATGTCGCGTTGCGCGTGACCAACCAGCTTGAGCGCCTCTCGCCACGAGACCTGATCGTTGCCATTGGCATGCTGATGATGGTGCACAGGTCGCTTGTGCGGCTCAGGCTCTTTATTCGGCTGGGGAATGGTATGTGCCGTCGCCGAAAAGGCTCGAATCCGCCCCGAGGTGTCAGGCTCGGCACTAACGACTGGCCGCGTCCGACTTGGTGCGGTCGTGCTGGTGAAGCGCGAAAGAAAACCGACCGGGTGGCCAGCGGTGGCGCGAAACTCGCAATCCGGCGTCCCATCGGCCAGGCAAATCGCCGCCCAGATATGTTTGCAGTAGCCTTTGCCGCCGCCGTAAAACGGACAATCGCACAGTCCGCTGACGGAGGTGCGCTGATTCTTCTCGTCAAAAGCCATATCGAGCGTGACGTGATAATCACCGCTCTTGCCTTTGACCTCGGCATTCAAGCGCTCCGCGGTGGCTTTTGAAAGCACCACTCGGCCTTGGCGAAAATAACCCTCTCCTCGTATCCGCACTTGGCCGTCGATGTCGGGCGCCAAAGCACCGGTTAGACCGGTGAGATGGGATTTGCCCTTTACCTGCACGTTAGTGGCGGTACGCTGGCCTGCTGAACGGCCGCGTCCTCGGCGCCCTCGCCTCAATGCGTCTCTCCCGCTTCATCCTCGCGTGTTGAGGATGTGTGTGATGGTCCATTGGCCCGCGCTCAATTTGAGAGCTTTGTTGTCTACTGAAGGGCCTACGGAATGTTTGGCCCTACATCGACACCGCCGTGCATTGTTCACAGGCGGCACTGAGGCCTCGTGACCGATGCCTTAAGGTTCGCCTTTTGTCAGGCTTAGCGCAAGTGCTGTTTTCTTGACGCTGCTCCGTTTCGTCCCGGTGGGTCGGTCCCCGCATCGGTGCTGGGGTCATAGTTTCAGACATGCGGCAAAGCGGCCTGGAGCGATCTCCCGAAGCGTCGGCGTTTCCTGTCGGCAGGCCGCCGTCACCATCGGGCAGCGGCTGGAAAAGCGGCATCCGGGCGGTGGGTTAAGGGGACTTGGTAGCTCGCCCGTGAGCAGGGGGTCGTGGCGTTGGCGCTCCCGAATCGGATCAGGCAGGGGGTTTGCCGCGACCAGGGCCTGGGTGTAGGGATGCATGGGCTTGAGAAAGACGTCGTCCGACAGCCCAATTTCGATGATCTGCCCGAGGTACATCACCGCCATGCGGGTCGAGATGTAGCGAACCATGCTCAAACCATGGGCAATAAACAGGTAGGTTAGGCCCATTTCTTGTTGCAGGTCCTGCAACAAGGTAACGACCTGGGCTTGGATCGATACATCTAAGGCCGAGATCGGTTCGTCGCAGACGATGAATTTTGGCTCAAGGGCCAAGGCTCTAGCTAAGCCGATGCGCTGGCGCTGGCCGCCGGAGAATTCATGGGGAAAGCGAAAGGCATGCTCCGGCATCAGACCAACTCGCTGCAACCACGAGTTGATCCGGTCTTGGCGCTCTTGGCGCGGCCATAGTCCATGAATATCTGGACCCTCGGCGATGATGTCGCCGACCGTCATGCGTGGGTTTAAGCAGGCAAAGGGATCTTGAAAGATCATCTGCACCTGACGTGAATATCGCTTACGGGCTTTGCTGTTTAATTTGCCCGCCATCGACTGCCCGTCAAACAGCAGGTCGCCGCCGGTTGGGTCATACATGCGCACGAGGATACGCCCGAGTGTGGATTTGCCGCAGCCTGACTCACCGACCAGGCCGAGAGTCTCGCCGGCATTGATGCTAAAGGACACTTTGTCGACAGCGTGCAGATAGACGCCGTGGCCCATATTAAATTGTTTACTCAAGTTGCGTACATCGACCAATGGCATGGTCATAGCGAACCTCCCACGGGCGGCACTTTTTCGGCCACGGTTTGCGGCGCAAGCGGCGCGATGCCGTAGCTTTCGCGCTGGCGTAAGGCTTGAGGGTGGTGAAGCCAGCACGACGTCCGGCTGCTGCCAAACTTTAGCTCTGGTGGCTGCTGCTCAGCGCAAACGCGCATGGCCGCGCCGCAGCGCGGGGCAAAGGCGCAGCCCTTTGGCGGCTGAAATAGGTCCGGGGGAGTGCCGGGAATGGGGGTCAGCGGTACTGACGCATGGGTGTCGTCACGCGGCATCGCCCGCTTGAGCCCTAAGGTGTATGGGTGTTTAGGGCGGTAGAAGACCTCATCGACGGTGCCTTCTTCGACGATTTTACCAGCGTACATGACCGCGACTCGGTCGGCCATCTTTGCCACCACGCCTAGGTCATGGGTGATAAGAATCGTCGCCATGTTTAGACGTTGCGAGAGTTCTTGGATCAAGGCCAAGATCTGTGCCTGGATCGTAACATCGAGGGCCGTCGTTGGTTCGTCGGCGATGAGCAGTTTAGGATTGCAAGCCAAGGCCATCGCAATCATCACACGCTGGCGCATCCCTCCGGAAAGTTCATGTGGAAACTGCCGCATTCGCTTCGCAGGCTCTGGTATATGAACCAGCTCCATTAACTCGAGTACGCGAGCCTTACGCTCAGCATGGGTCATCGACGTACGGTGGAGGATCAACGACTCTTCGATTTGGTCGCCCAGCGTCATGGTCGGATTTAAACTGACGAGCGGATCTTGGAAGATCATGGCGATGTCACCGCCGGCGACTTTTCTCAGCTCCGCGTTGCTTAGCTTGAGCAAATCCTTACCGTCGTAGAGGATCTCACCAGAGGTGACGCGCGCGGGTGGCGTCGGTAGTAGGCCAAGGATCGTCTGCACCGTGACCGACTTGCCGGATCCGGACTCGCCGACAATACACAGCGTCTCACCTTGCTGCACTTGAAAGGAGACCTTACGGACCGCTTGTACTTCGCCTTTATGCACGGCGAAGTTTACGGCTAAGTCGCGGGCGGCGAGCAGGACATTGCCCAGCGCTTTCTTTTGCGGTGTGGAGGTTGTTATTGGTTGCGTCACCCTGGCCTCCTTTAAGTCCGGCCGCGTAGTTTAGGATCGAAGGCATCGCGCATGGAATCGCCCAATAAATAGAAGGCAAGCAGGGTAATGCCGAGCACCGCAGCCGGCAGGAAGAACTGCACCGGATTGACTTGGAGGCGGCGCGCGGCGTCAAAGACGACGTTACCCCATGACGGCGTTGGTTGTTCCAGGCCCAGGCCAAGTAGCGACAAAAACGCTTCGGAGGCGATCACGCCAGGGATGCGAGCGGACCAGGCGATGATGATCAAGCCGAGTAAGTTCGGACCGATATGCCGGGCGATCAAGCGGCTGACCGGAGCGCCAAGAAGGCGCGATGCCTGGACGAATTCCAGCTCGCGCATACGCAACACCTCGCCACGAACCAGGCGGGCGAATCCAGCCCAGCTGAAAGCACTCAGCGCGATGACTAAGCTGAGCAGGCCTTTGCCGATCGCGACCTGAAGGATGATAAAGATCAGCAGGTCGGGAAAGTTATCGACGATTTCAACGATCCGCATACACAGGGTATCGACCTTACCGCCGACCAATCCGGAGAAGGCGCCAAACAGGAGTCCGATGGCGATGCACAGGGTCGGCACGAGCAGAGCCAGGAGCATATCGACCCGGGTGCCTTGAATCATGCGCGCCAAAACATCGCGTCCAAGGCCATCGGTGCCAAAGGGATGGGCTCTGCCGCGCAGCGTTGCGCCGACGGCGACTCCAGGTTGAATCGACTGGGCATCCGACTGCTTGATGGTGTTGATCAGTGCGGTTTGCACCACGGCTGCTTCAGCAGCGTAGGTGCGTTCGCCCGACTGCGGGTCGGTGACGAACGGTAGTACGGAGTAGGCGTAGGTGGCGGAAGGGTCAAGGCCGAGGCCGTCGTTGTAGGAATGCTGGGCCGGAGTATTGATCTCGCCGATGCCAACACCGCGTTCGATCGTGCCGCTGACTAGCTCTTTGGTATCAAAGCCAGTCTCTGGTACCAAGAGTCGGTACACCATATATCCGGAAACACCGGGTTCAATGTCCCAATTGAGAAAGACGCCATTGACGCTGGCGACACCCGCCACGTTCAACTTACCGACCGGTGTCAGATCAGCGGCCTTTTTCAGCGGCGCCTTGAGATCATAGGTCAGGTCGATCAAGTCTTCTGGGACTGGCGCGAAGTCGTCCACCACCACAAGGTTATGACCCCAGCTTGGCCCTTGGTCGATGTCGTTGGAGTTTTGATGATTGGCGTAGGGTACGCCGTTTTCTTCGGCTGGGAAGAACCACGGGCCGGCGATGCCAATTGCCGTGACTAGGCCGATGATGGTCAAAGAGATCATCGCCAGCTTGTTTTTACGCAGGCGCAAGAAGGCGTCTTCGAAGTAGGACAACGCTGGGCGTGAGATCATTTCCGCACCCGTCGCCTCGGCCGCGAGCGGCAGAAATAGCTCTTCTGGCATCGGACGCATCGGCGAAGGTTCCGCGTTAAGTGGAGGTTGGATCATAGTCGGCATAGTCCTATCCGAACCGGATGCGTGGATCGATCAGGCCGTAAACAATATCGGTGATCAGGTTGATAACGATGAAGAAGCCGCCGTAAAATACCGTTAGGCCCATGAGGACGTTGTAGTCGCTGTTGCTGATCGAGTTAAAATAAGCCGCGCCCAGACCAGGTACGCCAAAGACGTTTTCGATCAATAGCGAGCCAGAGATGGCGCCGACAAAGATCGGGCCGAGCAGCGAGACCACCGGTAAAATCGCGTTGCGAATTTGATGCAAGGTGATGACGCGAAGGGTGGATGCACCTTTCGCGCGTGCCGTGCGGACAAACTCGGCGAAGGCGACATCGACCATTTGACTGCGCATGTAGCGAGTCATCATGGTGATGATGCCCAGGCTCAAAGTAAATCCTGGTAAGATGACGTCACGAAACTGGCCCCAGCCGACCGGCCTAAACCAGTAATCCTG
>JAPLFX010000100.1 GCA_026390445.1 Pseudomonadota bacterium
AAGCTCGGCCAGGTGATCCCTCTCTCATGCTAATCTGACGATTTGATGAGCTGGCTGGACGAGCTTTGAACTCAGCCCTTTAGCCTTTGGGTTTTGGCCTTTCGCTTGTGTTAAAACTCTCCAAACCAATCTAAAAACAGTCCCTAAGGCCTGATCAGTTGTCCGTCGATGATGATGTTAGTTCTCTAAGGTGTTCCACCACCGAAGCTCCTAAAGCCTGCGGGTGATAGCCGCCTTCTAGACAACTGACGATGCGACCTTGGCAGGCATGAGATGCAGCGTCACAAACCAGTTTAGTCATGGCGCCAAAGTCCTCTGCCTCTAACCCAAGATTGCCGACTGGATCGAGTCGGTGTGCGTCAAATCCAGCGCTAATGATGATTAGGTCGGGCTTTGCGACAGCTAGCGACCGCTCTAAGCCTGCCGCGAATAATCTCAGATAGGCCTGTCTATCTATGCCGTATTCGACCGGTACATTGATCGTCGCGCCGCGGCCTTTGCCGCTACCAACCTCATCCGCGGCGCCACTACCTGGGTAAAACGGTGGTGCGCGGTGGATGCTATAAAACACGACATCTGGGCGTTGATAAAAGACATCCTGCGTGCCGTTGCCGTGATGCACATCCCAGTCGACGATCAGGATGCGGCCAGCCTGATGCACCCGGCGCGCCTGTTCTGCGGCTAGGGCAACATTGTTGAAGAGGCAAAAGCCCATACTGCGACTGGGTGTTGCATGGTGACCAGGTGGTCTGATGAGGCATAGCGCTTCGCGGTGCTGGCCACTCATGACCGCATCAACCGCGGCCACAACCGTGCCGGCAGCTGCAAGTGCCACGTCGTAGGATGCCGCTGAGACCACGGTGTCAGCATCAAGATGCCCACCGCCTTCAGCAGCAACAGTCTGGGCCTTTTGTGCGACGTCGGCGGTGTGGACGTGGAGCAAGTCTTTGGCCGCAAGGACACTCACTGGTCCAATGGTGCAGCGATCCAACAGGCTGCTGGCCGCCAAAGCCTCGTCGATGGCCGCAAGACGCGCGGCGTTTTCGGGATGGCGGCCAGTGTTGTGCTGGGCAAATAATGTGTCACGAAAGATGATGGCCATACTGCATAGGGTCCATGCGTTCAGGAGGGTCTTGGGCGTCCGGGCGCAGCGCTTTGTCCCCAGTCCATTGTCACCAAGGTCGATTAAGGCTGCTGCAAAAAATAGTCTTGAATGGCATCGATCACGCGCGCGATCTCGGGTGCATAAGAGGCTACGATAGCGTCATAGATGGCTTTTGCCGTTTCCTGATTGTAGGTGTGGGATGTTCTGTTGCGATCTTTCATCATCTGCAACCAAACACCCTCGTCCTGGATCAGGTTCATCTGGAACGCGGCGGCAATCGCCAGACGCGGCATGGCGGCATCGGTGCCCTGGTAGGCGGCTATTTTTTGAAACAGGTGCCAACATGTTTCAAAAGTAAATTCGAACGCCTGGATAACACCGGCGATTTCAATCCTCCGACCAGTGCTTTCGCTAATAAACTGGGTTAGCTCGCCGCATGCTCTGCTAAGATTGACCTGGCCTTGTTTGATCTTTTCTCGGCTGCTCATAGACACAAATACCTTCACGATCAATATTTGCCTGCATGGCGGGGGATACCTGTTCATACCTGACCAGGTCGAAAGCGTACAATGTTTGCCCGTGTTCTTCCAAGATCGAGGCCAGCTTTGCCCACCCCGTATCATCTTGCACCCCCTTGATCGCGATATCGATATCCGATCCATGGGTTTGATCGCCGCGGGCCCTCGAGCCAAATATAACGATAGACGAAGGTTGTACCAACTGCTCCGATACCTCAATCACCTGCTTGATAAACGGATGACATTGCTGCGCCCGTTGACTCACCGGTAGAGGCCTTAAATGAGCAAAAGAAAGCTCCGAAGGGTTTTTTACCACTGCGAATCCTTAACACCTGTTAGAGGAGGGGCACTGGCCCCCCGCCTTACGGACCTTTGTAGGGCATCTCGCCGAGGTAGTCGCTCTTGCCCACATCCACTCCGTTATGGCGCAACACCGCGTAGGCCGTGGTGAGGTGGAAGTAGAAGTTAGGGATAGCATGCTGAAGGGCGAACTCGGCGCCGGTGAGGTATTTACCATTCCAGCGTGGGGTCGTCACGCGGCGCTCATCAGCACCGGCGAAGTCCTTCGCGCTGAAGGTGCGCAAATAGGTGGTGACTTGCTCAATACGTGCTTTTAGCTCGGCGACGGTCTTCTCGTTGTCGGCGTGGGTTGGCGCCTCCTTGCCGGTCAAGCGAGCGGCGGCAAACTTAGCGGTGTCGCAGGCGATCTGAACCTGGCGCAGGAGGTTGAATTGGTCTGGGGCCAAACGCGACTGCAGCAACACCTCAGCGTCAAATTTTTTGCCGCCAGCATAGGCCTCGCCCTTATCCAAAATGCGGCTAAGGTTGTTTAACATCTTGGTGAACTGGACGACTGTGACATCATAAAGCATCGCATTCTCCTGGTGTATGTTCGTTTGTCCGACGGACTCGGTGATCTCCGGCTATCTTCGGCTATCTTGGACTTTATGCCAGCCTTTATTTCGGAACGACTGCGCGCGCTGGCATCACCACACCGCGCAGTTGCTCTTCCAGAGCCAACCAACCTTGGCACAGCTCCGCATCTAATCCCATTCCCGACAAGACCTCGTACATCAGAACTTGGCGCCGGCCGAAATGCGGTGGACGGAGTTTAAGGTCAAGATGGGCCGCACCTAGGGCCTTGCCACGATAAAGCCGTGGGCCGCCGAGCATGCCGGTGGCAAAGGCGATCTGCTGCTCGGTGATGTGAACGATGTCTTTGCCAAAGAAAAAGTGGCCGATGATCATGTCGCTAAATGCACGCTGGTAGAATTCGGTGAGGGCGGCGCGGATAAAATCGGCGCCGATTTGCTCATACAGTGTCTTCTTGTCAGGACGGGGCGTCCCGTCTGCGCTCATGGCGCAAGATCCGCTGCCTGACTCAGTGCCACATCGAGCGCTTGATCGTGGCCAGCGGTGAAGATATGCGGTGGATCGCTGATAATGTCTGGATTCACGCCGCGCGCCGCCAGCGTCTGACCTCCGACATTGGCTGGGGTGACCAGTAAGTAGCGACTTGGGAGGACCTCGGCTGCTTGGACGGGGTTCATCTGCCCGGCACTGGCGTGGCCAACGATCACCGCGCGGTGCCGATGTTTAAGCAGCCAGGCGAGGTTTTCCCGGCCGCCGCTGGTGCCGTGATCGATCAATACAACAAGTGGTTTAGTATAGGGCGTGACCTGCGCGGCCGGCTGCGCCCCGGGGCCAGCCGGTGGCGACAAGAAGGCTTCGCTGTAGGTTAACCCGACCGCGCCGTAGTCGCCGCGCAAGTCTAGGACCATCGCGTCCGACTGCATCTGCGCCTGGGTGGCAAACTGCAGCAGGGCAGTGCGAAAGGCTGCGTTTGAGCTCATCGGCAAGGCCAGATAGGCGATGCGCTTTTGCTTGCTGCTCAGGATCTTTTGGCCGTGGGTCATCTCGCGCAGCAGGCTGGTCTGCAGACTGCTGAACTCCGTGGACACGCTGATCGTCTTTGGTTTGCTCCAGGGCAAGCGCTGATAGGTCACCTGGGCCATCGCATCCGGAGCGAGGCTTTGCAGACTGTTCACCGGGCTAAACGGCTGCCCATTGACCTGCAGCATCTCGTCTCCCGCCACGAGTCCAGCACGAGCCGCCGGGCCGTCGGCCATGACTCGGGTGATAAACCAGTGCTTGCCGTGACGCTCGTACCAAGCGCCGATGTGGCGCAGTGGGGCGCCGTCAAGCTGGCCGCTAAAGGCAGAAAGGTAGGTCCAGTAGCGCTGCTCGTCGACGCTAAGGAGCTCGACGCGACCAACGTCCAATTTCGCCAGCAGTTGCTCCAGGGCCAATTGCACTTGTGCTTCGCCGGTCTTAGCCCCGTGCTCGAGCAGCTCCTGGCGCATCTTGCCGGCTTCGGTGGACCAGGCCCCACCAGCCTTGGCCGATGCGCCGACCTGGGTCTGGACGGTCTGCACGGTCGCATCAAAAAGCCCCAGGCTGCCGCTGTCTTGCGCGCGGCAAAGCGGCGTCCATAGGAGGGCTCCCAAGAGCATCGTTGTAGCGATAGGTCGTGTACGCTTCATCGTCCTTTTCTAGCCCATGGGCGCCTCGGGCGCCATTCTAATTGGGCGACCGGCGGAGTTTGTGGTTAAATCAGGCCGACGTCGCTTAACCGAGAGGACCGATGCACGACCAGCTCATGATGCAGCAGTGGCGCGAGACAGGGCAGTTGCTCAAGCGGCATGGCAGGACCTTGCTGGCGCTGGTCTTGCTGCTGGTTGGCCCCCTTCTTTGCCTCGATGCCCTGGCCGTACTGGTCCTCGGGCTAGCGCCCGACGATGCCGACAAGGGCATCGGCTTGCTGAATGTACTGCTGATGCCCGCGCTCAATGGGTGCATCGTCTGGATCTTGCACCGCGGCTACCAGGGAGAGCGGCCGTCACTATGGGCTGCACTGCAGGCATCGACGACCTACTGGTCGCGGCTATTTGTCGCCTATGTTGGGGTCAGTCTCATCACGCTGGCCTGGTTGGTCGCAACCGTGCTCCCTGCCTATATCGTCATGGCGCTGTTTAAAATCCAGCAGCCCTACCTGCTGATACCCTTTGGTCTCATAGGACTGGTGCTGGCGCTGCCGCGCTTTGCCTTCATCGATCCGGTGGTGGTCATCGAGGGCTTCAGCCCGTTCTATGCGCGCCAGCGCAGCACGGCCCTGGTCAAGTCGCGGCGCTGGACGGTGATTGGCTGCGGTGCGGTGGTCTATGCCCTGCCGCTCTGCTTGGAGCTGGCTGGCGAAGGCTTGCCTGACTTTCTCGGCCTTGACCCGCGCAGCACCGGCCTAGCGCTCAGCTTGTCGGTAGGTTTGGCCTCGGCCTTGCTGTATGTGGTGCCGATCGTGTTTTTTTACACCTACTACCGCGCGCTGGCTGTGCCGCCGGCCGCAACTGAACCGAAGGAGCAGTTATGAGCAGCCGTCTTGAGAGCGATTCCCTGGGCCAGATCGAGGTCGATGCCGGTAAATACTGGGGTGCCCAGACGCAGCGTTCCCTACAGAATTTCAAAATCGGCGGGCACCGTTTTTCACGCGGCATGATCAAGGCCTTCGGTCTGGTAAAAAAGGCGGCGGCCCTGACCAACCAGGAGCTGGGTAAGCTGCCCAGCGCCAAGTGCGAGCTGATCGTCAAGGCCTGCGACGAGGTCATTGATGGCAAGCTCGACGAGCACTTCCCTTTGGTCGTTTGGCAGACCGGCAGCGGTACGCAAAGCAATATGAACGCCAATGAGGTCATCTCCAACCGTGCCATCGAGTTGGCTGGCGGCAAGGTCGGCTCGAAGCAGCCGATTCATCCAAACGATGACGTCAATATGTCGCAGTCGTCCAATGATGCCTTTCCCACCTTTATGCACGTCGCCGCGGTGAGCGACTTTAAGACTCGTCTGTTGCCGGAGCTGGTGGCGCTGCGTTTAGTCCTGCAAAAGAAGGCCGATGAGTTTAAAGACATCGTCAAGATCGGGCGCACGCATTTGATGGATGCGACGCCGTTGACCTTAGGCCAGGAGTTCTCTGGTTACGCTGCGCAGTTGGAGTTTGCAGAGAAGAAGGTTGGCGAGGCCGTGGATGGCCTCTACGATTTGGCGCTCGGCGGTAGCGCCGTGGGCACCGGCCTCAACACGCATCCCGATTACGCGGTCAAAGTCGCGGCCAAGCTGGCGCAACTGACCGGTTATCATTTTCGCACGGCGCCAAATAAGTTTGCCGCCCTTGCCGCCCATGATGCGGTGGTCGCCGCGAGCGGAGCTTTGCGGGTACTAGCTGTCGCGTGCATGAAGATCGCCAGCGACATCCGACTGCTCGGCAGTGGTCCGCGCAGTGGTATCGGTGAATTGATCCTACCGGCGAATGAGCCCGGCAGTTCCATCATGCCCGGCAAGGTGAATCCGACCCAGTGCGAGGCCTTAACCATGGTCGCCTGCCAGGTCATGGGTAACGACGTGACGATCGGCGTGGCTGGAAGCAACGGCCACTTTGAACTCAACGTGTTCAAACCGGTGATGATCCACAACCTGCTCGAATCGACCCGGTTGCTGGCCGACGCGATGAACAGCTTCAACCACAATTGCGTCGTCGGCATCGAAGCCAATCGCGACATGATCAAGCGGCACGTCGATCAATCGCTGATGCTGGTGACCGCCCTAAATCCGGTCATCGGCTATGACAACGCCGCCAAAGTGGCCAAGAAAGCTTATCAGGAGAACACCACGCTCAAGGAAGCTGCGACGAAACTCGGCCTCATCAGCGCTGCTGACTTCGACAAATTCGTTCGCCCCGAAGATATGGTTCGCCCGACCTAAGTAAAAACAAACAACTGTGGCCCAGGTGCTTTTCGGCGACCTGGGCCACGGTGCTGTTACTTGATTTTGGCTTCTTTGAAGATGACGTGCTTTTTCACGACTGGATCGAACTTCTTCAGCTCGAGTTTGTCGCGGCCTTTTTTGCGGCGCGTCGTATAGAAATAGCCGGTCTCAGCGCTGGAGACGAGACGGATTAGCTCGCGATTCTGCTTCTTTGCCATGGGGCTCTCCTTGGTCCAATAATCTACGGCTGCCTATCTAACAGGCCAACCGCGTTAAACTCAAGCAAATTCCCTGAGATAGCGATGAAGAATCAAGCTATCCCACTGATATGACCTAGGTAAAAATAATCTTTAAACTTTGCATCCGGACCTACCGATAAGTCGGATAACGAGCGGGGATGTCCCGTTGAGCGGTCGCCAGTACCAGTACCCCCGCCGCACCAGCGGCCACCGTCCCGGCAGCCAATGGCGCAGGTACCTCAGTGGGCAACGGTGGTGGTACAGGTGGGTCGGCCAACGCCGTGCCAAACACCCTCGGGGGTGGAGGTGGCAGCGTCGTTCCTAACGGCAACGGTGCTGGTACGGGGGCTGGCAATGGCGCAGGAACAGGTGGCTCCATTGGGTCATCCAACGGCAACATTGGGGGGTCGCCCACCGGATCGAAGACGCTCGAGCAATGTCAGACTGCCAACCAAGCTTGGCGTGCAGTGGTCAACGGCGGTTCTCAGCCGAGTGATTGTGTTGATGGCTTGGTGAGCTGGTGCTGCACCAGAGATGAAATCAAGAACCACTTTCCCACCATGGCCGCCGAGCTCGAATTGCGCTTTCAAAAGTACATCGATACCAATGGCGAGGTCCTCTACGCCTGCTCGATGAATGCGCAAAATGCCTACTCATTTAGCATGGCGAAGATCGTCGGTGGCACGACAACCTATGACGTCATCACCGTGTCAAACGTCTTCCCGACGGTGCCGGCGGTGTCCATTCCGGCCAATTCGGCCATGTGTCCGGCTGTCACGACGTCTTCTTTGTTGAAGATGTCGCTGAATCTTAACTCCCTGAGCGAGTAGCCTTCAACCTGAGGATGTAGGGCCGACTGGGCTTTCATGAGCGATTGGACGATGGGACGATTTGACGTTCCGCCTGCTGCGGGGTAGTCTTCGGCTATGTCTGATCTTTATTTAAAACAACTGAGTGTTGGACCGATGGCGAACTTCGCTTACCTGATCGGTTCGCGTAGCGCCAAGCAGTGCTTGGCGGTTGACCCTGCTTGGGACGTGCCGGCGATTCGCGCCGCAGCCGAGGCCGACGGCATGGAAGTGGTTGGGGCACTCGTCAGCCATTACCATCCAGATCACTGTGGTGGGCACCTGTGGGGACACGATATCCAGGGCGTCGCCGAGCTCGTCGCTGATAAGCCATTGCCCATCTATGTCCAGCAGGACGAGATGGCGGGCATCATGCAGGTCACAGGCCTGTCGCGAGGCGACTTTAAGCCTTGCGTCAGCGGCGACAAAGTCACCGTCGGTGGGGTCGATATCACCCTGATCCACACGCCAGGGCACACCCCGGGTAGCCAGTGCTTTCTCTGCCAGGGCAACCTGATTTCCGGTGATACTTTGTTTATCACCGGCTGCGGTCGAGTCGATCTACCAGGCGGCAATGCCGATCAGCTTTACGATAGCCTCACCAATAAAATAGCCAAGCTTCCTGACGAGACGGTGGTCTATCCCGGCCATCACTATGATCCTGCAACGCATGCCACCCTCGCCAAGATGAAGACCACCAACCCCTATCTTCAGGCCAACTCAGTCGCCGCATGGCGTCAGCTGCGGGGATAATGCATGCGGTTTATGCCGATGGTGTGCCGGCTTCTTTGCGTCCTTTTGCTTGTACACGCAGCTCCAGCCGCGGCGCTCAATCTCAATGCGCTACGCTCTTCGATCTTTAAGATTCAGGTCATCGCCGATGAGCCGAGCCTGACCGAGCCATGGAAGCGTTTGCCATCCGCGCATAGCTCGGGCACCGGTTTTTATATCGGTGAAGGCCGCATCCTCACCAATGCGCACGTCGTGGCGAATGCCTCGTTTGTCACCGTCCTGCGCGATGGCGATGCAGCCCCTATCGCGGCTCGGGTGCGGTTTATCGCTCATGATTGTGATCTGGCGGTGCTGGAGCCGGTGGAGCCCGAAGGGATCAAGGCCGTTCTAAAGCTGGAGCCGATGTCCTTTGGTTCTCTGCCAAAGCTCCGCTCCCCGGTGTCGACCATCGGCTTTCCGGCGGGTGGGGAGCAGCTGTCGATCACCGAAGGCATCGTCTCGCGGATCAGCTACCATCGCTATATCCACCATGCCAATGCCCGCCACCTGCTGGTGCAAGTCGACTCGGCGATCAATCCAGGCAATAGCGGCGGGCCAGTCGTCCAAGGACGGCAGGTGATCGGCGTTGCCTTTCAGTCCATCAGTCAGGCGCAGAGCACCGGATATATCATCCCGACGCCGGTGGTGCGGCGGTTTTTGCGCGATATCGCCAACGGCCGCTATGAAGGGCATCCTGACGATGGATTGACGACCATGGACGGCGCCTTGCTCAATCCATCAACAGCGGCCTTTTATGGACTTAGCCCCGACAGCGGTGGCGTCACCGTGGCCTTTGTCAGTGCCTGGGCGCCAACCGCCACACTGATTCGACCTGGAGATATCCTGCTCGCCATCGATGATCAGCCGATCGGTGTGGATGCTAAGGTGAGCTACAGCGGCGAGCGCGTCGACTTTCGGACGATCTTTGATTTAAAGCTGATGGGTGACAAGGTCGTCTTTCAAGTGCTGCGCGACGGGCAAAACCTGAAGATCGAAGTCCCCGTTAAACCATCGTTGCCGCATCACGCAACGGATCACATCTACGCCAAGCATCCGCGCTATTTTGTTTATGCTGGCCTGGTGTTTACGGTCCTGTCACGCAACTTTCTGCAAACCTGGGGCGACCGCTGGTATCGTGATGCACCGTTGCTGCTGCGTTACCTCGAAAGCGACGCCGTCTACCTGCCCGACTTTGCCGCCAACCGCGACATCATCGTCCTCGCCAAGCGCTTACCCGACGGGGTGAATGCCTATGTCCCCAATCAGCTATTTGGTGTCGTTCGTGCTGTGGACGGCAAGACAATCCTGAGTATGGAGGCTTTCGCCCAGGCCCTAAGCACCGGCACTGGCGAGTTTGCCACCATTCAATTCTTTGGCAATCAAGATCAGATCGTCCTGGGTCGTGCTAAAGTGCTCAGCCGCAATGCCATCATCAACGCCAAATACGGGGTCGTGCCGGACCGCTGGCTGAACGGGGCCAGCGATGACGGGGCCCTGCATGGCACTGAAGGGGAGGGTCGCCCTTGAGGTTGTGGCTTGGCATCTGCCTGCTGCTCTTTGTCTGTGGTGAGTCGGGCGCTTTCGCGGCTGCGCCCATCCGCTACGAAGACCAGGTGGTGCGCCTGCATGTGTCAAAGCGCGAGGTTGATCCGAGTTCGCCGTGGCAGAGCGAGGATACGGTGCAGCAGGAATTCCTCGGGGTGGTCTTGCCCAATGGTGAGATTTTGACCACGGCGAACACGGTGGCAAACGCGATCTTCATCGAGATGCAGCGCTTTGGCAGTACCGAACGCGGCGAAGCCACCTTGGTCTTCGTCGACTACGAAGTCAACTTGGCGCTGGTAAAGCCAGTCGCAACGGCGCAGCTTTTGGCAACCAAGGCGGTGACCTTGGGTGAGGACATCGGCATGGATGAAAGCGTCGAGATCTTTAAAGGTCGTGATGCCTACCAGCTGAGCCGTCTACCGGCTAGCCTCCAGGAGGTGGCCGTCATTGGTGCGGCGACGAGTGCTTATGGATTGATCTCCTATGCGTTAAAGGTGCAGCAAAACGGCCTGGGTTGGTCCGAACCAGTGTTTTTACACGGCAAGCTGGTCGGCCTCACGACTGGGCAGGACCAAAATTTCGTGCAGGCGGCCCCGATGCTGCTCATCCGGCACTTCCTCAGCGACCGTCACGACCAGTCGTACCGCGGCTTTCCGGCCATGGGCGTGCAGCTTGAACCGTTGCTATCGCCGGATACCAGGCGGCTCATCGGTGCCGGTTCGGCCTCTGGCGGCGTTCGGGTCGCCGAGGTGTTTGCCAACAGCCCTTTTCTTGGCAAACTGCAGACCAACGATGTCGTCCTTGCGGTCGATGGGGTCGCCGTCAGCGAACAGGGCTTTGTCACGCATCCGACGTGGGGCAAGGTTCACCTCAAGTATCTGCTCAACCGGCGCTTTGGTGGCGACGAACTGGTGCTTAAGGGGCTGCGCCAGGGGCGTGAGTTCACGGTGCAAGCACCGCTACAACGCTTTGATTCCAACCGGGCGCCGGTGGTCACCTACAGCTACGGTGAGCCACAGCCGCACCTGATCTTTGCTGGTTTGGTGTTTCGAGAGTTGTCCCAAGACTACCTGAAGCAGTGGGGTAAGGATTGGCGTGACATTGCGCCTAGCGACCTGTTGTTTACGCTTAACTTTGCCAACAAGGTCACGGCCCAGGCGGACACCCGTAGGATCTTTCTGGTGCGGGTTCTCGCCGATCCATTTAATCGCGGCTACACCGAGCTGCGCCATAAGTTGGTGGCAACGGTCAACGGTCGGCCTATTGCCGCGCTGAGTGAGCTGCGCGCAGCTTTAGCGGCGCCGGTGCGCATGAATGGCAAGGACTACGCCCGCATTCAATTTGCTCCGGCGGGTGAGGAGGTGATCCTTGGTATGGATGGACTAGCCGAGGCGCAGGCGCGGATGGCGCGGACTTATGAGATTAAGACAGCGGCTTCGTTCTATGGGATGCCTTAGTGCTGCCCCAATGTCTAGGGTGCGATGCTCTTGCAGGAATCTTCTTTCTTCGGCGCTGGTGTCACCGGCTTACCAAGCTCTTTGATCACCTCGATGTCACCAACGCGGGCCAACGCCTCTTTGGTCAAGGACGCATAGAGACTTGCTAATCCTGGGTCGCCATCAAAGTGGTTGGCAAGCTCAACCTTTGGCTTGGACCAGGTCAGGTTGGACTGCCAATCGATGTTCTTGTCTTTGGTTTCAAGGGTCCTGCGTGCTTCGACATTCAGGTCGTAAAGCGTAGCCCGGTGATTCACAGTAAACGACAGGCGCCCATCCAGCAAAATATTGCGGCAACCGTCGGCGCGCATCTTGGTGGCCACCGTCGCAGTGTTTGGATCAGCCCATTTGGCACCTGGAATGAAGTCATCGTTCATGAAGCCATGATATAGCTGGTATGGCTTCATCTTTGTCACCATGTAATCAAAGGCCCGATTCATTTCGCCGATGGCCGGATCCCCGGCCTTGGTCATGACGACTGGGAGGCCGTGGGTGCCGACGAGGATGCAGACAAAGGTAGGGCTTGCGGCCGGGAATTTTGCCTTGGCGTCGCGTGTGACGACCTCGACCATCAGGTCACGAAAGCGTTGGTCTTCAGAGTACTGACGATAGCCAATGACCTCAGCATCGTATTCTGGGTGTTCCTTCATGTAGTCGCGCACGTCGCCGATGTTTTCGCCCTGAGAGGCCCAGGAGCATTGGGCACCTTGATTGAAGACGACGATCTTTTTGATTCCATCCTTTTGCATTTGCGCCATGGTGTCATGAATATATGGTTTGGCAAAGTTGAAGCCGAAGTAAGCCTTGGCGTTCATCCCAGCATCCTTGAACGCCTTTTGCAGAGCCTCGATTTGTAATTGCGAGTTTTCGCGGTAGCGCGTCGGACCAATGATATCGTATTGCGCCTTTACGGTTTTTACCGAGGCTAAGTAGGCCGGCTGGGTGACGGCGGGTCTCGCCCAGTAGGCTAGGGGAATGCCGACATTGTTTAGGAATGCCGTTTTAATATAGTCTTCCAGCTCGGTCGCTGTATCGTCGATATCACCGTGCGACGCGAGCAAGACGCCGACCTTGGCACCACTCACATCGGTGCTGGCCGCGCCTGCTGTGCTGGACCCATTGGATCCTGGGGTTTTGCAACCGAAGGGCAAGATGACAGCTAGCAGTAAAGCTGTTGAACATGCTGCTCTCGTCGTGGAGCGAACGGCAACGGTCTCTGGCATTTAGATCCCTTTCACATGTGATGGCTGGTCTGACAACAGGGCAAACAAGAGAATATTAGAAGAGAGTTGTTATGATAAATTTTTTTATTGGGTGATGA
>JAPLFX010000224.1 GCA_026390445.1 Pseudomonadota bacterium
CTGGGGCGCCTACCGGACCAGTATCGACCGCCTGCAGGCGTTTATCGCCGTTAGGCCCTTAGACTACATCTTAGGTGGACATATCGAGATGTCGCGGCAAGCAGGTGTTGATTATCCGGTCGGCTCGACCTATCAGCCGAACGAGCATGTTTTAGAATTGCGCGCTTCTCATCTTGATGAGTTGAATCGAGCACTTAAGGCCATTGGTCCGCGTCCTAAACGGCAGACACATGCTGATTTCATCATCGACCCATAGGTGATGCGCCGCACAGAGTCGTGCAAGGTGGCGTTTCCGCTGCGGCCCGTATTGATATGGTCGCCTTTAGGCTTGGTTGCATAAATCCTGCCCTCCTGTTTCCCGGCCTCGCAGTTTTTGGGCACCGCTATGATTCCGCGCAACTGGGAGAGTGGGAACCAGGAGGGCAGGATTTATGCAATTAAGCCTAGCCTGCATGCTAACTATCCGTAAATAGAGATAAATATAAAATTATTCGCAAGCCCTCAAGATTTGCCTCGACGCAGCCGATAAGGGTCTTAGAGGTAAACAACGATGCAAAAAAATACAACATTGATCGGAATCATCGCCCTAGGAATCGTCGCCCAGATCGCTTGCTCGTCGGATAAGAAGGCGCAAACGGGTAACGTGAATGTCAAGTCGTCCAACCTAGAGGGCGCCAACGCCAACGGTAATGGAAGCAGCAACGCGGTCACTGCTCCGGCTTCGGCTCCGGCTCCGGCGCCAGACACGGTGGCAGCTTCTGCGCCGGCGTCAGCTCCGTCTGCCGACATTGCTAAAGCCTTGGCGACGATCCTTGGCAGCAGCTCGGGGACTGGAGGCCTTGGTGGTTTAGCGGCCACGCTTGGTGTCAGCGGCTTTTCGACGGCCCAGATCGGCAAGTTCTTGGGCACGCCAATCGGTTCAGCAATCTTCACTCAGATCCTGTCCAACCCAGCTCTACCTGCCGAAACGGGGATTCCCAAGGATGTGCTCGCGACCATTGCTAAACATTCGCAATTGGTCTCAGATGTACTGCAAAATCCAAAGATCGCAGCCGTGCTTGATAAGGGCCTCGCGAAGCTGATGGCGGAAGATCCATCACTGGTGTCGAAGATTTTAAGCGTTGTCGCTGGTGGAGCTGGTGGAGCCATCAGCCTGCCTGGGATTGCGACTTTGCCTAGCACGGCAAACGGTAGCGGCAGCGGAGCTGGTAACGCTTCGGGTTCGTGAAAACCGTCAAGGTCTCGATCAAGTCATATGAGACTAGCTGACGAGGCCGCTGCTATAGGCGGCCTTTGATGTTTGTGCCGTGTCAGGGCGAACATTGGCCCAGGCGGAGTCCTCGGCGAGTCCACCAGCCTGCAGCAACCTGGCGAATAAACCCTCGGCGCGGCGCAGCTCTTGGAAGGTCCCGGCTTGGATGATCCGGCCATCAGACAGTACCAGGATACGGTCGGCCCCGAGTATCGTCGACAGCCGATGCGCGATGACAAAGGTGGTTTTACCGGCGCTGAGGCGCTCCATCGTCGCTTGAACCCTACGCTCTGTCTCGTTATCCAAGGCACTGGTCGCTTCATCAAGCAATAGAATCGGGGCATCTTTGAGAATCGCTCGCGCGATCGCCAGGCGCTGGCGCTCGCCGCCGGATAGTGCGAGGCCTCGCTCTCCGACGATAAAGTCATAGCCGCCGGGGCGGGCGCAAATGAAATCATGAGCGTCGGCGCGGCGAGCGGCCTCTTCGACTTCTAGCCGCGTCGCTTGCGGTTTACCGACCAGGATATTGTCGTAGATCGACCGGTTGAAGAGTCCAGGCTCTTGAAACACGGTGGCGATGCTGCCGCAAAGCGTATTGACGTCGAGCGTACTGATGTCTTGACCGTCGATCAGGATACGGCCATGGTCGGGCGAGTAGAGTCGCTGTAGCAGCGTCAGGCAGGTACTTTTGCCGGATCCAGTCGGTCCGACTAGGGCGATGGTCTGACCAGGGTTGACAGTAAAGCTGAGGTTTTTAACCCCCTGCGCTTTGGCGCCACGTCGGCCGTACGCAAACGAGACGTTGTCAAACTCGACCCGCCCCTGCAGCGCTGGTTCGAGAAAGTGATCCTGTTGCAGGTCTTCAACATCGACATGATCGATGAGATCAAAGAGATTCTTGACGATTGGCATCTGGCCAACGATGCGATTGATGAATGAGGACAGCTGGTCCAAGCGGCTGATGAGAAGGGTGGAGAAGCCGACAAAGGTCACGACCTGTCCCCCTGTCGCCTGTCCGCCGTGCACCAGGGTCGAGCCGATGGCCACGATCGTCACCATCGCAATCATCGATGCCAGGCGGGTGATGACGTTTAAAGTACCCCACCAATTTAACACCGGGTATTGCGCCCGAAGGACGTTGTGGATCATGCCGCGAAACAGCTCAACTTCATCCTTAACCCGAGTGAAGCTGCGCACCACCGTGACGTTGCCCATGACGTCGACGAGGCGCGAGGTCAGGTCTTGATGCTGGAGCTCGACTAAGGCCTGACGCACATGCGTCTTGCGAATGATCGCCCAGTTGCATGAACAATACACCACAGCAAGGGCAAAAAGGGCAGTCGCCATACGCGGATCGAGCGAAAAGGCCATCGGTACCATCGCCACGACGCTACCGACTGCGATCAGGTTCTCACGTAAGAACGACAGGGAGATGTGGAACACCTGGTCGGTTCCGGATTGAATCGTGCGCACGGCTCGGCCCGAACCGTTAAGCGAGTGGAACCGGTAGGGTAGCGAAATCGTCCGGCCAAAGGCCAACTCCATGGCGCGAAGGCGTTGCCGGTGCGCGAAGCGGTCCGTGGCGATGGACAAAAAGATGCTCAGCACTGCGTTGAAGCTGCCAAGCAATACCCAGAGTCCAACAAAATGACTAAATTGGCCCTCTTTTGCTAGGGCGTCGATCACGTCGCCAAAGAGCATGGGCTCGAGGATTTGCGCAATCGCCACGCCGAAGGCCGCCACTCCGAAGAACAGCATCAGACGGCGTTCAGAGTGCCCAAGGCGAAGGACACGAAGAAATATGTTTAAGAAGTCCATCGGGCGAGTCTAATGCAAGTCGATGCTGAATCCAACCATAGAGTCGCCGCCCATTCACTGGTGATTTGCCGGCGATTTGGCAGATATCCCAACAGTTACCCAAGGCGTGGATCATGCCTGCAGATCACCGGAATCGAAGTTAACTATCGAAAAAATGACGTAAATTTAAACCTTTTACGTTTTGTTACAAGCCGTGCCAGGGTGCGGTAAAGGCTCATTCGTACATGCCTTAGGCAAAATGCTCATATGTTTACTCCGAATCGACTTATCATAAAGACTTCCCTTATTAAAGACGCGGAGGCTTCATGCACCACCCCTCAAGGCACATCCTCAAGTATGGGGTGGACGCCGTCGCCTCATTGGGAGGTGTCCTTCGGGTGCGCCGCAGTGCCCTGACCCGCAGCCTCACATTGGCAAGCGCAACTCTCGCCATCTTCGGCTCCGTAGTTGCCGAGGCCGGGGTTCTTGTCACGCAAACGATTGAGGCGACCGCATCGGGCAACGTTCAGGATGTAAAATCGAGCAGCTACCGATCGGTGCATACGTGGCGTATTGACCCGCCGCGTTTTAATCTAACCGTCCGTAGCGGTAAGGATGAGACTAACTACATCTATAATAGTCGTACTCTCTATGTTTGCGGCCAGCTTGATGAGGCTCAGCTCAAGGTACTTGCAAAGGCGACAGCAGGCCAAACCAGCTCTTTTGATCGCTACCGCAAGGGAGTCTGTCAGGTCGTGCCGAGTAACTTTCTGGTCCGCTTTTTTCTTTCGCCGATGCTCGCTGTCGAATCCGTCGATGCGGCCGATGGTTTAAACCTCACCCTGAGCCTGAGGGACTATGCGCTTAAAGCAGACAAGACGACGACCAGCGGTGGTCGCTCTTGTTCCGGCTACTCCAGGCATTTTGTCATGGATAAGGCCAGCTCGGCACCTAGTGGCAAGTCTCGTACCAGCACCCTCGATGAAACCTCGTGTACGAGCGAAGATATCACCTGGCGACCCGGCCTTTGGCCGGAAGTGGCCAAGGTGGTGATGCGTCAACCAGGTGGCAGGAATCTGTTGAAGCAGTTAAAGCAGGATGATGCCGGAATTCTCGGCTTGCAGTTGCAAGGGAGCGTTCGCCATGAGCGAGTGTCGGGCAATGGCAAAAAAAGTACCGCAACGCTTAAGCTGACGACGACAAAAGTTAGCGAGGAGGAATTTGCCAAGTCCTTATTTCTTCCGCCGGTCGGCTATCAGATGTTTAGTCCTGAAACCCTGGACCTCGCTGCCATTGCGGGCAGTGGTGACAAAGCGTCGGCCACGGCCGAGGCATCGGGAAAAAAGGGTGACGAGCTGATCGACATGGTCCGTTCTGCGTTCTTCTGCGCTTTAGCCGGTCCTCTCGGCTGCATAGGTGAGTGAGATTGGTGTTTGTCATCAGTATTTAATGCTTGGCTAAATAGGGAGTCTGACATGTACAGGTGGAAAAAGCGCACGCACATCGTCGCATCGGAGCGTGGCTTTGGGGGGCTCTCCCTCGCTTTATTGGTCTTCATCACTACGGCCTCGGTGGGCTGTAGAACAAGCGATTCGGGTAGTTTTGTCATGGACACAGGAACCCCCTTAACTACCGAAACGTCGGTGACGTCGACGCGGCCTCTGGACAATGGCCAGTCCTTTCGCATGGGATACGGTTATGATGATATCGCTGGGACACGGCACACGACTTGTTTAGATCCGACCACATTCAGTCTTGTCGGCCGCAATGTCCGGGCCACCGATATGCACTTCCGCATGATCAACAACAAGGAAGATCTCGCTAACGAACTGAATATTCAGGTTAATGCCGAGGCTTCGGCAAGTTATGGAACGGTCACCGGTTCGACCACGGCAAAGGTCAATATCCTCAAAAAGTCGTCATTTAGCGATCACTCGGTGATGGGACTAGTGACGTTTCTGCATCGTGCGCAGATGCTCGAAGTCGAGAGCGACGGCGACATTTTGACTGCGACGATGGCAGATTTATTGGCGAAGGATCCAAAGGCCTTTCGGCTTCGCTGCGGTGACGAATACACCCGCTCGGCCACAACCGGAGCGGCATTATATATATCGGTCAATGCTGACGCAAAGTCCAGCAGCATCACCGATCATGTTGGTACGGAAAACGAGCTTAAAGCGGCATTTAGCAACCTCATCACGGCATCAACCACGGCCACGGTATCCAAGGATACGCAAAAGACCTTGTCCAAATACTCCATCACTATGAGTTGCAGCTCGGTTGGGACAAATTCGAGTGCCTGCGCCCAACCCATTGTTGCCGTGAATGCTGACGATCTAGGCTCGATCATCGACTTTCTTAATAAAGCAAAGGCTTCGGTCTCGGCAAGCATTGATGGCAGTCCGAATTTGCTCGTTGCCGTCGATGAACAATTTAAAGAATATCCGAAACCATCCACCGCCGTCGCCAAGAAGAAATTCGACGTCTTCTTTGACTTCAATCCCCAGCTCAATATCGTGCATGACCTTCTGCAAAAGGAAGTTGAAGTCAATAATGCCTGCGGCATCTTTCAATATCCCTCTTGCGCAAAAGTAAGGACGGCGTTGGCCGGACAAATTAAAAAATGCGCGGTCCAAGAAGACTGGCCTGACTGCGACCCCTCTCAAGTCAGCCTCGACGCATTGAATAAAGAGCTAGGTTCAGCGGACCGCGGGATCGTCGTGCTTAATTCTTCGACTAAGCACACCTCGGTGACGCTGGATTTCAATTCCTATGGCTTGGACAATGTCCGCTACGAGCCAAACAAGATCTATAATCTCACGGATCAGAACTTCAATGATGAGGCCACGGATTATCGCGCCACGATCGTTCCCGGCTGGCAACTGCGGTTGTTTCAGCATGTGAATGGGGGAGGCGCCTGCGTCGTCATCAAAAGCACGGATCGAGTCGACCGCTTGCGGTATTTTTCCGGGTATACGTCATCGTTTCGCTTGGAACCAGCACAAGACCGACCTGCACCGTGCGAGCAATAACGCTTTAGGGACGACATAATATGCGGCTTCACTTGCTTACGATCTTGGCGTTTCTGGGCGCTTGCAACCACATTGGGGGTGGGCATGCAAAGACCGAGAGCGTGCAGGACATCCAAAAAATGACGATCAGACTGCCTCAGGGCGATTATCAAGTGCTCTGTCGTGATGGGACTACGGAGTTTGATGAGGCAGAGAAGGTGCTGCGTAATGATGTCTGCAATGGCAATGGCACCATGCAGGAAGTCGTTTGCATCTCCGCCCCTGGGGGCTTCGTGCCGACGTCGACGAAAACCGGCAGGAAGTTTGGCACCCCCATGGCCGAATCGGATTGCAATTTAGCGACAAATGCCGCTAGGTACGGGGCCGTCTGTGGTTACTCGGGGGGGTACGGCCCGTTTCGCATCGCCGATGGAGTGCAACTGGGGCAGGGGCCTTCGATCAGTAGCTGCACTGATGCGACTCGCGGAGCACGGCGTGGTGTTATCTGCACGGGGACTGGGGGACAGGTCTTCCTTACAGATATCACCTCTGGTCGTACCTATGGTGATCGCCTAACCACCTCCGACTGCTTGGACTCACTGAGTTCGGTCAAATATGAGACCCTGTGTTCGATGCAGAATAATCAGTTTTATATTACCAATATCCTGACCAGGCAGGCCTATGGGGAGGGGCGCAGCAAGCTTGATTGCTTCGATGCAAATAGCAACGCCTCGCCTCACTCCGTGTGCGTTGGGCGAAACAACCAGTGGGTCGTGGCCAGGGGGAGTGATGGCCGGGAGTTCGGCGATTCGATGCCACTAGCTGAATGTAAGCAAATGACGCAAGGGATCCGCGAGGATGCGTTATGCACGCGGCATAATTCGCTGTATTTCCCCACCTCACTGAACTCTGGGGCGACTCTAGGCAATGTCGGTGACAGCCTTGACCGTTGCCTCCATCTGATCCGCGCAGCGAACTTTCAAGTCGTCTGCTCTCAAGTCAGTGGTGGTGGCTACGCGCCGACGAGGATTGAAGATGGAGTCGCAATGGGGCAGCCGATGCCGGAAGAATCGTGCACGGACGCAACCACAGCGATTCAACGGGCGATGGTTTGTACCTATAAGAACGGTCAATACTTTCCCACACGTATTGAGGATGGTACGGCCTTAGGATCTGGCACCACTTTGAGCAATTGCCTAAGTGCCGTGGCTAATGGTGCGATTCGTAGCAATTGATCGCCTAAAACAGATCGATTTATTTAGTAAAAATCGAATTTTATACGATTACCTAAAGTTTTGGTGCGAATGTGCCGATAAGGGCGGGCTTGGTTTTTTTGAGGGCTTGGTGATCGCTGCTCGGCAGCTGCAACTTTACTAGAGGAACCTCCATGAAGTCTGTTCGGTCGCTGAGGCTGCTCGTCGTTACATTCTTTAGTGTGTGGTCGCCGTTTTTGTGGTCGTGCAGAAGTGCAGGGAATGGCTCCGAAGTGCAGGTCGCGCTGGAAGATCAAAGCACGATTTTAGATATTAAAAAGTCGATCTTGGACGCCATTCATTATCCAGCGGCGTTGTTTGGGCATATGCTTGGTTTTACCTATTCGGCCGGTACGGCAGGTGTGAATCCAGGGGACGATATGTCCATGCTCTTTGACGATAAAAGTCACGATCCAACGGGTTGGGTGGCAAACTTTCGTGGCTCCGATCCGCAATCGAAGGCCAGTATGGCCAGCACCCGACTGGAGATTCGCCTCGTAGATTGGGTGTTTACGCCTGTTGCGTTTACCATGGATAGTGCCCACAAAGAGATTGTCTCGGTGCAGCCAGAGGTTGCCTGGACGCAGAGTATCGACAATTCCGACTCAGATACGCCGCTGCAGCAGACGCTGGCGCATCAGGTGACGAAAACAGATTCGATTACGAAATCGACCAATAGCAAGATCAATTGGGGAGTCGGTGCATCGACCACCTTCAAGGTCGGCCTTGAGGCTCTGATCGGCGGTGGGGTGACAACAAACATTTCCTTTGGTGGTGAACAGGATTTTGGCACGACCAGCCAGACGACCAACACCACAACGGATACCTCCACAGGGCAGGTGACCGTGGGGCCAAGGTCAAAGGTGTACGCGACTTGGCTGATCAATCGCCAGGTCATCCGGGTGCCGTATACCGCCAAAATTCAGGTCAATGCTAAACTCAAGTACTCAGGTCTGATCCGCTCCGGAGATTGGAAGGACCCGAAGTCGCGCAACTACAGTTACCAATTTCATGACTCCAAAGGCAATCACCCGTTCAGCTACACCTTTGGCACCAACGAACATCCCTTTTTCGACGATATCAGAAACCAAAAGTCACTCGGCAGCCAGGCGTGGATGTGGAAGGAACTGAGCGACGCCTGGGGGGCCGAAGCAAATGATCTCATAGCTAAGCTTGATGATCCTGTGATCTACACCGTGACCATCACAGGAACCCTGGAATACAGCCGGGCGATGGACGTGCAGATCAAGCAATCGAATAGTCCTGGAAAGTCCGTGGTTCCCTAGACCTAATCCAGTCTTGAAGCGTCACCCGGCCGAGGTGACTGGTATGAAGGTCCAAAGGGACCGGTGTTTGTTGAGGTCAGCCATGTTGCAACGCTCCTATTTGTTACTCGCTCTTCACCTAACGCTAACACTCGGGTGCCGGGCGTTTCATGCGGCTGACGGTAGTCAGGTGCAAGACGCCGGTACCCGTGCAAGTCCGCAGGGTGCGACCGATCAAGTGCTGGCTCGATCGCCCATATGCGGTACCGGAACGGCTGGTAGTGCTCATGATATGTTTGCCAGCGCAAGACAAAGTTTGGAGCGCAGCAATAACACCACGTACGCCGTCACGGATGCCTCAATGGCTGTGGTGTCGTTACTGAGTGCCATCGGCAGTGGACTTGAAGACCAGAGCGTGTTTGCTAAAGCCCGGGCGGATTTGCAGGATCTGAGAGCGTCGTTTAACCAGTCGACGAGGGCCGGCGAAGTCATCGTCGGTGTGCTCCAGGGTCTCGACCAAGGCCGTCATGATGACGCCACATTTAGCGTGGCGATTGCGAGTCTGCGATCGATACAGTCGTCGTTTAATGAACCGACCCGGTCAGCGGCAGTGATCGTCGACCTGCTGCAGACCTTGGACGGGAGCGTTACACCTCCCGCAGTCTTTGATCAAGCGCGGACCGATCTGCTTGGGATCGCCAACTCGTTTAATGAATCGGCAAGGGCGTCGATTGAGATCACCACGGTGCTTCAGGCGATGTGTCCTTAGCGCCCGTCCATACGTAAGGTCGCAACAGCTAGCAGCTTGGTCCGCCGTCCTTCGTCACCGTGCAGATCGACGAATCGCTCAGATTTTGATTGTCTTTGGAGCACCACAGACTGCCGCAGGTCCAGTTGCAGCCATACCCGCTGCCGCCGTTGGTTTTACAGTCTGGGTAAACCTGTGACCGATTAGAATAGGAAAAGGTGGCTCCACCGCTCGGTGCAGCGCTTTTGGTCTTGTCAAAAAGCGAGCCGATGAAGGCGCCGATGACGCTTCCAAGCAGTTGCCCTGGCTGTTCTGGGTTGACGTTGACCGCCGCAGCCTTAGGCGGAGGGCCTTGGACGATCTGCCATGGAACCGTCGTCGGCAGGTCATAGGTGGTGTGGCTTAGCACATTGCAGGCAGCTGCCGGACTTGGCTCGGTGATCATGCAGCGGTCATAGTCGCGCAGCTCGATCTGCAGGGTTCCTGATCCGGCGGCGCTGGGTGTCCAGATGATCGATTCTTGGGTAAACACGGCGGTGCCATTCAGCATCGGACTCAGTTGCGCGCCTTGCGGCAGGCCTGATAAAACGATGGCGACGCGGCGATCACTACCCTGAAGTCCGGGAGCAATCTGGGTCGTGTTGAGCGAACTCAAGTCGCGTCCATAAAACACCCAGTTCACGGGCTGCCCGGCGACGCCCACCAGCTGGCCATTGGCCCGCGTGATCAACAGATCTTGTTGGGCGGGATTGCAAGCCGTGACTGAGGTGCATTTCGCGCCTACCGGCGGCGTTCCAGTGGGGTTGATGGCACTTCCTAGCGGCGGGCTCGGCAAGGCGGGAGGCGCTGAAGTAAATGTCGTTCCGCCAGCCTGCGGCGCCTTAGGCGCATCTTCTTGTTTGCAGCCTTGTGACGCGAGGCTGAGGCCAGTTGCCACA
>JAPLFX010000138.1 GCA_026390445.1 Pseudomonadota bacterium
TGATGCCGACGCGTTCGTAGGTCCAGTCCGCCTTGGCGCCGATGTCTAGCCCTTCGAAGAACTCATTGGTGAGCACCTCTGGAGGGAAATAATGCCCCATACCAGTGATCACCAGGCGCTTTTTTGCTGCTGTCTGCGATAGCTGTGTGTCAGCCACGTTGTACCGTCCTTCGCGCCCAGGCGCCTCTCAACTTGTAAACATGCCACCATTTACATGGATGGTTGTGCCGGTGATGTAGCTAGCTTTGTCTGAAGCAAGAAACTCGACCGCGGCTGCAACCTCCTCGGCCTGACCGAGACGGCGCAGCGGGACCCGACTCAAGATCGCTTGCTTGACCTCTTCTTTGAGATCCTTGGTCATATCGGTTTCGATGAAGCCAGGTGCGACGCAGTTGGCGAGGATGCCGATGCTGCCGAATTCCTGGGCAATGCTTTGCGTAAAGGCGGTGACTGCGGCCTTCGTGGCCGCATACATGCTCTGTCCGGGGTTGCCGGTGTGACCGACGACCGAGGTGATGTTGATGATGCGTCCACCCTTTTGCCGGATCATGATGCGGCTGGCGGCCTTGGCGAGGAGAAAGACCGGCTTTAAGTTGGTGTTGAGGAGCAGGTCGAAGTCGCTGGGCTTGGCCAGTGGCAGGATTTGATCCACCGCTAAACCGGCATTATTTACGAGGACATCCAGGGAACCGAGCTCGGCCTTGACCACCTTCACCAACTCGGCACAGGCGTTCTCCTGCGTTAAATCAAAGCGAAAAGCCACGGCCTGGCCGTCGCCGATCTGCTCTACGATGTGCCGCGCGGCAGCTTCATCGGAGCGGTAGTGCACGGCGACCTTGTATCCGGCACGGCCAAGAGCGACGGCGCAGGCGGCGCCAATGCCGCGAGCGGCTCCGGTGACCAGTGCAACTTTTTGAGTCATGACCTACCCCTAGAACTGGACCGTATGGATTGGCGTGGGTCCGTGTTATGGACAGCGTGATAGTGGCGGCACCCTAACATGGATGCATCAACGAAACAACGGAGTTAGGTCACGCGCAAACGGCAACCATGGACTTGGATGAGGCGGCGCCAGAGCCTGGCGTTTAGGTGCTATGTGCCTTTTTTTATGGCGGTATGTTCATATGGCTGCCAGCTTTTGGGCGACCGGGCAAGCCGTGACCAAGAGCCGCAAAAGGTCGCTTTGATCGATGCCCGGCAGGCGCAGGCCGAGGTTTGGGGGTTGGACCAGGCGCAGCGTGAGCGTTTGGAGCAAGCGACCTTGGGGCTTTTGCGGCGGGACGATGAGCTGGAGAGTTGGGTGTTGCCGCTGATTGCATCCTATCTGCCGCCCGGCAGTGAGGTGCCCAAACGCGTGCATTTAGCGGTAAGCCAGGTGGCGCCACTCATCCTCACACGAGACGGCATAAAGATCGACGTCTTGGCGCCTTGGTGGGATGGGCGAAGCCAGTGGGTGGGAATCATCCAGGGACTTTATCTCAGTGCCTTAAGTGCGTTGGCGGAGGTTGCGCCAGCGCCAGGTCACGTCGAACCAGAAACCCTCGAGGCCTTCTCCGCGGTCCTTCTTGACCAGCTCCAACGCTTGGGCATGGCGAGCTTTGTCGCCGGTCACGGCGTCGACGCGGCGAGTGCGACCAAGGATTTTACCTTGTTCATGCCGCGGCAACAGGTCGAGTCGCGGGTGCAGGTGTTGCAGCTCGTGCTGCGTCAGTTGCAAAGTGGACTGGCGCCCGCTGCCGCGTGGAACCAACTCGAAGCGGCGCAGCGGCGCGACGGCGTGATCGCGGTGATCGGTGCGTACATGGCCAAGGTCCTCGAAGCGCGGCTTGGCAAGGCCGCGTTGGTTCAGTTGGTGCAACAGGGGCCTGCAGCATTCTATGCAGCTTACGGTGAGACTGAACCTGGGGCTCTAGTGTTTGTTCCGTTGCCTTCACCGGTGCCGCAGTCGTCCAGCCGCCAGGCGACTGCGCATTGAGTCGGAGCCGCGGCCTGCTTAAAATTTGCGCATCAGTAACGATCCAATATGCTGCGCTAAAAAACTCGAAGTCGCAAGACCACTTTATGAATAATTGATAATAGGAATCTTGACTGACCTAGGCGGCATGCTACAACAGTCCATCACTAAAAGCCCGACGTTGGAGCTGACAAGTTAGCCTCCACGCCCGGCGTCAGAACATGGAGT
>JAPLFX010000056.1 GCA_026390445.1 Pseudomonadota bacterium
TCAAAAGAACCAGACCATTCGCAAGGGCTACCCAGTGATCGTGGACGTGGAAAACCGCAATAGCAGCGTGCAATGGGCTGCATCCTTCGCCCAGTAAAAGGTTGTCATGCAACACCCGGCAACGGTGGCTCCGAACCTCTCTGTCGTGATCATAACGCATAATGAGGAGGACAGGATCGGGCTTTGCTTGCAGGCTTTGCCCCCTGGTGTTGAGATCATCGTCCTGGACTCAGGAAGCACCGACCGCACCCGCACGATCGCTGAGGCCAGTGGCGCCCGGGTGGCGATTCGGACGTTTACCAATTTTGCCGAGCAAAAGAACGCGGCGATCGACCTAGCGACACGGCCGTGGATCCTTTCTCTCGACGCTGATGAAGTCTTAAATGCGGCAGCCGCAGCAGCCTTGTCCCGCTTGACCGCTAGCACCGAGGAGCTGCCAGCTAAGGCCATTGCTGCATATCGGTTAAAGCGTCGGTTGGTGTTTCTCGGCCGGCCGCTGCGTTTTGGCAAGTCAGTAGATAGGCCGATTCGCTTGTTTCGCCGAGGTCGCGCGCGCTTTGAGTCGGACATTCATGAGAGGTTAAACCTAACCGGCCTCGTCGGGCAGATGCCAGGCGAGGCGCTTCATTTCAGCTATGCTGATCTGACGGACTACTTTCGCAGGTTCAATGACTACACCAGTCGAATTGCGGCCAACCACCAGCGACTGGGGCGGTCGCAGCCGATGGCGGCGGTGCTTGTCCTTCGACCGTGGGTAGATTTTTTTTATCGCTATGTCCTGCGTTTAGGCTGCCTCGATGGTTATCCGGGCTACGTTTACGCATTGATCAGCAGCCTTTATGCCTTCGTGAAATACGCGAAGTTTAAGGAACTCGCGGCGATTGCCGGTAGCGGCAAAAAGGGGCCCATCTGACCATGGCGCTGTCGATTTGGCATCTTTGTTCCAACCGGTGGAATAGTGCGATAACTGAGTACGCCGTCAATGCCGCGCGCGCCTTGGCTCTTGCCGGTTCTGACACGCTCTTTATCGCCAAGCTTGGAACGCCTGCGGCCACCCGAGCTGCGGCCTTGCTGCCGACGCGGACGGTTCGCGATTTCACCTGGCGTGGGCTGCTCGACTTGCTGGCTCTTATGCGTAAGAACCCGCCGGAGATCATCATAACCTACGGTGGACCGGAAACCCTTCTTGCTGGCTTCTTGAAGGCGGTCCATCCGACCAAAGTGTTGCGTTTTCAGGGTCAAGCCCTGAGGCCCAAACCATTTCATGCGGCGCGCCATCGCTTGGCGCATCGGCATGTCGATCTGATTTTGACGCCAAGCGAGACCCTAGCCGCGGCGGTGCGGCTTCTTCGGCCTTGGCAGCCAGTGGTATCGGTGCCTTTGGGGTGTGACGCCGATCGCTATTGCAGGTCCTTGGACATTCTTCCACCTCCGACGCGTCCAGAGATGTTGATCTTCGGTCGCTTGGATCCGGTCAAAGGGCATCAGGCGATGATCGGGCGGTTTGCTCTACTCCTTGCAGCGTGGGAAAGTGAAACCCCGCGCCCGTGTTTGCATATCATTGGTGAGGCTGCCAACCTATCGGTCGCGGAGCTCGAGGACTGTGTCCTGGCCAATGGCTTGCGCTGGGGAAGCGACGTGGTGGTAACGGCCCGACGCGTCGATGATGTTCCCGCCGTCTTGTCGTCGGCATGCCTCGGCGTCATTCCAAGCCTTGGCTCGGAGCTTATCTGCCGGGTTGCCGAGGAGTTTTTACTCTGCGGAACGCCTGTGGCCGTGTCCGGCGTTGGCTCCCTTGAAGAAGTGCTCTTCCCTGGAGCGGGGTTTAGTCTCGGTGAGATGAGCAACGGCGACATGATTGACGCCTTCCGTCACTGGGTCCAGCTGAGTGTCACAGAGGGTGCGGAAGCAAAGGTACGCAGGGCGATGGTCGCGCGCCGGTACTTTTCGCTTGAGGCGATGGCGAACGCTTTGACCAACACCTTACGCCGGCTCTAGCCTGGGACGTGGCCAAGCCATTTTCTAGGCTTGGCGCCATCGGCGCGGTCCACCAGCCCTCGAGACTCCATGAATTCGACGATGCGTGCGGCGCGATTATAGCCGATCTTAAGGTGGCGCTGAAGAAACGAGGCGCTGACCACACCGTGGGTTTGGCCGATGCTGACCGCCTCGTCCCATTTAGGGTCGTCGTCCATGGAGATCTGGGTTTCGTCCTCTTTGCCGCTGCCGTCTTTTTTGCGGGCGAACTCGTCGTCGATCCAAGCGATGATCGAATCATCATAACGCACTGGCGACGAGGCCTTGACCGTGGCGACGAGATTTAGGACTTCCTCGTCCGTGATCAAGGCGCCCTGGAGGCGCTCCAGGCGGCCGATGCCTGGTCGCTGTAGGAGCATATCCCCCTTACCGAGGAGCTTTTCGGCGCCGATGAGGTCCAATATGGTGCGACTATCGTGTTTGCTCACGACCTGGAAGGCAATGCGGCAGGGTAGATTGGCTTTGATGACGCCGGTGATGATGTCCACGGAGGGACGTTGGGTTGCCAAAACCATATGGATCCCGCTGGCGCGAGCCTTTTGCGCCAGGCGCTGAATGGAGGATTCGACATCTTTGGGGGCGGTCATCATGAGATCCGCAAGTTCGTCGATGACGAGCAATATATACGGCAATTTATCGGTAGACTCGGTCTCATCGCCGACGGCTTCGCGAAGTTGGTTGCGGCGTTCCGTGCTCGCTTTAGCCCAAAACTCATTGAAGCCTGAGATGTTGCGTACGCTGGCGTGCTGCATCAACTTGTAGCGGCGCTCCATTTCCGCGGCCGCCCACTGCAGTGCCAAGGAAGCCTTGGTAGGTTCTGTGATCACCGGCATCAGCAGGTGGGGGATCCCTTCATAGATCGATAGTTCCAGCATTTTCGGATCGACGAGGATCATCCGGACATCTTCTGGGGCAGCTTTCATGATGATGCTGCAAAGGAGAGCATTGATGCCGACCGACTTGCCAGATCCAGTGGCACCCGCCATGAGCAAGTGTGGCATCGACGCAAGGTCGGCGCACATTGGCTGGCCATTGATGGTTTTGCCCATGCCAAAAGTAAGTGGCGATCCCGCGTCTTTGAACGAAGCGGTGTTTAAAATATCGCCAAGGTGCACCGTTTCGCGCTTGGTATTTGGCACTTGAACACCAAGTGCTCGTTTGCCACGGACCGGGTGGATAAAAATCGAATCGACCTTGAGCGCCAAAGCTAAGTCGTCGATCAGTCCGACGACTTTGGACTGCTTCACGCCAGCTTCTGGTTGAAACTCAAAGACCGTGACGACCGGTCCAGGTTGATATCCCACCACCTCACCCTGGACGCCAAAGTCGTCAAAGGTCTTGATCAATAGCTGGGCGGTGAGCTCCAAGTCGCGAGGATTTATTTGCGCAGCGCTATGCGGGTCGGCGTGATTGAATACCGACAGTGGAGGTGGCGCATAGCGTGGCTTTGGCGAGCGTGAGTCGTTGGGCGCCGTGGTTGCCTCTGCTCGCGGTGCGAACATAGCCGGGACTTTGCCGGTGAAAAGACCAGGTTTTGCCATAACTGCTGGTTCTCGAGACCAGGGCTCGTCGCTAGCCTGAGGCAAGGTGACTGCTGGCGCCTCCTGCGCTGCGAATAGGCTAGGCGTGTGGTGGTGTTGCTCGGCCGCAACGTCTGGGTTGGGGCTACCTACCATTGACGAGCGAAGGTTGGTCATGAGGTCTCGCAGGCGTCGCACCGAGCCGGCAAACAAGCTACGTCGGCTAACCATGAGCACCGAACACAGGGTGATGGTGAGTAGCGCAATCCAACCACCGACTCGGCCAAACCACCGCAGCAGGTGATCAGCCAGCGAGGTGCCGAGCCAGCCGCCGCTGGGTAGGTCAAAACCAGCCCAGGCGATCATCGGCAGGCGGATGGCGACGATCGCGCAGAGCCCACCAAGCCCAAGAATCCAGCCGATGTGCCGAGACAGCGCCATGGCGCGTGGCCGGCGCCACACCAAGAGAAGCACTACGGTTAAAAAGGGCGTTGGCAGCAGCCATGCGACCATACCAAAGCTGTAAACGGCAGCACTGGCGAGATTTGCTCCGAAGGTTCCAGCGAGATTCTCGGCCTGCGCCGCAGGCACAGCCACCGCCAGCCACGACGGATCGAGCGGCGCAAAACTTGCCAAAGCCGTGTAGTAGAGGGCGGCCTGCCCCAGCGTAGCGACCAAGAGCAGCTCGCGCTCATGCGCGAACGCCAGATCAAAGGGTCGTAGCCAAAGGCGAAGGAGACGAGGGGACGCGCGGCGCGGCGTGGGACAAGGCCCATCGGCGGCTTTTGGCATGCGAAGGCTCCGATTTTGAATCGTCTGAGAAATGGTGCGGTAGAGCGGGAAGCTAACTGGAGGCGGAAGGAACTTGGACACTGAGGCGTCCTCCAAGCATACCGGAGCTAGGCAGTATTTGCACAAAAAAATCCCCTGACGACGGTTGCCGGTCAGGGGACTCAGAGGCTTTTGGATGGTTTAAATAGCGATTAGTTCAGCTGGTTCTTGGCGTAGTTTTGCCACATCCAGAGGATGCGCCGGTAGAAGATATAGAGGTTGCGGCGCTCGGCTTCGGCCAGGGCGTCGATGATGTTGATCATGTCTTGGAGTTCATTGCAGGCGACGATGGTCACGGCGACTTCTTCGAGGGAGTCGGAAAGGGTTTCGTTGATCCAGACATCGATACCGTTGATGGCGCGATCGAATCGGTCGATATCGACCTTGCGAAACAACAGGTGATGTCCGCGTACGGCCTCCTGGTAGATGACCTGCCAAAGAGGTGGAAGGTTAAGGCCAGGGTAATTTGACTGAATCATGTTCTCAAGGACGGAGGAAGACGAGGGGGAATACATCTTAGTTCGGGCTCCAGCAGCAGGGGGGGAAGGAAGGATCATCAGCGACAGCGGGGAGAGGGTTCGGTTCTGGGGAAGAACCGAGAGTCGTTGAGCCCTTTGCAACTCCCAGGCCACCTGCGCATTCGGATGGACTGGAGGCTTAAGCGGGCAATTTGACGACTGCTCCACTCCCGACAAAGCCCTCAGCCCTGTCTAAAAGTTAGACGGTTGTCCATTAGAAAAGGGTAGGTTGGTCGTTGACGAAGAGCGGCTTGATCACCTGGCAGATGCCGTCGAGTTCTTGCACGTATCTTTTCGCGTAAGGGCCTAGAATATATAGTTCTTTTGGGCTGACGGCGGCGATCACTTCGCGCATATCAGGGCCGTCGCAGGTTAAATTCAGATGAAATCGTTCGGTTTGTTGTCGGCAGCCGCTGAGGGTCGTTCGCGCTTCAGAGGTACTTTCGACGCACAAAATGGGCACGTCCGGTAGGCTCGGTGGCAAGGCGGAGCCGGCTTTTGTCGGCAGCGGAAACACGGTCACCTTCTGTTTGGCGTATTTACGCGAGTATTTCGTGTAGGAGCCCAAACGTGAGCCGTAGTCCTCGTAGATGTTGTTGACCTTGAAGATCGAGTCGTGGACCGCAACCGGGACTTCATGGTCACTCAGTAACTTGGTCAACTCCTGGGCGGTGCCGATCGTTTCACAAAGTAACACCGGATAGACGCCGTGTTTGATCATGCTCTGGATGGTCTCCAGCAGCCGGTCTTTTTCGCGCTTGCGGTTGGGCATCGACTGGCTGGGGTCTGGATGCGCTGCCCCGAGCACTAAAACCTGCGCCTTTTTCAGCTGCATGGCGCGCACGGTCGGGATCCGATGCGGCTGCAGCTGAGGCGCGTAGAGCAATTTGCCTTGGTCAGTCTCGACAAAAAGCGAGGCGCCACCGAGCACTGATCCCGACGGCAGCAACTCGATCCGCAGTCTGCCGATGGAGAAAGGACGGTTATATTGGCACTTCAGTGCATTGGGCTTTTTGCGGAAGGCCTCGAGGATTTTGATCGTTTCCTCGGTCGCAATGACCTGTGGGACTTTCGGATGGAACGTCGTCGAAGCTGCGGACAGAAAGGAGAGGTCCCCACTGTCCTGAGCGTCCAGCCATAGGATGGAGTTGGCCAGATGCAGCCCGTCGTCGGTCTGTTTGACTTGCATGGTGCTGGATTTAACTCCGCTCTTCTTCGTCACCCTCGCAAGGCCTCAGACCAGCATAGACACTTTTTAACATGATCCTGCTTATATTAGACGCCAGAGCTCGCGTCAAGTTGTCGAGTTTGCTGAAAAATATCGGGCAGTTTTTCAGTATCCCGAATGGCCGAAATTGCGCCGGTCTTGGTACTTACTGTAGTAGGTCATGCGCAGGTAAAACACATCAAAGGTGGTGGCACCCTCGAGTGAGCCGTTGTTGATCGATTGGTAAAGCGCCAAGTATTCGCGGTACGTGCGTTGGATTTTAGCGAACACCACCCGCTGGGTTTCATAGGCGACACCCATTCCTGCATTAGCCATGATGCTGACCTCCGTAGTCAGTCTCGGCGTACTTTGCGTCGTGCATTAGGCCTTTTTTATGGGTGCCGAGAAAGAACCGGATTTGCCAGGAGTTGCAGGGCTTAAGAGGTGGGCTGTGGATCGACTCGGGGTGCTTTGGTCTGCTATGATCGCGGCGGTGTGATGTTGGGCGTTAGGAGCGATGAAGCGGCGGAACTCTGCATGTGGTGGGTACCTCTTATTGCGGCCGGATTGATTGGAGCGACCTTGCTCGCTTTGCACGGTGTGCATCAGCGCCGGCAGGCCTCTGGTGCGAAGGCTTATCGGCGCCGGTTTATCCAGCTAGTGGCACAGCTGGAACTGGTGACAACGAACGTTAACCAGCTTGGTTTGCAGGTGCACCAAGTCAAGGAGCCCCGGCTTTTGGACTATTGCGAGGGTACTCTGCGTATCCTCGAGACTCTGCTTGGTGCGATGCGCAAAATTCCCCCGTTTGGCACCGATCTCGGGACCCTTGATGCAGCGGTGTTTCTCGTCAAGGATTGTCGCCAACGAGTCGCGCGGATCACCAAGGCCTTTGCTGCCATCAACCGCGGCGAGGAGCCTAATCTCAATGAGCTGTTCATGGGTGAGGCCCAAGGTCAGGGTAAGTCTGGCCTGAAGGTGACGGGTTGCTATTTTTGTTCGCGGCCGGTGATCGTCGAGCGCTTTGCCGAAGTAAGGGTTAGACTCGATGGCGCCGCCAAAGATGTCATCAGCTGTAAGACTTGCCGCGATCAGCTGTCGAGCAGCCGCAAAGTCAAGGTGCTGCATTTTATCTTCCAAGGTAAGCCGTTGCATTGGTCGCAGGTGCCGGATTACAAGCCAAGTGAGGAGTTTTGGGGCATTAACAAGACGGGTGACCCTTTGGCTGCAGGTCTCGCCAAGCTCTCTCCAGCGAAGGCTCGCCACTTAGTACTGGTCCAGCCGGCCACTGAGGCGCATCATCCGGAGTAGCTTGGACGAGGATCGTCCGTGATTTAGCCGTGTTCATCGCAGCCAGCGGCTGCGATTCAATCTGACAGCCATTTTTGGGAGGAATCTTCATGAGAGAACCAGTACGCGTCGCCATCACCGGAGCGGCGGGACAGATCGGCTACAGTTTGCTCTTTCGCCTCGCTTCAGGGGAAGTCTTCGGCGCTGATACACCTGTTGAGCTGAATCTGGTCGAGCTGCCTGCTGCGGCAAAAGTCGCGGAAGGCACCGCGATGGAGCTTGAGGACTGCGCCTTTAAGACCCTCAAGAAAATCACGATTCATGACACCCCTGAAAAGGGCTTTGAGGGCGTTAACTGGGCCCTTTTGGTTGGCTCCAAGCCGCGCGGACCCGGCATGGAACGCAATGACCTGATTCGTGACAACGGTCATATCTTCGTTGGTCAAGGCAAGGCCTTGGCCAGAGCAGCCAGCAATGTCAACGTCGTGGTCGTCGGCAACCCCTGTAATACCAATGCCTTGATCGCACAGCACAACTGTCGCGATATCGCCCCGACCCGCTTTACGGCGATGACCATGCTGGACGAGAACCGCGCCAAGTATCAATTGGCGAAAAAAGCCGGGGTGGACGTCCGCGAAGTACAGAACCTAGCGATCTGGGGCAACCACAGCTCGACGATGGTTCCTGACTTTGAAAATGCCACGATCGGCGGCCGTCGAGTCACCGACGTGATCACCGATCGGGCTTGGCTTGAAGGTGAGTTCTTCACCACGGTGCAAAAGCGCGGCGCGGCGATTATTGCGGCGCGCGGCAAGTCTTCCGCTGCTTCCGCTGCCGGCGCCTGTATTGACCAAATCAAAAATTTGCTGCGAAAGACTCCTGCTGGAGAGTGGTTCTCTATGGCTGTAGCCAGCGATGGCAATGCCTACGACGTACCTGCAGGGCTGATCTTCTCCTTCCCAGTTCGCTCGCTCGGTGATGGCAAAGGTTACGAGATCGTCAAGGACGTCAAGTTGAGTGATTTCGCCAAGAAAAAAATCGGCGAGACCACGAAGGAATTGCTCGAGGAGCGCGAGGTCGTGAAGAACATGCTCGTCAAATAGTCGGCGCAGTTGACCCTCGAAGCGGTGGGCTCATATACTTGGGTATATGAACCATCGCTTTTTCACGTTGTCTTTCGCAGTCTCGCTAGCCCTGTCTGGCTGCTTACCGGCGCAGTTGGATAAATATCGCCGCTCAGACCAACGCCTGAAGCCGACCCCTGACGCAGGCGCAACGGCCTCGCGGCGGGAGACAGCGCCTCAACCGGCGCCTCCCCCACAAGTTGCGCCGCCGCCGCCGCGTGCAACCATCTATGCCCTCGACAAGCAAACCTACCGCTTTGCCCTGCGCGATGGCGACGTGTGGGACGCAATCTTGACGGTGTTGCTGCACAACTACAATCTGACGATCGCCGACCGGCAAGGTGGCATCATCTCAACCGAGTGGGACAGCTTCTTTCTTGGCGGCGGAGTGTACCGCAACAAGTTGTCGCTGCGCTTAATTCGCTCGGGCAACGGGCTGTGCGACCTGACCGTCCATAACAACGTCGAGCGTCTGCGCGATGCCTCTCAGGCCGCCGTAGGAACCATGGGAGCGACCTGGTTGCCGGCCTCTGATCCCGGCAACGAGGTCATTCGCATTGTCCAGAACCTAGCATTGGTGCTGAATCAGCCGCCTCCGGTGACGCCGCCAAATGGCCAGGTGGCGACGTCGGTCGATGCCGAGCGGCCCATCATAACAAGATGATATCAATGATTTAAGGTCCGTCCCCCGCCGGACTTTGGCTTGACAGTCGGAGCTTCGATCTTATGCTCTGCCTTGAATGCTTTTTTCACGGCCTCATCGGCGGTAGCTAAACCTGGCGCGAGGATTTCATGGCAAAACGGCTGTTTCTTTTTATCCTAACCAACCTGCTTATCATGGCGATGCTGTCGATCGTCTTGTCGGTGCTGGGTATTCGCCCCTATCTGTCCGCCCAGGGCATCGACTATTCCTCGCTCATGGCCTTCTGCGCGGTCTGGGGCATGGGCGGTTCTTTGATCTCGCTGATGCTGTCAAAGACCATGGCCAAGTGGATGATGGGCGTACAGATCATCGATCCAAATACGATCCAATCCGATCAGCGGGAGTTGGTGGCCTTGGTGCACCGCCTGGCGACTTCGGCAGGCCTGCCAAAGATGCCGGAAGTCGGCGTCTACGACAGTCCTGAGGTCAACGCCTTCGCGACCGGCCCAAGTCGCTCCAATTCCTTGGTTGCGGTATCGACTGGGCTGATCAGCCGGATGAACCGGGGCGAGCTCGAAGGGGTTTTAGGCCACGAGGTGAGCCACATCGCCAACGGCGACATGGTCACGATGACCCTACTCCAAGGTGTAGTGAATGCCTTTGTGATGTTTTTTGCCCGCATCGCGGCCTTTGCTGTGGCCCAAGCGATGCGTGGTGATGACGATCGGTCGCCGTCCTACCTGGTCCAGCAGCTGCTGGTGTTTGCCTTTGACATCGTCTTTGGCTTGCTAGGCTCCATGGTGGTTTGCGCCTTTTCCAGGCAGAGGGAGTTTCGCGCTGATTCCGGCGGAGCACGCTTGGCTGGTCGGGACCGAATGATCGGCGCCTTAGATTCGCTGCGCCGTACCCAGCAGCTGGTTGACTCGCGGCAGTCGGGCTTTCAAAGCCTGAAGATTGCGGGAGCTCCGAAGGGCATTGTGGCGCTGCTGATGACCCACCCACCTCTAGAGCGTCCAGCGTTCTGGCGAGTGCCGGCGCCGACAGGGGGCCTCTTTCGGGAGAAAGGCCCGAAACTCGTCGGCTTCGGCTCGGCTAGAAGGTCGAGGGACGAAGCGGACTAGGCTGTTGCTGACCTCTAGCGGGACCAGATCGATGAGAGTTTGATCGCCCTCGGAGCGAGGCAGACGCAAGCGAACCGCTAGGCCGCTTTGGTCATCCTGCGCAGGCTCGCTGCCAAAGGCAAAGTTGCCCAGCGAGTAGAGGATAGGGCGGCCCCGATAGACTTCCATGTTTTGCAGGCGGTGGGGATGGTGGCCGATCACGAGGCTGGCTCCTGCGTCGATGGCGAGGTGGGCCAGCTCAATTTGATAGGCCATCGGCGAGCTGCGCTCTTCTTGGCCCCAGTGAAAGGCCGCGACGGTAAAATAGCCTGCTGCGGCGCAGGCGCTGACTTGTTCGGAGACCGACTTTGGTGTGGCCGAGGCTGTTCCGGCTCGGCCCTTGTTTGCCCAAAAGCTGATCGGTAAGGTCCGCGAGAAGGCCAGAAGGCATACTGTCTGCCGAGGTAGCCGGATCAATACGGGGGCTGCCGCGGCGGCAGCATTGATTCCCGCTCCGCCATAGGTGATGCCCGACCGGCTCAGCGCCGCAACGGTCGAAAGCAGGCCTTGGAAGCCAAAATCCATGGCGTGGTTATTAGCCAGAGTGACGATATCGATCCGCGCGGCACTTAGGATGTCGCCGCTGTCTATCGGCATAGGTAGTAAAAAGTGCTTGTATTCATAGGGTATCGGCGTGTCGGTGATGACGCCTTCGAGGTTGGCGACATTGTGTTTGGCGGAATTCAAGAGGCCTATCGAGGCGGCAAATATATTTGGCTGGCGCGGCGACGATTGGGTTTGAGCGACGGACTTGGCGCTGAGCATGACGTCGCCGAAGAACTGCAGGTCTACCGCCTCGGGGTTAGATTCAGCCGTCGCGATGGACGGCGATGAACTTAAAACAAGACTAAAACCGAGAAATATGTGGGAAATTTTAGAATGCACGGGTCCGCACAACAGATGAGGTAGCCAAACATATGGCGTATGATACCATGCTCCGGTCGCAAGGAGAGATGGCCGAGTGGCTTAAGGCGGCGGTCTTGAAAACCGTTGTGGGGCAACTCACCGGGGGTTCGAATCCCTCTCTCTCCGCCACTCCCTTTTAAATCCAGCCTTTTTATCAAGACACCATCAGTAAAGTAACGGCCACGCATTCTGGAGCGCCTCCTCAAAGGTTGCCTGGCTCCAAGGTGAATTTCTCAGAAATTCTGTGACCTTACCCGCTTTGGGCGGTTCTCTCGGTTAGTCGGCATCGTATGTCGGTAGGGAGTTGCCGGGGTAGATTTCCAGATTCACCTGCCGGTTGTCGATGATGTGCGTCATGTACACGACGCTTTGAGCTGCCACGTGCTTAAAGAAAACGCGGTATCGCCCATCACCAAACGGCCAGGATTGATCGCCGGTGGCGGGATGTGCGGCGGGAGTTTTCGGATTGTCGGCAATGAAACGCAATGCATCGTCATGGAAGCGCCAGAAATTCTCAAGCGCTGCCATGTCCTCGGCAACGCCGAAGATGAAGTCCTCGATTCTACTCAGGGCGTCATTATAGGCGTCGGTAAGGACGATGCGGGTCGTCATTCCGATGCGGCTTTCTTCCTGAAGCGCTTAGCGCGGCTACCGCTGCCCGGCTTGTACTCCAAGCCTTTGCCCTCAGCCACCTCTGACATTCCAAGCAGACGGCGTTGCAGTGAGAGAATCTCATTCTGCATCTCGGCGTAACGATCTTCACCGAGCAGGATGAATGTCTCGCCGGTGCGCCGGTGGATGCGGATCGGTTCCTTGGCAGCGAGGTCGAGGTAGTCTTTCAACTCGGCTCTCAGCTTCTTGGGATTGGTCGTATCCATGGTTTTTGCCTCCATTCTTAAAAGTACCATAAGATGTACATCTAAGGAAGAAATCAGTTGGTGCGTGATGAGGCCGTCTGTGACGGACTGGCGGGGATGAGGCGGGATGGTTAAGATGCTTGTTTCATTGAATAATCAATAGATGCCGATACTTGTCTATGGTCTTGAAACACTCCACCACCTTCCCCAAAAAGCGTCCGATACAATAGATTTACGGCCCATATTGCGGCTAGCGCCGAGTCAAAAACCAGCGACTAACTAGAGCCGATGTTTTTGCCAAAGAAGATGAGTAAAGCTTTGACGGCCTGGGCCCTTAGCAAGTATAACCCTTGCTCGCGGGTCATCCGCTTCTGATTTCCAGTTGATCTAGCGTGTTTTGGAGAGATGGCCGAGTGGCTTAAGGCACGGCCTTGCTAAGGCCGCGTACGGGAAACTGTACCGTGGGTTCAAATCCCACTCTCTCCGCCACCCTTCTCCGCTCAAGATCCGCTTCATGGTCTTATCTTCTTTCTAGCGCCAACAACCTGACTGCCAAATATCCGAATGACCTGGCGTGATCCGTCCTGTAATCACCTATTGGTTTTTTGATCTTCGCCAGGAGTTGAATGATGCCGAGTCAAGTTGGTCCCTTGCCCCATCAATTGGGTTTGCGCATGCCGGCAGAATGGGCGCCCCACGCTGCGACCTGGATGAGCTGGCCGTTTGACGAAGAGATGTGGTGGGGCAAGCTGAGCGAGGTGCGTCGCGAGTATGCCGAGCTGGTGCGGACGATTGCACGCTTTGAGCCAGTGCATCTGCTGCTGCGAGACGATGAGGCGGCAGAAAGCGCTAAGGCAGCCCTCAAAGGCGTCGGCAACGTCTTGATGCACCGAGTCCCCTTGGACGACGTGTGGCTGCGCGATAATGGCGCCATCTTTGTCCTGCCGCGGCCTGACTATGTCGGCCAAGGCGACGAGCCAGGGACGGCGATGATCAATTGGGGCTTTAATGCTTGGGGCGGGAAGTACGACTGGGAGCAGGATAACCAGGTGCCTCTGGCCATGGCCTCACTGCTCGGTCAGCCACGCTTCGATGCCGACCTCATCATGGAGGGGGGCTCGCTAGACGTCAATGGAGCCGGCCTCTGCTTGACGACGGAGCAATGCCTGCTGACGCCAACGCGTAATCCAGGCTTAAGCAAGGCGCAGCTGGAGACCTATTTAAGAGACTATCTTGGCATCACTCAAGTCGTATGGCTGCGCCAGGGCTTAGAGGGTGATCACACCGATGGCCATGTCGACACGATTTCGCGGTTTACCGGACCAACGACCGTCGTGACCTCGGTGCCAGTCGCCGGGACTTCGTCCAATGATCCAAATATTGCCACGATGCGCGAAAACCTAGAGATTTTGCAGCAGGTGCGGTTGCCCTCAGGTGAGCCTCTGACGGTGCTAGAACTACCGCTTCCAGAAGAGCCGCTGGCCTTGGCGGATGGTCAGCGACTGCCGGCGACGTATGCGAATTTTTACGTCTTGAACGATGCGGTGATCGTGCCTCAATATGGGGACGCGCAGGACGATCAGGCCCTCCAGGCTCTTAAAAAGGCCTTTCCAGATCGCCAGGTGATCGGTCTGTCGTCGCGCTACCTGATCACCGGGGGCGGCAGTTTTCACTGCTTGACCCAACAGCAGCCAAAGGCCTTTCTATGAGCCAAGCGACCAATCAAGTGGCCCAAACGATGCGTCTGGCCCTGATTCAAATGCAGGTCGGTACGGATATGTTGGCCAACTTGGCCAAGGCCAAGACCTTGGTGCGGCAAGCGGCCGCGGCGGGTGGCCAAGTGATCTTACTGCCGGAGCTGTTTGCCCAGCAGTATTTTTGCCAAGTCGAGCGCGAGGAGTTTTTCCACTGGGCGCATCCCGTTGAGCAGCATCCTTTTTTAGAGGATTTTGGGCATTTGGCAGCCGAGCTTGGGGTGGTATTGCCGGTCAGCTTCTTTGAGCGCTCGGGCCCGGTGTACTACAACAGCGTAGCGATGTTCGATGCTGATGGAAGTCGGCTCGGAGTGTACCGCAAAAGCCATATTCCCGACGGCCCCGGCTACGAAGAGAAGTACTATTTCGCTCCGGGTGACTCTGGGTTTAAGACTTGGTCGACTCGCTTTGGCCGCATCGGCGTCGGCATCTGCTGGGACCAGTGGTTTCCCGAATGCGCGCGTGCCATGGCCTTGCAGGGGGCTGATCTGTTGTTATACCCGACGGCTATTGGCAGCGAGCCAGCGGACCAAGTGTCGACACCTAACACTCCGGCCATGTGGCAGCGCGCCATGATCGGCCACGCGGTGCACAATGCCGTCTACGTGGCTGCGGCAAACCGCATCGGCGTCGAGCGATTTGATGCCTCCAGCTGCACCTTTTACGGCCACTCCTTCGCCACCGATTACCGGGGCGAGATGTTATGCGAGGGCCAGCCGAGCTTTGAGGGCATACTGCACGCCGATCTCGATCTAGCAGCAGCCCGGGAGTTTCGCGCCGGAATGGGCTTTTTCCGTGATCGGCGCCCAGGCCTGTACCAGGCCCTGCTAACGCTGGATGGTCAGGTCTAGCCTCAATCGTTCGTGAGCAAAAAGGTCAGGACCGCACGCTGGCTGATATAGAACTGCTGGTGCTCGGTCGGCAGGTCTTTGAAGTCGCCGATCCGGCCCCTGCATGTCGGTACTCCGCACTGACAGTCCATTTCCCAGTAGCCGCCGCTTTGCGTCGTCGAGTAATCGAAGAGGATCTCTTCGCCGACTCGAATATCCCGCAGCGCGAACAGGATGACCCGGCCGTTGTCGACGCGGATGCCGCAATTGGGCCGACAGGAGTGATTGACGTAGTCATCGATGCCGCCCGATGCCGTCAAGAAGTCCCGCGGCCCGATCTGGAGCGCGTGAGTCAGGTCGTTTAGCTCGCTGACGTCCCGGACCTCGCCGAGGAACTCTAGCACCAGGGCGCCCTTTTTAAAGGGTTGACCGGCAAAGACTCCGCGGCCTTTGCCGCAAACCTCGTCGTGCAAGACGAGTGAGGGAGGTTGATTGAGGTCTTCCTGCTGCTGGCGGGTGCTGCTGGTTTTGAACATGGAGTCCTTGCCGCAAAAAAAGGTTCCCATCTGTTGTAAAGGACGCGTGAGGCTGTGACAAGGCGTGGGCGCGGCTTTCTGGTAGCCTTCCCGTCGGGTTGCCTTGAGGGGCGAGCGTTTGCGGCGTGAGCCTTGACCGGAAGCTTCGCGGTTCTCGGTTAACAAGTGGATCTGAATGGTATATGTGAGAAAGAAGTCCACACACAGCGACCCCAGCCGGGTTTGACAGGGAGGCTGCCGTGCACAAGCTGATCCGTGGTATCGCGCGGTTTCGAGCGGAATCGACGCCGGGACAAAAGACCCTATTTGCACAACTCGCGCTTGGTCAGCGCCCCGACGCACTCTTTGTCTGCTGCAGTGACAGCCGTGTTGCTCTCAACGTGTTTGCGTCGACGGAACCTGGCGATCTATTCGTCGTGCGCAATGTCGGGAATTTGGTGCCCTACTGTGATGCTTACGGCGTCAGCACGTCGGATCGTAGTGAGGCTGCGGCGATCGAATTTGCGGTAAACAACCTGCGTGTACGGGACATCATCATCTGCGGGCATTCCGAATGCGGAGCGATGCAGGCGCTGCTCAGTGGGTTAGAGAACGTGCCGTGGCCAAATCTTAAATCGTGGTTGGCTGCGGCTCACCCGGCTCTGGCTCGCTGCCGCGCGGGTGAAGAGATTGACCCAGGTCTTTCGGAAGTAAATCGCTTGTCGCAGCTCAATGTTATCGAGCAGGCGTCACACTTTTTGACTTATCCGTTCGTGCGGGAGCGCGTCGATTCGGGGGAGCTGTCGATTCATGCGTGGTGGTTTGATATCGCTCGAGCTGAGGTGATTGGGTACGATCCAAGACTTAAGCGCTTTAAGCTGGTGGATGATTGGGCGGAGCAGATGGCTTTGACGGGGGCTTGTATTGGTAGGCCGGCGGCGGGGAGCTAG
>JAPLFX010000083.1 GCA_026390445.1 Pseudomonadota bacterium
ATGTCGCGGCGTTTACCGAAGCGATGCCTTCTCGCTCGGTCAGGCCTGGGGAGGTGTCCCGACTTCGGCGCGGTTGCCGAGAACATAGCGAATGACTTCAATGGTGTCGATACCCAGGCACAGCACGTTGAGAACGACCGTCGCTTGGATCACCGTGGCTGCGACGACCGTGGTTGGAATTGGCCCGGCCCATAGTAAATACGTCATTGGTATCCACGGCAGATGCATCAACCCTAGGATCCGCGTGTAACCAAAGTGGCGATAGAGTTCCGGACCTAGGAGTGCTCCCATGGTCAGAGCTACTAAAATGATGAATCCCCGAGGCTCGCCGATGAGGAGGTAAGCAGATAGCAGATTTAGTACCGCAAGACACACCAGCCAGATCTTCCAGAACAGCGGCACTGCAAACAAGCGCTTATAGAATGCGACAAAGGCGGCTGAACGAGACTGCGACATATAAATTTAGCTCCGTGTCCATGGATCATCGATGTTGCAGCAGATCACAGCCCTAGTCTACCATTCCGAGATAGTTGGGGCTCTTTATCAGTATAGCAACAATCGACCTAGCAGATCATAAATCTACGTCAGGACGATCAATCTTAAAGGGCTATTCATGTATTCGACCACGGTTCAAGACTGGGCTGCTCGTTCTAGATCGGTAAGCGTCGCAGGGGTGGCGACTAGGGTCTGGGATGTGGGTCAGGGAGACCCGGTGCTCTGCATCCACGGCGTTCCTGCCTCAGCCTACCTCTACCGCAAGGTGCTGCCAGAACTAGCAGCGCGTGGCCTCCGCGGCATCACCTTTGATCTACCGGGATTGGGATTAGCGGACCGACCGGTCGATTTCGATTACTCTTGGACGTCGCTAAGTGCCTATATTGAAAAGCTGTGTGCACAGCTCAACCTAACCAGGTTCCACTTAGTCGTGCATGATATCGGTGGCCCGATTGGCTTCGACCTCCTGCGCCGTATCCCAGCTCGGGTTGCGAGCCTCACTGTGTTAAACACAATGATCTATGTCTCGAGTTTTGTTCCGCCCCATGGCATGCAGTTCTTTCGCATTCCAGGAATCGGCGAGGGTATCATGGCGCTGCTCAGCCCACGCCTACTAAGAATTGGGATGAACCTTGTTGGGGTCGAGGCAAAGTTGTCCCACAACGATGCTGTTGCCTATACCGAGCTTTTGAAAGGCACTGACCAAGGCAAGAGCTTTTTGCGAATCATGCGTTCTTTTGAGCTGACGCCTGAGTTTGAAGCACGAATTCTCGCGGGACTTCAAGCTTACTCTGGCCCAAGGCAAATCGTTTGGAGCCGAGGCGACTCGGCACTTCGGCCGACCACCTTTGGCGACAAGGCAAAAAAAGCATTGGCCTGTGACACCTTGCAATTGGTCGCAGGCAAGCACTTTCTTCAGGAAGATGCTTACGCGGAGATTGCTGCAGCAATCGCCAATCAGGCTAAAACTGGCCCAGGCAATTGGACTTGATGTCTGACCAGGTCGTTGGCCTTGAAGGCTCGTTTGCCTCAGTCTCTTCTTTTTTAGGAGAGACCGATGCGGGCCTGCCCTCATTGCACGAGCGAAGCAGTCATCAAGCGTGGA
>JAPLFX010000135.1 GCA_026390445.1 Pseudomonadota bacterium
AGCTTAAAACAATAAGTTACCAACTATCTTGATTTTTAGGCGGGAAGCAACCAATGGCAGACAAGCCGTACCACGCAGCAGTCCGGCCCAGATCGGCAGCCTCAGTAGCTGGACTCAGGTCTCTTGCGGCACTTCGCACTCCTTAGCCCTTAGGTCAGACGGTACGCTTTGGTCATTTGGCTGGAATGCAACGGGACAGCTTGGCAGCGGTACCACCGTCCACCGTAGCAGTCCGATCCAAGTCGGCACGCTGAGCACCTGGAGTGTCACCACCGCGGGGTATCATAATTCCTTTGCCATTCGCACGGACGGGACACTGTGGGCCTTTGGCGCCTGCAACTTCGGCGAGAACGGCGTGAGTAGCCTGCAAGACCGCAGCATCGTCATCCAAGTCGGTACACTCTCCACCTGGAGCGCCATCGGCGCTGGCTCCTATCATACCCTTGCGCTGCGGACCGACAGCACGCTGTGGGCCATGGGTCAAAACTCCTACGGTCAGCTTGGCATTGGTAATACCTTGCACCGAAGTAGTCCAGTGCAGCTGGGAAGTCTGAGCACGTGGGTCAAGGTGGCAGCCGGAAGGTACCATTCGCTGGCTCGCCGGTCCGATGGCACCCTCTGGTCCTTTGGTGGTAACGCCGACGGCGAGCTTGGGATTGGCAGTACGCTCAATAGAAGCAGTCCCGTTCAAATCGGCAGCCTCAGTACCTGGAGCAATATCGCGGCAGGATTTGCCCACAGTGTGGCGCTGTGCACAGACGGGACCGCTTGGAGTTTTGGCGCCAATGCTGACGGTCAACTAGGGAACAGTACGACTAACCGTCAAAGTAGTCCCAGCCAAATCGGTAGTATGAGCAACTGGGTCAATGTCGCTGGCGCCCAGAATTTCTATAATACAACCTTGATCAAATAATGTCGGGGGCGGTCCAGCGACACGGCAGTTTCAGCGGTAGTCACCTAGGGCTTTGCCAGCAACACGGTCACATGGAGGGCACCCTGATTATTATTCCATTGATACCAATCCATCACGCCAAAGTAAATCCGAGTCGCTCCCGGCGGAACGACCACGCCGTGCGAGCCGCCGCCACTGGTCCGGCCATTGCCAACGAAAAAGACTTGGCCAAGCGCCGGTGACAGGGTCTGGTAATCGCGGCTGGCCTGTGTCGAAAAGTCCAGAGTCGCCGGAGCCTGAGCCTTACTCGGATCGCTGTCGGAGAGGAAGACCGCAACCAAACTACTCATCGGGGCCGTAATGTCGGACTTGCCGAGCGAGGCACCTAGTTGATGCGGACGGATCATACCTAAGTCGCCGTTAGCGGTATAGCCACGCTCAGCCTGCGAGTAGGCGACGCCCCCAACCACGTCAAAAGCGATCGTCGCACCAGCTGCGATGCAGCTCGGATCAAGCGGCGACGCGAGCACCGGCGATTCATCTGGCGCTTTGTCCGTCGGAGTCTGTGGTTCCTCTGGTTTCAGCGTGTAGGTCAAAGATGTCCCGTCAGGCATTCCGGCAAGATATGGGTTCGCTTTGGCTGACACCAACAAACTCTGGCCACAGGTCTTCGTGTTCGGCGGCACGGTGGCAGGCGGTGTCGTCGGCGCCGGCTTCGACGAGACGATTTGGCCGATGGTCTTTATGACATTGCCGATCCCATTGTTCGCCGCTTGGCCGGGAGCTGGTGCGGCTCCAGCGCTGCTAGCGTCGGTGCTACTGCCGCCGTCTTGTCCTTTTTCCGGCAGAGCGGCGCTGTTTCCTGGCGCCGGTTGCGCCGGATTCGACTGCTTGGCCGGCGAGTCGGAGGCCTTTTTGCTGCCCCCGCCAAAATCGGCGCCGGCGCAGGCGTATAGGCAGCTCAGAGTGATCATCATCCCGACCTGATGGAACTTTGATGGTGACATATGCGTGGTCCTCTCTTGCGAGTGGGCTGTTTTAGGTAGTCAATGTCTCCTGAACGAACCTTATGTAGACTTATCGGAACCTATGAATGGGAAATTGAGGTTTAAATTAAATTTTGCTTGTTTGGCGAATATGTCTATTTAATATCGAAACTTACCAGAAACCAAAAAATGCCAAATGGACACCATTTAGCGCCACAATCTAACATCGACAATCTAACATCGACGCTGACACTTTTGGGGAGTCCACCGTGCCGCTTTTTCCTGCTCCACGTGTCGTCGTCCATTCCGAGGCTTTAAGTTGGCTTACCGTCAATCCTGCTGCCCCAGGTAGCAGTGTCATCACCTCTCTACCGGACGTCTCGGAGCTTGCCCCCTTCCAGCTGGACGCTTGGCGCGCTTGGTTTATCACAGCCGCAAGGTCGGTGATTCGCTGGGTTCCAGAGGGCGGCGTGGCGATCTTCTACCAAAGCGATATCCGCCACCAGCAGGTTTGGATCGACAAATCCTACTTGATCCAGCGGGCCGTTGAGGACGAACAGGCGGCGTTGATCTGGCACAAAATCGTCTGCCGCAGCCGACCCGGCACCATCACCCCCGGTCGACCAAGTTATTCGCATATGCTCTGCGTTAGTAAGACACTCATGGCAACTCCCACTAGGCCCGGACCGGATGTCCTGGGCGAGGCTGGTTATATGCCATGGAGTCGCGCCATGGGCGAGACCGCCTGCCGCGTGGCCTGCCGCTTTCTGCGCGATGAAACCACCACGAAGACCGTCGTCGATCCATTCTGCGGCGAAGGCTCTGTCTTGGCCGTTGCGAATGCTCTAGGTTTTGCAGCACTCGGCATCGATCTCAGCGCAAAACGCTGCAAGGCGGCCCGGCAGCAAACATTGGAGCCATCCTTGCGGCGCTGACAGTAGGCTGGGTTGACGATAAACGCAGCAAACGGGGACACCCGGTGAACGCATCGGTCGGATCGTCGTATCCTTAGCGGCAGATATCAGGCATCGTCTCGTCGATTATTTCTGACACTAGACCACTGGGGGACCTCAGGATGCAACAAGTCATCAGAATCACAGCGATTGCCATGTGTACACTCAGCTCTATGATGTGGAGCAGGAGCAGTCGGGCTAGCGATACCCATTTCAGTCCTAAGGGCAAGTTGCCGTCCACATACACCATTCAACGACAGCAGACTGAGCGACAGACTCTACCCTTTGCCGACAAGCAGGACTTCGAGGAGGCCAAGCGGGGATTTATCGCCGCTCCGCCGTACCGCAAGATCCTCAAAGACGATGGCAGTGTTGCTTGGAACCTAGACCGCTGGAATTTTTTGTTGCAAGGGCAGGACTACGACAGCATCAACCCGTCACTGCAGCGGCAAGCCCTACTCAATATGGAGTATGGACTGTTTGAAGTCGTTCCCGGCATCTATCAGATCCGGGGCTTTGATTTAGCCAATATCACCTTTATCAAGGGCAACACCGGCTGGATCGTAATGGATCCCTTGACCGTGCCGGAAACGTCGCGGGCCGCTCTCAAGTTCATCAACGAAAAGCTCGGTGAACGACCTGTGGTCGCAGTCGTCATCTCGCACTCCCACGCTGATCACTTTGGCGGTGTGCGCGGAGTGGTGGATGCGGCGGCCCTCGCCGCCAACAAAGTCCAAATCATTGCA
>JAPLFX010000268.1 GCA_026390445.1 Pseudomonadota bacterium
GTTTGGTGGCGCATTTTGGCGACTCGGAAGAAGCCGCACTAACCTGCGGGCGGTGTGACGTGTGCCGCCCAGCGTCCGTTGGCATCGCGCAGGACAGCGAAGCACTGCCGTCTACCCGCGACTTCGATCTGCGCTTGCTCCGCACGCTTGCCGCCAAAGACGAGCAGGCGGTAGGAAGGATTTACCGAGAGGTGTTCGAACCAGGGGGCGTCGAGCGCTCACAGTTTGAACATCGCCTAGAGCTGATGGCTCGTCGTGTGGTGATCCGCATTAAGGCCAGCAGCTTTTACAAAGGCGGCCAATGGGTCGAAGTCCGAAAGCTTTGCCTTACTCCTCTTGGGTCGCAGCGCATGCGCGAGCTTGAGAATAGCCTTCGCTCAAGTATCACGCCGCCCCAGATCACAGTAGGCACGCAGGTCATCCATAAGGTTTACGGGGCGGGCCAAGTCGAGCAAACGGTGGCTGAGTTCGGCATCGCCAAAGCAGTAGTTAACTTCCAAACCGTTGGACTGCGTAAGGTCGCAGCGGCCCAGCTGGGGTGAGCAAATTGCCGCCTGAGACGACGCTATTCTGCCACTCGCATGGGCTAAAGGTCTGGCTAAGGTCGCGCCTATGCCAATCGCTCTTGGCAAGATCGTGTCGATCAGCGCAATTGCACCGGAGCATCAGTGCTGCTCAATCTTCCTGATAGGTAGGTAGTGTATTGCTCGGATAAATATCGAGGTTCATCTTGCGATTGTCGATGATATGAGTCATGTAAACTACGATAGCCTGACCTTCTTTCCGCACTGTTTTGAAAAACAGTCGGTAGCGGCCATCACCAAAGGGCCATGATTGATCACCGGTGGCAGGGTGTACAGCGGGCGTATCGGGGCTGTCAGCTATAAACTGCACCGTGCGGTCGTGCTCGTCAAGAAATTTGGTGAGCACCGCTAGGTCGCGCGTGGACTCGTAGATAAAATCCTCGATGGACTCCAGACTTGCGGCGTAAGCGCCGGTGAAGAGGATCTTCGTCATGAGGCAGGTCTCGCCTTTTTAACGAACCGCTTTATGCGTGTGCCTTTACCTGGCTTGTACTCGGACACGTTCCCCGTGAGAGCGTCCGTCAAGCCGAGCAGTCGGCGCTGGAGTCCCACGATCTCACTTTGCATCTCGGCGTAAAGATCTTCATTCATCAGGACAAACGAGCCGCCTTCGCGGCGTTGAATACGAATGGGTTCTTTGATGGCAAGGTCGAGGTAGTCTTTCAGCTCGGCTCGAAGCTTTTTGGGATTAGTTGATTCCATTGAGCGGGTGCCTCCATGCTCTGAAGAGTACCATAAGGTGTACCACTATGGAAGACTCATGGTCTAACGTGCTGAAATGGCGAGACCGCGCCGCCCCAGATCACCGTGTGCACACAGGTCATCAACAAAGTTTACGGGGCGGGCCAAGTCGAGCAAACGGTGGCTGAGTTCGGCATCGCCAAGGCAGTCGTTAACGTCCAAACCGTTGGACTGCGTAAGGTCGCAGCGGCCCATTTGGCATGAGGAAATTCCCATGCCGGTGCCGGGCACGCCAGTCCGTGGCGTCAGCCAGGACTGGCACCGAGGCGGCTACGACTCGTGTTGCGGTTCTTCAGCCTCGATAAAGTCTTCGACATCGGTTCGCCGTGTCCGTCGCGAATCGCTGGGGGCGCAGCCTCCCAAATACCCTGCTAAGCTGTCAAAGCCAATCCGCAGATCAAGCCTGATATAATTGCTGCTATTGTTTTGGCGCCAAATCATTGCCGCCAGTCCGGTTAGTGTATC
>JAPLFX010000035.1 GCA_026390445.1 Pseudomonadota bacterium
AAAGGTGATAATAGACCCATTGTTGATGAGCCGGGGAATCTGGGCCTTTTGAAAATTGACGAACTGCTTGATGGTCTTGTCGAGGCTACCCGGAATCGACAGCACGGCCTGAAGGATGTAGTCAGGGGTAAATAGCGCCAAGGTCTGCGCCTGTTCGGTGCGCAGGTGACTTAAGGTGTAGATGCCAGCATCGTCGATCTCGGCGACGCGAGCAATGCCACTGTCGTGCTCAAAGGCAGCCACTACCCAGCCGGTCATCTGCGCCTGGCTGCCGGTTTTCGTCGATAGCGAACCACGCACGTCATTCAAAGTGCCGCACAACGAGCAGGCTTCAGGCACCGACTTGCCGGCGTTGCCACAGCCGCCTAATGCCAGGGCGAAAGCCAAGACCAAGGTCACCGCCATGGGCCGCAAGCTCACGGTGGACAACGAGACGGGCCCTATGTTCTTATGCAGCGTTTGCAGACATCCTCCTCTAGACACGTCCCTTTCGGCAGCAGTCTCGACAAGCTTTAACCGCCGCCGGCCACAGTCCAGTGCAGCCAGGCCAAAACAGGGATCGCAACTCCAGCCAAGCTCAAGACAGGTCATGACAACTTCACGCTTTACGCATATCAACCAAGCCTTCGTCTGCGCCGCGTGTGGCGCCTCGGTACCACCTCGGTCGAGCGGCTGTCGCAACCATTGCCCGCAGTGCCTGGTGTCCTTGCACGTCGATATCAATCCGGGTGACCGTGCTAATCCCTGCCAGGGTTTAATGGACGCCATCGCCTACGAGCTTAGCGGTAAAAAGGGCCTGGTGCTGGTCTTTCGCTGCCGTCGCTGCAGCCAGATCACCCGCAACGTCGCGGCGCACGAAGATCCGGACGGCGCCGATGACTACGCCCGCATCCTGCGCCTGCTGGGCCGCAGCTAAATCGTGCTTTGTTGCATAGATCCTGCCCTCCAGCCTTCCCGCCCTCCCAGTTTTTGGGCAGCGGCTTTATTCCGCGCAACTGGGAGGGTGGGAAGGCTGGAGGGCAGGATTTATGCAACATTGCCATTAAGTGCTACAACCCAGCGAAATATTAGATAAATACTATGGACCGCTCGACTTCCGCAAGCACCAGGTGTATGGTCCCGCGACCGCAGACGGTGAGTGGGACATGGATATGGATTGGTGGGCTGTCGCTGGTTCACGCTTCGGCGGGAACTGGAGGAAAGTCCGGACTTCACAGGGCAGGATGCTGGCTAACGGCCAGGCGGCAGTGAGGTAAGAGCTCACTAACGGCTTGGCAACAGGTCCGTTTGGTAAACCCCATCCGAAGCAAGACCAAATAGAGGAACAGCTGAGGTGACCCCCCCCCGCAAGGGTGATGGCCACCCCGGCAGCGTCGGCCCGACGAGTTCCTGGGTAGGTCGCTCGAGGCGACTGGTAACAGTCGTCCCAGATAAATGACAGCCGCAGGCTGGGCGCTGTTTAAAGCAGTCAACCAACCTCGGACAAAATCCGGCTTACAGCCGATCCACCCAGATTCCACTCACCCTCTTCGGTACCACCACAGGCCCGCAACCACCGGACCCGCGCCGCCATGCCACAAAAACGACCAGACCCCTTTGTCAACGCCGCAACCACCTTGGACGCGACCGTCAATCCCTATGTCGGTATGCTGCGCGAGGCCACCGCCTCGGGCGCGCTACCCTTGGCTGTCGGACCGACCCTGGCGAGCATGAAGGGCCAATGGCGGCAGCACATCGCCGCCTATCACGGCTTGCAGACACCGGCAAAACGCCTGATCGTCGAGATTGGCTGCTACAAAGGTCAGACCCTGTTGGATTTGACTAAAGCCTTTCCGGACACCGCCTTCATCGGCATCGATATCACCTTTAAAAGAGTGGTGACGACGGCGCAGCGCTTGACCGCACACGGTGTAAAAAATGGCTTCTGCGCGATGGCCAATGCCATTGCGATCGATCAGTTGTTTGCACCGGGTGAACTCGACGGCTGCTTGATCTTCTTTCCTGACCCGTGGATCCGCAAAGCCAAACAGGCCAAGCACCGCCTGGTCGGACCGCAGTTCTGCGAACGGCTTTACAGTCGACTTGCTGCGTCAGGCTTTTGCTGGTTAAAGACCGATCATCTACCCTATTTTGAACGCGCCAACGAGGCTCTAGCTCAGGCCTCATTTAGCCGAGTTCCCGCCTCGGCACCCGAGCTGCTCGGCAGCGACTTCAGCAGTGTGTTTGAGCAGAGATTCCACGCCCAGCAGCTCCCGACCTATGGGTCTAAGTGGTTAAAATTAGAGATTAATTGAATATCGTTGGACTAGGCTAAAGTTGCCTGCCAACCTCCTGCGCGCATGTGGTATTATGACTGTATGGCCCGTCGCGACCCGAACATCTCTGCCGATCAAACGCCACTAGTTTTAGCTGGAACCAGCCAAGACCTGCGTGTTCAAGCGTTAACACTCGAACAGCTGCAGCTGCAAGCAGTGGCCCTTTTGGCGGTTGAACCCAAGGCCAATACACCGCCATCCACGGCGCGAGTCGCGTCGCTGCAAGCCTTGCAAGCCGCACCTGCGCGTTCTGGCAAAGCCTCAGCCTTGTCGCTCCTCGCTGCGACACAGCGGCCAGCCGCATCTGCCGTGGTGAGTCCTTTCGCAAGGAAGCCAGCAAAGAAGTCAACGCCATGAATGCGCGCTCCGAGCTCAGCTTTCAGGCCACCACCAGCATCGTCTGCACGACGCGCCACTACCATATCGAGGCAGCAAAAATCCGCACAATGGCCGACCTGATCTGTACTCGACTCGGCGTTGGCCACTACGAGCTGGCGCTCCGCTTTGTCGGTTCAACGACCATCCGGCGGCTAAACCGCGAGTTTCGCCACATCGACAAAGCCACCGACGTGCTGTCATTTCCCCAGCTCGAGTGGGCAAAACCAGCGACTATAGGCAAAGCTAAGAAAGCCCCCCGCGGCCCTTTTGCCCTCAGGTCGATGCCGACCGATGTGCTGGGTGATGTCATCATCTCATTGCCCGATGCCGCCACCAATGCCAAGCGCATCGGCCAGCCGCTGGCCAGGGAGGTTGGCTTTCTGCTGATCCATGGCATTCTGCATCTGTGCGGCTACGACCATCTAAACAGCAAAGACGAAAAGGCGATGCGCCAAGCGCAGCGCGTGTTGATGCGCTCGCTGAGCGGTCCAAGCGGCGGCAAACCGCTGTGGACCGGCAGCGTCAAGCGACGCCAACAAGGTCGATCCCATGCCCACTGATATGTCTTTTGTCTCACACACCGACAGCGTCGAACTCCTCACCATTGCCGCATCGCTGACCTTTGCCGCCTTCTTTTCTGGCTGTGAAACCGCAATCACTAGTCTAGGCACGCTCAAAGCCAAGCAGATGCTCGAGCAAGGCAAGCAGCGGCAAAAGCCCTTGACTTTGTGGCTCGCCCACCCGGGCCGGGTGCTCACAACGATTCTGATCTTCAATAACCTCTTCCATATTCTCGCCTCCGCGGTCGCCACCGACTTTGCCAACCGGCATCTACAAAACAACGCCATCAGCATCGCGACCGGCGTCATGACCTTGCTGATTTTGATCTTCGTCGAGATCGTACCGAAGTCCTTTGCCAAAACCCACTCGGAGCGACTAGCGCCACCGACCTGACGCTGATCTACGCTCTTTACCTCTGTGTCGCACCAGTGGTCTGGCTGTTTGCTGAAGGTGCCTCCCGAGTCGTCCGAGTGCTTGGCGGTGTGCGCAAGGAAACTCCACCGATTACCGAAGAGGAGCTTGAATATCTGGTCAACGTCGGCGAGCGCGCCGGCGTCCTTGAAGAGACCAAAAAGGACATGTTAGTCGGAGTTTTTGACTTCGACGAAATTAAAGTCCGCGAAGTCATGACGCCTCGACCTGACGTCAAGTGGCTGAGCCTCGACAGCGACCTAAACGCCGCCTTGAGCCTTGCGGTCGAAACCGGCATGTCGCGCATACCGATCTGCGAAGCCTCCGGTATCGATCATGTGGTCGGCATCCTTCTCGTCAAGGACCTGCTCAAGGTCGCCAGGGATAGCTCGAGTGGTGCCGGCTACGATCTGGCTAAGATCATGCGCGCGCCTTTCTTCGTCCCCGAGTCAAAGCAGGTGATGGAGGTCTTCAAAGAACTGAAGAGTAGCAAAAACCACATCGCCGTCGTGATCGACGAGCATGGCGGCACGGCTGGACTCGTGACGATGGAGGACATCCTCGAACAGATCGTCGGCGAAATCCAAGACGAGTACGATACCGAGGAGGCAGAGATCGTCGAGCTGGAAAGCGGCATCTATGACGTCGCGGGATCTTGCAATATCGATGAGTTCCTCGAGCACTTTGAGCTCGACGAACAGTCGCTGACCGACAAACCGGACGAGGGCACCGACACGATCGCTGGCTGGATCTTCTCGCAGCTCGGCGAACTGCCAGAGGTTGGCACAACTTTGCGCATTGGCCCTCTGAACGTCGAGGTCACCGAGGTCGAACGCCAACGCATCCGCCGGGTACGCGTGTCGAAGATCCTAGGCAGCGGTGAAAGTCCACGGCCCAAAGCCTGAGCCAGCTCGATGCGGGCCCTTAACGCAGCCTACCGCGAAGGGCGAAGACACGGCCAGCCGCCTGTTCCAGCCGCCTTTTGAAGGCACTGCTGCGCGCGGCCTCCTTGGTCAAGGCAGCATAAGCCCATTCGTAGCGCTCAAGGTGGCGACAGACCAAGAGCAGATCCGCTCCGGCAACGACCGCTTGCACGATGGCTTCCTGCCATTGGGACTCGGCTTGTGGGATTGCACCCATATTCATATCGTCGCTAACCACCACGCCAGCATAGCCAAGCTGATCGCGCAGCAGAGCGCCCATGACCCATGCCGAGCGACTGGCTTCTTCAGGTGCCAATTGCGGGTAGATACAATGTGAAATCATCACCATCGAAGCTTGACCAAGCAGGGCCTGAAAGGGGACTAGCTCGGTTAGCATCAGCTCCGCGAGAGACCGGTCGATCACGGCGCCACCTAGGTGGGTATCGCTACGGGCCGCACCTTGGCCAGGGAAATGCTTCAAGCAGCCCTCTACTCCCGAAGCGAGTAAACCGGAGAGAAAAGCCCCAGCTCGCTTGCTGGCGGCCTGAGCCGAGGTCGCAAAGGCGCGGTCGCCGATCGCCGTGTTGCTTGGCTCGGTGAGCACGTCGCAGCACGGCGCAAAATTAGCATTGATGCCCAAGGTGCGCAGTCTACGCCCCATGTCTGCGGCGATCTCTCGCACTTGCTCCAGCGCGACCAGATCGTCTCCACCCCCAGCCAGAGCCAGAGCCGGGCCATGGTTTGGAAACGGCTCCTTGAGCCGTGCGACGCGCCCGCCCTCTTGGTCGATGGCGATCAGCATTGGCGGATCACCAACTGGGCGCAGGCGCTGCAAAGTGGCCGTCAGTGCGGCTAGGTCGGCCTGAGGCAGCGGCATGTTGCGGGTAAAAAGGGTCACACCTGACACAGGAAGGCGTCGGTAGAACCGCTCCTCGGCAGCCGTGAGCGAAGTCCCCTCGACGGCACAAACCAGAAGGCTGGCAGCAACGTCACGCACCAAGGTGGCTCCTGATCACTCGTCGATGATCTGCAGGATGTAGCGCTTGGAATGCTTGGCTGCAGCGCAGTTTAAGATGGTTCGAATAGCATCCGCGGTCCGGCCCTGGCGTCCAATCACCTTGCCGATATCCTCTTTTGCCACCTTCAATTCGATGATGTTGGTCTGGTTACCAGCGATCTCGCTGATCTCAATTCGGCCAACTTCGTCCACGAGTGCCTTGGCAATAAACTCTACCAGGTCCTTCATGGTAACGTCAGATTCGCTCATAGCTCACTTCCGTATGCAAAAGGAATTCAACTATCAACCGCCCCATGGCCAGGCAGAGCACGCCTGTACTTCCCACTAGGAAAGTTTATAAGATATTGGTCGACAAGAAAAGGAGACAATAAGTGGCTGAGCTGACTACGGAACAAGTATTCAACGGCGACATCGCTCAAGTCTTCCATGGAATCGGGCAATATGCCCGTTATCCGGAGTTTTTGCCGGGTGTGACCGGCATCAAAGTATTACCGCCTAAAGCGGCGGGCTCGGTCTGCCAAGTCACCTACGAGTTGAAGTTGATTAAGTCATTCTACTACACGCTAGACATGTTTGAGGAAAAGCCAAGCCGCATTTGGTGGAATCTCGCAGCATCCAACCTCATGAAGCGCAGCAACGGTTCGTGGCTTTTGAGTCCTGCAGGGACTGGCAAGACCAAAGCGGTCTACACTTTGGATATCGGATTTTCCGGTTTAGTCCCCAGCAAGATTGTCGATCAAATCACCAAGGCGAACCTGTCCGGCATGATGATCGGCTTTCAAAAGCTGATCGATAGCAGCGTCAGCCCGCATTAGGGGGTGGGGTCACCGCGGAGGCGCGGAGATTTTTAACCGCGAAGGGCGCAAAGGGTGCCGCGGCTGTGGCGGCTAGCCAAGTTGCTGTGCCAGGGATATGTCCGACCAATCAAAGATGAAGGGAATGCCGTCCCAGCACCGGCCCTGAATCACGTCCGGCCAGGCCAACCCAAGCTGCTGGAGTCCCGATCGGAGTTCAAGGGCCAGGCTGGCTAGGGGCAACCAGTGGGCTGCGGCGGCCGTCAAAGGTGCGCCACCGAAGGGCATGAGGAGGCTCGCTGCTGCGTCGCCTTCGGGGCCGACGAGCATAGGGGACACCAGGGTGATCTGGTCCTCAATCGGGGCCTGTAGGAGGCGCATCGCCGCACACCACTGCCGGTGTCTGAGGCCCCCACCACCCCCGCCAAAGCCCTGGTGGGACCGCTTGTAAACCAATGGCATCAGCCCGTGCCGGGTCTGCTGCTGATCGCTAGGCTCGCGCAGCCGCCAAGCCGTAAAGTGCTCGCCTTCTCCTAGCAGCTCGTGGCGTTCACTCAACTTACTATAACTCCAGGCATTTAGATCCATCAAGCGACTCTCATCGCAGCGCTGTTGGAAGGCCTCGTGAAAGCGAGCCCGATCTTTTGCCCTAAGGCGCTGATGATTCATCATCTTTTTGGCCCGCCATGCAGCAAACGCGACGCTCCGGGACGACTTATCATTTGTTCAGCTCACCTAAACTACAAAGAATCACATGGGATCTCCGAATGGTTTTGGCGGCGTTCGGGCCCATGGGCTATATTCGGGCCGGGTGTTTGTTGTCAGGAGTTGTCTATTATTTGGTCGGTTGTTTTAAGACTTCCACAGAGCTTCCCATCATGGTGATCGTGATTAAATGCGCCTGGCTCACCCCGGGCACGGAAATTACAGCAGAAGCTGGCGCCTCTCAATCTTCGCTAGCGTGTCCATCCGCTGGCATGGGACTTGCTCAGTAGTTCCTATCGGGTAAGACCCGGGTTGTTGTGGACATACCGTAAGCTGCTGCTGCACTGGAGGACAAGAAGATGCAAGGTCAGGATACCCCAAAACAGAACGTCGTGTCGCTATTCGCTAACCGTGATAAGGCCGAAGCCACTGACCCCGCACAAGTGACCGATGCCCAGGCCCTCGAGACTTTCGACGACGTTATGTCCAAGAATGCCAAAAACGCTGAGCGCTTGGCCAAAGAACGCGCCAACGCCAATAAATCGGTCCTGCGCTCCTACAAGATCAAGCACTAATGGTTCCGTCCAGGTTCCATAGATGTGACTGCTCGTCTCAATGCTCCTGTTGACCTTCCTATAACTGCTGCTGACCGTGTGGAAAGCGAGTGACCCCCATGAAGATTGATCACAAAGATGGTGCCGGCCCTGAAGTCATCGACCTCGCGGCCTTCCGCAAGAAGAAGGACATCGCCACAGAACTGACCAAAGGGGGGCGTAACCCACTCTACGTCAGTCACTTGACCGGCAAGGTCAGCGGCAAGCCCCAAGGCAACGAGCCAGCTTCGCCTGACTTCGGTGATCGCCTGCAGCGCATTCGCTCCAGCCTCGACAAGATCAACCGCCTCATGGCAGACCTAAAAAAGATGTCGGCTGATGGCGAGGCTCCAGCAGAAACCTCCACGTCGCGATCAAAGCTCTAAACCTTAAGCCTTACACCTTCACCTGCGCCAACATCGGCAGATTGCGGTAGTACTGATCCAAATCTAGCCCGTAGCCAATGACGAACTCGCGGCTGATTTCAAATCCAACATAGTCAATCTGATGCTGCATCTGGTGCGCCTCTGGCTTCGACAGAAACGAAGCGACCTTGAGACTTTTTGGCGCGCGGACCTTGAGTGTCTGAATCAAGTAATCGATCGTATGCCCGGTATCGATGATGTCCTCGATCACCAGGACGTGCTTACCCGCGATGTCGGCGGCCAAATCATAGGTTAAGCGAACATGCCCGGATGAATGGGTGCCGCTATAGCTGGCCACACCGATAAATTCGACCGTCAGCGGCAAGTCGATGGCCCGCACCAAGTCCGCCAGAAAGATAAATGCGCCCTTGAGCACACCGACGCAAACCAAGGGCTCGCCCTGGTAGTCGCTGGTGATCTGCGCACCTAACGCAGCGATTCTAGCTGCAATGGTTGGAGCATCGAATAGCGAGACGTAATTGACTGGCTTTTTCACGAAGCGACTCCCACGGCTTTGATCAATAGAGCCGTTAGCTCGGGTTTATGCTGTTCGGCCAAAGCCAACACGTCAGCATGTAGCAGCGGCGTGCCGAGCCCGCCAGACATATTGGTGACGAAGGACAAACAAGCGACCTTTAGGCCGAGATGGCGGGCAGCCATAACCTCCTGCACCGTACTCATCCCCACCACCTGGGCTCCCAGCCCTGCCAGCATCCGCGCTTCGGCCGGAGTCTCGTAGGAAGGCCCTAGTACGCCGACGTAGATGCCGTCTGTCACCTGCGGCGCCACCGCTTTGATGCGAGCAGCCCAGGCGCCGTCAAAAGCCTGGCCCATATCGACAAAGAGCGGCCCAAAGGCTCGCCCTGCCGCGCCGACCAGGCAACTGGTACCCGTAAAATTAATCTGATCGCGAACCAACACCACCTGACCAGGTGCCACGGCGGGATCCAAGGAACCCGATGCATTCGTCAACAGCACCCGCTCGACGCCCAGAGCCGCCAATGCGCGCAGCGGATAAACAACTTGGTCCGGGGTGAAACCCTCGTAGAGGTGCACCCTCCCAGTCAAGACCGCGACTGGCTGGGCAGCGATGGTGCCAAGCACCAAAGCACCGCCGTGACCCGCAACCTTGGGTTGCGGAAAATACGGGATCTCGCCCATGTCGATACTCGTGCTGCCTTCTACCTCAGCGGCAAAGTCCTTAAACCCAGAACCGAGCACAACCAAGGTCGCTGGTAACCGGGCCTGACCGGTGCGATGCTGGAGGAACTGCGCAGTTGCCAGGAGCGACGGCGTAAACTCAGAAACCGCAACGTTCACAACATCTCCAAAATTAAGGGCGGACTCACACTCGCTGACCCGCTTCCGGTGAAGGCGGCGGCAACGATTCTTGCCGCGACATCCGCTTGCGCCTCAGTTTGGGCGTGAATGATCGCGACCGGCTCGCCTGGCGCCAACGTCGCCCCAACCCGCTTAAGGCCCGACAGACCCACCCATGGGTCGATCTTATCAGCGACCAGGCGGCGCCCGCCACCCAGTTCCAAGATCGCCATGCCAAGCTGCCGCGCATCGATGGCCGCGACCGAACTTGCTCCAGGAAGCAGCACCGGCCGCTGCACCGGCGCCCTAAGTAGGGTGTGTGGCTGATCCAATAAGCGCAGATCCCCGCCCTGAGCCTCGGCGATGCGTAAAAACATCTGCCAAGCCGAGCCATCGCGCAGGAAACCCTCAAGTTGCCGCCGAATGTCGTCCAGTTGACGCTTTGGGTGCGCCAACAGGACCATTTCGCTGGCCAGTGTCAGGCTTAATTCGCGGGTGTCGGCCGGACCGGTATTTTGTAAGACCTGAATCGTTTCGTAGATCTCCAGGGCGTGACCAGCATGGGTACCGAGTGGCGACCCCATATCCGACAAGACGCAGCGGACCGCCAACCCGCACTCCTGACCAACACGCCTAAGCTGCTGGGCTAAAGCCCTGGCGTCGTCCACTTTCGCCATAAAAGCGCCGGAACCATATTTGACATCCATGACCAGCCCACCGATGCCCGAGGCTAGCTTTTTCGACAGGATCGAACCGACGATCAAGGGGATTGACTCGACGGTGGCGGTGACATCGCGCATCGCATACAGGCGTCGGTCCAGGGGGGCAACCTTTGTGGTCTGGCCCATGATGATTCCGCCCAGGGATGCCATTTGGGCGCGGGCTTCGTCGGCGTCAAAAAACACCCGCCAGCCAACTGCCTCGAGTTTATCCAAAGTGCCGCCGGTATGCCCCAGGCCACGACCTGCCATCATCGGCACCTTGAGACCGGCCAGTAGGACCAGCGGCAACACGATCAAGGACGTCTTATCTCCGATACCGCCGGTACTGTGCTTGTCCACCACCAGATGGGGCGGATATGGCCACGCCAGGACCTCGCCCGAGTCGCGCATTAAACCAGTCAAAGCACTCGTTTCCGCCGGCGTCATGCCGCGGATCGCTATTGCCATGAGCATGGCGCCCATCTGATAATCAGCAACCTCGCCACGCATAAAACCGCCGAAGAATGCGGCAAGCTCCTGCACGCTCAGTGCTTGGGCATCACGCTTCAGGCGGATGATTTCTTGCGGTGGTAGTATCCGATGGTCCATTAGGAAGCTCCTCCTCGCAGCGACGAAATACTTATGAACTGCGTCGCGGCGAGCAGGCTGTCGTCGAAAACCTCGCCGGCGGAAGCCGCCAGTAGCCCGGCTGGCTTACCATGAACCTCAACGCGCAGCCAGGCTGCGTTGCCAAGTTTAAGACCGGCCACGCTGACCAATTGGCTGCCGGTCATCGCCGTCGGCAGCAGTGCCCGCTTAATTTTGCCGTGCTCGGTAAAAACCGTCAGCTCAAGCTCTTGCGAAGCTTTGACTAAGAACAAGGAAAACGTCAGATCGAAGACCCCAGGAATCGCGTTCGCTTCTTTGCTGCCGCCTCGGCGCGCAGGCACCAAGCCCCGTAGGGCTGCTGTGGCACCTAAGCTGACATTAAAACGGCGCTCCAGCAGCCCTGCGGCTAAGGCCGGAGATTCAGCTGCCGGTAACCCCTCAAAGCTTAAAAGTGGCGGAAAAGGCCGACCAGCCTCGATAGCGGCGTTGGCATCCGTCGTCAACAGTAACGGCGGCGAGGCCTGCGCGGCGAGCTGGGCCCACAGCGACAGCCATTCAGCGGTGGACGCGACGCTCGATCGGCAACCGATCAAGCGCAAGGCTGTGGGCTTGAAGCGCCCGACGAGCACCTTGTATTCCCGCGGCGACTGACCCTGCGCAGGACAGCCCAATTCAATCACTCCTCCCGCCTGCTCATCCTGTAAAAACCTGGCAAAACGCTGCAGTGGATTGATTGGGGCCTGGCGCAAGGCGAGATCCCAGCGCTTGGTTAAAGACGCAGTGGTCGGCCAAAAGTAAAGCGATTGCCCGGCATCGCTCACGCTGAGCATGGGCAGCCTACTGACTCCGGATGCCTTGGCATTGCCGTGATCAGGTTCCAGGCCAGATGCGCCGTCAACACCAAGCATGCTGACTCCGAGGGCTTGAGCCAACAAGGGCCGCACCGTCTCTTCACCCGTCGCGGCGCCGTCTGATGGCAGAGACAAGTCGGCCAACGACAGAATTCGCGGCCAGGACACCGGTACGAAGGCCGGACAACGGAGCGCATACAGACGTCCCGACGCGACCTCGGCATGTTGCTGGCAGATCACGCCGCCGTGGTTGAGCACGGTGACGCGGTAGTGCCCGGCAAGCAGCGATGTCCTAAAGTCAGGCCGATTAACTATCCAGGCGCGGGGGGAAACGCGCACTTGGAGCGGCGCTTGGTTTGCGCTTGGGTCGCGCGCCCCATCGGCTACCGGTCCATCGACGACGTGATCACTCGAGTCGTCACCCGTCGTCGATTCGACGATGATCCGCGCCGCGGCGGACTTGGCCTGCGGCCAACTCACCTCAAGCTGTCCAACCGACCGTGGTGGCAAAGCCATGGTGGTGACAGCGCCTGTAGCGACCGCAAAGGGCTGGGTTGCGGCGATGCGCCGCCCTGCAGGCGTGTCGGCCAGCAGGTAACCATTACCGGGGGGCAAGCTAACACTTAGCTGGCGCTGGTTGGCCCCAAGCATGAGAGCCTGCAGCAGTTGGCCGTTCGCGGCGAAGATATAAACCGGCATGACCAAGCCCGGCGCCTTTTCATCTTCGGCCATCGTCAGAAGCACTGTACCGGTCTTAACCTGCGGTGTGCAGGAATCCAGCCAATCGAGTTTGGCCGCAGCCGAAGGAAAGCGCCGCGGCTCGTCGACGCCATACAAGCAGCTATGAATCAGGGCCGAGCGCGCCCATGCCGTAGCCACCGCCGGCGGAGTTAGAAGAAATTCGTAGCCGTCGAGAAGTGGGCGAGGCGACTCGGCCTTGGCGCCCAGCACCGGCTCGGCGCCGGAAAAGTGGACCAGCTTTTGATAGCCGAGGATAGCGGCGCTGGAGTTGACGCCGTGGCGCACAGCAAAGGCAGCTGGCTCGCCGACCGCGGCTCGACTTTGCGCCATGAGATCGAGCGCTCCTTGACCATGCAGACGCAGCCGCCAAGCTGACCCTCCGGTCGCCTCTTTGGGTGGCGAGTGATCAGTTGCGTTGCTTGCTCCGAAGGTCACGCTCAGCCGGTCACCGCTTGCACCGAGCCGCCAGGTGACGACCAGCGGATTCTTCTCACCCAAGCTATCTCGGCCAAAGATAAAGCTCGCATAGGCCGCTGCCGGATCCTCCGACCAGCCAATATCAACCGACAGCGCGTGCCATGGCTGTATGGCCGACTGGTTGAGGGGACCTTGGAGGGAGGATTCCGCCACCTGTCGAGGCTCTGCGGCTCCGGGGCCCAGCAGGTCGAGGCCAGACCATGCGCCGTGCACCTGCCAGCCCTGACCCTGCCGCACAAAAACGACCTCAACCGCACGTTGCCAGGGCGACGTTTCGGCGAGAGCAGCAACTCCGGTCAGGACCACCTGGAGGTTTGGCGTCGCCAGCAAAATATGACCTATGAATGGCCGAAGATGCGGGAAGCGCAGCACACTTTGCGGCGACACTGGCTCGGCGACGACGGCCGAGTCCGCAACGGGCTCGGTCGCGGGTGTCGGTTCACCAGCCACTGGTTCACCCTGGAGCCGAGGAATAATCAACACCAAGTTTAATAGAAGTCCACAAAATGCGACTTTATACCATGGATAACAGGATGTTAATTCTCTTACGACAAGGCTTCGACAGAGACTATTAAAACGATAAAACATTGACATTTGGCTGCATTTATGCAAAATTAACGTCCCTAAGATTATTAAAAACGTACCTTGCCTGTACGCTGTGTAAACAAAAAGGGCGACCGCATGAACTTTGACCTGCCAAAGGACTATCAGTCTAACAAAGTAAAACGGCTACCGCCGTCCGTGGTCAAGGATATCGAGCTAAAAAATCATGCCCGTCGCCTCGCCAACCTGTCGCCGATTCGCATCAAGGTCCGCACCTGTATCTCGTGCAGCACTTTATTTGAGTCGGCGGGTAACCGCACCTGCGGCTGCAATACCCGTAGCACCGGGTATATCGCTGGCCGGGAAATCATCTAATCAGCGTCCTGCGAGGCGCCCCCCGCCCTCGCCTTCGTCTGGTTTAATGGTCGAACATCGCAAGCTTCTTCAAATTTGGCCTTAAGGGTCAAGCCACGTTCGCCGATCGTCAACATCAGGCGGAAACCACAACGGTCTCCGTCAGGTTGCAAGAGGCGACGACATGGCTGACGATGCAATTCGCTTTGACCGCACCCCGTACAAGGTCACCTACCAGGACCTTAACGGCAAGATGCAGACGATCCGTCGCGTCCCGCCACCAAAACTGCACGACATGCTGCCGACGGACATCGTCGAGCTGACCCAGAAAAAGAGTGATGATTTTCGCGCCGGCGATCAAGTTGAGGTCAAGGCTATCAATCCGCGCCACGCCAACACCCTGCAGCTAGTGAATCAAAACGGCGACACCACCTTCATGGACTACTACGAACTCAACCTGATCGACGAAGTGGCACCTCGCGACGGCGTCCACCCCATGGACCGACCCAAAAACAATCGCTACCTGATTTGGCCCTAGTTGGTGCAGAACTTGTCCGAAGCGTAGGCAATCTCCGTCTCGTAGCCTTGCTGCAGAACCTCATCGATCGACCAGCCGATGAGATGACTATCCTTGCCATAAGCGCGGATGCGAAAGAATTGATCGCCGTTGCGATTAGCTCCGCTGTCGTGGAAAGCCTGCGTCAGGGACAACGCCGTTAAGCCCCGTACTTGGAGCGTCTGCAGCGGCTCCCACACGACTTTGCCACTAGGGCAACGGTTGAGCCGCTCGAGTTCCAGCGTGCGCGCCGTGGAGTCAAACAGCAGGGACAGCGGTAACGGATCACCGGCTTGAAATTGATGCTTGCCACCAGGGAAGTCAAACTTGATTTCCGTCCCCAGGCCACCGGGACTCTTGACGTAGGCGGCGAAGATGGTCGGATCAAAGTCAGCGATGTCGCCCCAGCGATACTCCTCGCTTTTGTCCTGATAGCGAAAGTGGACGCCTTGATCATCACTAGGACTACGACAGTGATCGCGGTTGACCCCTGAGTCCTGCTGCGCCATCAAGGTACACACGTCATTGATCAGCTGCCCCATGGCGCGAAGCTGCAAGTCGCTGAACCAATTGGGCAAAGCCGGCTGCCGCGATCCCGCGATTAGCCGACCGGAATTCCCGACCAGCATGATGACGATCGCGTCCTCGACGGGGGTGTTGCCGCCCTTGTGGTCGGTCAATATCAGGACCTGTTTATGATCGGCTACTTGTAAGACCTTATTCAGCGTTCCGTCGTTGCTTTGGTCAATCGGCGGAATGATATAGTGCGCCGCCAAATGGACATCGCTCTCCTTGGTGCGGGTTTGCAGCTCCAAGCAAGCCGACAAGGTCAAGGGACAGTGGATCACCTCGATGTGCTTTGGCTTGTTGACGAACTCGCCGAGCGGAACGGTCACTAAGGGCAAAAAGCTGACGCCAAAGATGGGACTAGACGGGGCAGCTAAATTAAACCAGGCCTGGCCATTGCTCGGAAATTTGCTGACGTCGATCGACTCCGGCTCCTTGGTCAATTCGAGCTTCTCACCGCTGCTCTCGTCTTGCCAGACGAAGCCGTGGTTTAAAATCTGGATCAGCTCCCGGGCAAACAGGATCTGAACATTGCGGCGCTCCTCTAATCCTTCGCGCTGCATCTGCGCGATGCTGGTGATCCAGTGAAACTTCTCATCGGGCGTCGCCGGCGCGGCCGTCAAGCTGGCACCCGCGGTTTTTAGCTTGTTCTGCACCCACCGCGCGTAGGCATCGACCTGAACGTCCAGGTGACTCGACTCGGGCTTGGCTGGATCCAAGCCAAGGTCCTTTAGGGTCTTGCCAAAGGCCGTCTGCGTCAGCAAGGTCCCCCGGGCCACCGCCTGCTTGCCGCCGGTAATATCCACGTAGTTTGCCGTAGCGTTCACCGGCGACAATCGGGACTCGAGATAGCCCGTCGCCAGCAACAGGCGTTCCGGCACACCGCTAGTCTGCGCCGCCTTGGCAAAAGCGGCCGCCAACGGCAACTCCGCGACCCCGCCACCGCCGTCTTCGGCCTTCTTGCCGCCACAACCGGCCGTGATCACGACCAGACCAGCGAGAAGCAAACGACTAGCACCCTTGGCCCGATAAAGCATAGACTCCTCCGGATGGAAGCATGTAGCGAAGATGACTGGTTGGAAATCAGGGAGACGGCATGATTTACCCATCATACCGTGGGCGGCGTGGCCTGTCATGCCCGCCGGCTGGGCCTGCCTCCCGGGGGCGGCCGGACGAGGCCACTGCCGTCAATAAGCGGCCGCCAGGGAAGCTGATTTACCTAATCTTTATGATATCTTTATAAAGTCTCCCAAATTAACCTGTACCTCATGAGCACAGTCCATCAGGGGTTCGGACACCTTCCCGACCCTGAATAAGCTGCAACGATTCAATGGAGAGTCTCAATGATGTTTGCACCCAAAAACCTACGCGGCGCGGGCCTAGCTCTGACTGCCGCAACATTGCTCATGCACAGCGGTCACGCCGCGGCCGCTGACCTCGCTGGGACTGTCAAGGTCGATGGGTCCAGTACAGTCTACCCGATCAGCGAAGCCATGGCAGAAGAGTTCCAGAAAGCCCAAAAAGGCGTCAAAGTCACCGTCGGCTCTGCTGGCACAGGAGCTGGCTATAAGAAGTTTTGCGCCGGTGAACTCGACATTGCCGACGCCTCCCGCGCCATCAAAGCCGACGAAGTCGCCAAGTGCAAAGCTGCTGGCGTTGAGCTGATGGAACTGCCGGTCGCTTACGACGGTCTGACCGTGGTGGTCCACCCCTCCAACACCTTCGTCAAAAGCCTGAGCTTTGAGCAACTCAAAAAAATCTGGGAGCCAGGCTCCAAAGTCAAAACCTGGAAGGACGTCGATCCGTCCTTTCCAGACCAGGCGATCAAGCTCTTTGGCCCTAGTTCCGAGCACGGCACCTTCGACTACTTCACCGAAGAAGTGAACGGCAAAGCCAAGGCGTCGCGCAGCGACTACAATGCGGCTGCGGATACCAACACCTTGGTCGGTGGCGTCGCCGGCGATAAATTCTCCCTCGGCTATTTCGGCTACGCGTATTTCGTCGAAGGCAAAAACAAGGTGAAGGCTGTCGCCATCAGCAAGGACGGCAAACAGGCCCCCGTCCTACCTGAAGGCAAGACCATCGAAAATGGTAGCTACCCGCTGTCGCGTCCGCTGTTTATCACGGTCAATAAAAAGTCCGCTGAACGCGCCGAGGTCAATGCCTTCGTCGACTACTACCTGAAAAATGCCAAAGATATCGGCAAGTCGGTCGGCTACACCGCCGTACCGCAAAAGATGGCCGACGATGCGAATGCCCGCTACAGCGCCCGTAAAGTCGGCGTGTGGCAGAGCTCGCACTGAGCGCACTGAGCTTTTGATTGGACTTTGACAGCTGGCCGGACAGGGCCAGCTCAGCCAACCCGAGCCTGGAGTTTTTCTGAGCACGAGTCGAGTCAGAATCGCCCGTATAGAAGAAGCCTTCGTCAAGAAGTCTCTCTTTCTCTGCGCCGGCCTGTCGGTGATCGTCACGATGGGCATCATCGCCGTCCTGCTCAGCGAAACCATCGAGTTCTTTCGCACGGTCTCGATCCGCGAGTTCTTCGGCTCAGCCACCTGGGCGCCGATGTTTGAACCACGGCAGTTCGGCATTTGGCCACTGGTCGGCGGCACCTTCTTGATCACCGCCGGGGCCGGCCTCATCGGCATCCCTGGTGGACTGGGCGTCGGCCTGTTTCTCAACGAATTTGCCGCCCCTGGGGTTCGTGCTTTTATAAAACCCCTACTGGAGATCCTGGCTGGCATTCCCACGGTGGTCTACGGCTATTTTGCCCTGACCGTGGTCACGCCGACCCTACAGCGGGTGTTGCCAGACACGGAGGTGTTCAATGCCGCAAGCGCCGCGATCGTGGTTGGCATCATGGTGCTGCCGATGGTCGCCTCGCTCTGTGATGATGCCCTGCGCGCAGTCCCTCGCTCCGTCAAAGAGGCAGGGTATGCTCTCGGTGCCACCAAGTGCGAGGTGTCGCTGCAGGTGACCGTGCCTGCCGCCTTGTCCGGGATCATCGCCTCCTTCATCCTGGCCATCTCGCGCGCCTTTGGTGAGACGATGGCGGTCACCTTGGCCGCAGGGTCGACCCCTCGGTTAACCTTAAATCCCCTCCAAAGCATCCAGACCCTGACCTCCTACATTGTCCAAGTCAGCACCGGCGATACCCCCCAAGGCAGTATTGAATACAAATCCATCTTTGCTGTGGGTATGCTGCTGCTTGTCGTCACGCTGCTGTTCAACATGTTGGCTTATTCGCTGGTTAAGCGCTTTCGGAGCGTTTACGAATGAGCAACACCCACGGCATGACTCCCACTAACTCAGCGATATTCGGAGGCTCTCTGCGAATACCGGGCGAAAAAGCGGCGGCTAAACCCGTCGTGCGGGCAACTTGGAAACCACGGCAGCGCTGGCGAGCCTTCAGCTCGAAGCTGTTCTTTTTCACCTCTTTGATGGCCACCGTGCTCGCCGTCGCCGCCTTGATATACCTGCTGCAAAGCGTCGCTGAGCAAGGTCTCGACCGTGTCAGCTGGTCCTTTATCACCAGTTTCCCGTCGCGCTTCCCGGCCAAGGCTGGAGTCAAGGCGGCCTTGTGGGGATCGGCCTATCTGACCGTACTGACTGCCGCGATCTCGGTGCCGATAGGCGTCGGTGCCGCCATCTACCTTGAGGAATTTGCCGCTGACTCGAAACTGCGACGCTTCATCGATATCAACATCGCCAACCTGGCTGGCGTGCCCTCGATCGTCTACGGCATGCTTGGGCTGATGCTCTTCGTGCGCATATGCCATTTTGGCCGCAGCCTGCTCGCTGGGGCTGCAACGATGAGCCTGCTGATCCTGCCGATCATCATCGTCGCCTCGCGTGAAGCCTTGAAGACCATTCCGACGGGGATTCGCCACGCCGCCTTTGGTCTCGGTGCAACCAGGTGGCAGACGGTCCGCGCCCACGTCCTACCGTCGGCTCTTCCGGGAATTCTCACCGGGGTGATCTTGTCCTTGTCACGAGCCGTCGGTGAAACCGCCCCACTGCTCATGATCGGTGCGTTAAGCTATATGGCCTTTGTGCCGGAGACACCGATGGATGCATTCACAGTGCTTCCCATCCAGATCTTCAACTGGACCGCACGGCCGCAAGATGAATTCCACGTCACCGCCGCCGCTGGCATCATCGTCCTCTTGGCTCTACTTCTCACCGTCAATGCGTTAGCGATCTTCCTGCGGATGCGCTACCAAAGGAAAGCCCAATGGTAAACGTCGGCAAAGACCAAGCGACCGTCTTTGAGCCCTCGGCTCCGTATGCGATCGAAGTCAATGACGTCAATGTCTCCTACGGCACCAGCCGCGCCGTGCTCGATGTCAGCCTGAAGATCCCAGAGCACACCATCGTCGCCCTCATCGGTCCATCAGGCTGCGGCAAAAGCACTCTGCTACGCTCGATGAATCGGATGAACGACTTCGTCTCCTCGGCCAAAGTCACTGGCGAGATCCTCTTTCGCGGCAGTAACATCTACGCCGATGACGCCGACCCAGTCCTGCTGCGACGGCAAATCGGCATGGTCTTTCAAAAGCCAAACCCTTTCCCTACTTCAATCCGCAAAAATATCACCTGGGGCCCGGGCATCAATGGCTTCCAAGGCGACTACAACAAGCTGGTTGAATCCTCGCTACGCCGTGCGGCTTTGTGGGATGAGGTCGCCGGCAAACTCGGCGAAAGCGGCTTGGCTTTATCTGGTGGTCAACAGCAGCGCCTATGCATCGCTAGGGCGATCGCCATGGATCCAGACGTCATCTTGATGGACGAGCCCTGCTCGGCCCTCGATCCTGGGTCGACCTTAAAGATCGAGAACCTTTTGCTCGAGCTTAAGGAGCGTTTCACCATCGTCATCGTCACGCACAATATGCAACAAGCAAGGCGGGTCTCCGACTATACCGCCTTTATGTACCAAGGCGAGCTGGTCGAGTTTGGCCCAACCGATGGCGTGTTCGAAACGCCAAAGCAAGAGCTGACCAGGGATTATGTTTCAGGCCGATTCGGCTAACGCGCCCCAAACCAACTGGGCCCCACCGCAAGAGGATGCCATGAATTCCGTCTCCACCATCAACAACTTGGATTCGCGTCGCAAAACGGAGCCACTGATGCAGCTGACCGAAGAAAAGATCTTGCTGATCGAGGACGATGCCGACATCTCCGAGCTGCTGCAATACAACTTCGAACGCGAAGGCTATAAAGTCGTGGTTGCCGGCGACGGCGAGCTGGGGCTGAGTCAAGCCTTGCAGCTAGGACCAGATCTGATTGTTTTGGACCTCATGCTGCCCGGCCTTGATGGCCTGAGTGTCTGCCGCAAGCTGCGGGCGCACCCACAGACCCAAGAAATCCCCATCGTCATCTTGACCGCCAAGGGTGAAGAAAGCGACGTCGTCATCGGCCTGGAGATGGGCGCCGACGACTATGTCACTAAACCCTTCAGCCCAAAGGAACTCCTCGCGCGCATCCGCGCCGTGCTGCGGCGTCCACGCCAGTCTCCAGCCACTTCCAGCAGCGGTCGCCGCACCGTTGGACCTGTCACGATCGATCAAGAGCGCCACGAAGTCTTTCTCTTTCAAGAACCTTTGGCCCTCACCCTTGCCGAATACCGCCTGCTCACCGCGCTGACGTCCCGACCAGGACGGGTGTTTACTCGGGAACAGCTCCTAGAGAAAATCACCGGCGGCGAAGCCTACGTCATCGACCGCAACGTCGATGTCCATGTGCGAGCGATCCGCAAAAAGCTCGGCGACGAGGCGGAGTTTATCGTCACGGTACGAGGTGTGGGTTATAAATGCCGCGAATGAGCGCCTTTCGTTCGCGGTTTTTTTGGAAGACCTACCTCACCTTTGCCGTGCTGTTTTTTATCACGACGATCATGGTCAGCTGGATCGGCTTCTACCGGATCCAGTCGACGATTCATGGCATCATCTTAGAAAACCTCCAGGCCAAGGCCGAGTTTCTATTGCCGTTGGCTCGCCAGGCCCTAGCCGGGCAGCTGCCGGACGGCGATGCCCAGTTGCGCCGTCTCGGTGCCGACACCAACACGCGTATTACCCTAATCGCACCCGACGGCAAGGTGATCTCCGACTCCGAGGGCATTGCCGGCGATATGGAAAACCATCTACTGCGCCCCGAGGTGCAGCAGGCCTTGAGCCAGCCTTTTGGCTTCTCCGAGCGGCACAGCGCGACCCTAGGCAAACCCTTGCTCTACCTTGCCAAAGCCGTGCGGGCCGAAGATAGCAGCATGCAAGGCGTGGTCCGAGTCTCGCTGTCCACCGATAAGATCCACGGTGAGCTGTCGCAGCTGCGCTGGACGATGCTGCTGATCGCCAGCTTGGGCGTCGTCCTAGCCCTTGGCATCGGCTGGAACCTGGCCCGCCGCGTCGCCGTTAGGCCGCCTTGGCGACACCCTAAACCGCCTTGGTGCCGAGCTGACCAGTAAGATCGCAGAGTTGAACCGGCTAGAAACCGTGCGCCGGGACTTCGTCGCCAATGTCTCGCACGAGATCAAAACGCCTTTGACCTCGATCAAAGGCTACGTCGAAACGCTACTCAGCGGTGCTATCAATGAACCACGCACCAGCATGCGTTTTCTCGAAAAAATCGAGCGCAACTCCGAGCGCTTGAGCAACCTCGTGCAAGATCTGCTGAGCCTGGCGCGGATCGAAGCGACGGAGGAAACCTTAAAACTGACGGCCACCGACTGGTGCGAAGTGATTACCTCGGTCATCGCCCGCAACGAGGACGTGATCACACAGAAGTCCCTTCGCGTCAAAGTCAGCGGGATCAGCACCCCGCAGCTGGTCATGGGCGACCGCGAGGCGATGACCCAGGTGCTCGACAATCTATTGACCAATGCTATCAAGTACACTCCTGAAGGTGGCCGTGTCAGCGTGGTGTTAAGCGCCAAAGGCGCGCAAACACGGCTGGAAGTCGAAGACACCGGGATCGGCATCCCCCCAGAACACCTCGACCGGATCTTTGAGCGCTTCTACCGCGTCGATAAAGCCCGGTCTCGGGAATTAGGCGGCACCGGACTCGGCCTTTCCATCGTCAAGCACCTGGCGGCGGCCATGGGCGGGGACGTTCAGGTCGAAAGCAGCGTCGGAATCGGCAGCAAATTCACGGTGCGTCTGCAGGTTGCCACCTAGGTTAAAAGCCGCTGGGAACCTCGTGGTGGCGGGTTGAAGCGAGGCTGTGGTACACCAAAACCAGACCACATGAACTCGAACTCCGACCCATCTGGGGTCCCCAGTGAGCGAAGAGGCGAACATGCGCAAACTGATTTATTCAATCCTCCTTCTGGTCATCACCAGTGGAGTGTACTGGTCCCAACCCAAGGCCGAGTTAGTTTGGAACGACCAACGCAGCATCGAGCTTGCCGCCAAAGCCCACCTGCAACCTCAGATTCATCAGCGCTATGAGCCGATCGCCCCAGCGGTATGGCGCGGCTTAATGCGGTGGACTCCCGGTGGCGTTAGTAGCCCAAGCTGGCCCCGCGTCCTGCACAGCGTCAGCTTAGGCGTACACTTGGCGGCGAGTTTGGTCGTTTTTCTTATCCTCGCCTTACTCCTGCAATCAGAGGGGGCCGCCTTTATCGGCGCAGCCTTGTTCGCTCTGCATCCATTACAGACGGAGGCCGTGGCCTATGCCTCTGCCTTCAAGATCCTGCTCGGAAGCTTGTTCGCCTTGGTGGCGATATGGCAATACCTGGTCTACGTGCGAAGCCTTCAAGACGGGCCTCGCCGCCGCCAGGGTCGACGCTCCTACGGCGTCGCAACTGTGGCCTTTGCTTTGGCTGTCTTGACCGACTCGGCCATGATCGTGACTCCCTTATTGGCCTGGCTACTCACCCAGCTCCTACCTAAACAAACATCTCTTTATAAGGCCAAGGCTCCGGCCTGGCGACTGGGAATATGGTTGGCTCTGGGCCTTCCGGCAGCTCTGTGGACCATTCGCAGCCAGAAGGACCATGTCCTGGCAAACATCCTGCCGCTGTGGATGAAGCCGGTGGTTGCGGGTGACGCACTAGGCTTTTACCTGTTTAAAACCCTAGTTCCGATCAACATCGGTCCCGACTATGGCCGCTCACCGCAGGTCTTGCAGGCCCACTGGTGGGGCTACCTTATCTGGATTATTCCGGCGGTCCTCATCTTGGTGGTCTGCTCCACACGCGGCAAAGACCGTGCATGGTACAGTGCTCCACTGCTGACATTCGTTGCTGCCCTGGGGCCAGTCCTCGGATTGATTTACTTCGCGTCGCAGCAGACATCGACCGTCGCCAATCGTTATGCCTATTTGGCCCTTCTCGGTCCATCCTTGGTGCTTGCTTTTATCGCCCATCGCTCACGCCGTGTGTGGGTTCCCGTGATTCTGACCTCGGCCTTGGCCCTTTGCGCTGTTCTGACCGTGCGCGAGCTGAAGTATTGGCAAACCAACGCGAGTCTTTGGCAGCATGCGCTGGTCGTCAATCCATCTAGCCCCATCGCCCACCTGGTCATCGCCGATACCGCGATGCGCCAGGGTCAGTGGCAACAGGCCCGGGAAGATTACCTGCAGGTACTACCGACGAACCCCTTCGCCCCAGAGATCTATTTTAACCTAGGCGACATAGAGCGCTTGCATGGGGACGCTAAAAAGGCCACCGAGTACTATAGCAAGGCGCTGCAGCTAGCGCCGTCGATGGTCCAGGTATACGAGCGACTGGGCGCAACCTACCTGACCTTGAACGACCGCGGCTTGGCTGAAACCAACTTCGCCAAAGCCGTCGAGTTGGCGCCCGATAACGAGCAATCGCTGCGCCAACTAGGCATGCTGCTCGTGCGCAAAGGCGCCTATCCAGAGGCCATACCGTATCTGCTAAAAGCCGTCCGCATCGGCGACGGCGGCAGCGTAGGTCAGCTGCAACGCGCGGAAGGCCACGCTCTGCTCGGCCTCGCCCTACGCAACACCAATCAACCCGGCCCCGCCCAAGAGCACCTCGAAATCGCGCTCAAACTAGCCCCCGACAGCCGCGAAGCCAACCGCGCCCTTGGTGAAATTCACTACGCCCAAGGCCAACTGAGCCTAGCCCGCACCCACTACGAGAAAGCCATTGCCGAAGGTGACCGTGACTTTAGCGTCTATAATGCCTTGGGCAACATTCACATTAAAGATAAGCAGTTTAGCAAGGCGATCACCTACTTTACCTCAGCACTAGGCATCAAGCCTGATGACGCCGACGCGCTTGCGAATATCGGCATCGCCTACTTCCATCTGCGCCAGCAAAAAGAGGCAAGCTTCAACCTGAAAAAGGCCCTAGCGATCAATCCCAACATGGCCGCCCCACACTACTACCTTGGTGATATCGCACGCTGGCAAGGTAAAGAGGCCGAATCCATCCATGAGTATCAACAATCCATCAAGATCGACCCGAACTATGCGGAGGCGCATTATCGCCTTGGGCTTTATTACCTCAAGAATGACCAGCTGACCCTGGCGATCCAACAGTTTGAAGCGGGCCTGCACGCGGTCCCTGACGATGCCAAGCTGCAATCGGGACTACGGCGGGCGCAAAAGGCTCGTGACACGCCAGCTGCTGAGAAACCTGGGTGAAGCGGGAACCTCACCTTGCATTGTTCGTCCTCTGGCAAAGCCTGGTCGTTGAAAGCTACCGCGGGTTCTTCGTAAAAATGGCAGCTGCGGCTCCGCTGCGCATCGCACTTGCAGCCCCCACTGAGTTTCGCGAGTTAGCGCAGCAGCTCGTCCACTGCGCCCCGTTCAAACCACCGTTTCGCGCCGGCGACACCAGGTATCCGTGGTTCATCTTGCGAGCATGGCAACCCCATGTTCAAGTCGTCGTCTTTCGTGGCCTCGGTAAGGCGCTCAGGGCGTTCTTTCGCGGCGGCAACGCCCAGCTTGCTGAGCGGCGCATAGTGCTCTGTATGGCCGAGCCATACTCCGTGACGGCGCTTGCCTGCTGGTGGTCGACCTGGTTGCTGCGCGACAAGAGCATCACGTTTATTCTGTTTGGCTTGCAGAACATTGTCAAAGACCTACCTCTACCCCTACGCCTGATTCAGTCATTTATGTTTCGTCGCTGCGCCGCCATTCTCTCGCTTGGGCGCGAACAAGACGCCGTGCTGAGACACCATGGTTACCGGGGAAAGATCATCGACTTTCCGCTGTGGTTTGACGCTGAGCGTTTTAGCCCTGGATCAACGGAAGCGAAGCCCTTACCCATGCTTGGTTACGCCGGAGGTCTGACCGAAGCAAAGGGGCTTCTAGATCTATTACAGTGCTTGGACCTAAACGCAGCACATTGGGCGACGCGATGTGCGGTGCGCATTGCTGGATCTGGCCCATTGGCCGCACACATTGCTGATTCATGCGCGGACTTGCGCCAGCGAGGTTTAGATATCGTCTTCGCCGGAGCTCTAAACGCGGAGCAGATGCCAGTTTTCTTCCGCGGCATCGACCTTCTGATCGTCCCGAGCCGCACCATGCCACACTGGAAAGAGCAATTCGGCCGCGTCATCGTCGAAGCGCGCGCAACTGGTGCCGTTGCCATCGGCTCGGACTCGGGCGAGATTCCTCGGGTCGTCGGGGGGACTGACCGAATCTTTAAAGAAGGTGACGTCGGCGATATGACGCGCGTCATCGATCTGTGGCTAAGCCGTCTGCACGTCGCTGGCGACCGAGTCGACCTGCGCCGCGCAGAAACTGCGAAGGCACGCGCTGACTTCTCAGACACGGCCTTGGCGGAGCGCTTCGCTCGACACCTTCAGGAACTGATCGACCAAAATGGGGTCTCGAGCTGCGAACATGCTAACCCCTAGGTGAATGAAAATGGCGACACTGCAACAAAGAGTTGCATCGTCCCGGACCTGCACCCACCTTAAAGCACAAGGCTAAATGGTGGATGGGGCAGGTGCTTTGACCTAGACGATCGCCAGATGTGACTCGACACTCATCACCCCGGGCGCCGCCCAGGCCGCCCATTTGGCATCGCGAAGCTCGGCCTGTGATCGCACTCGACCTGAAAGCACGACCTTGCCGTTCTGGGTTGATACGCGAATCTGTTTGGCATCGGCTTCAGCGCTGCGAACCAGCGCTTGTTCGATCCTTTCTTTGACATCTTCCGGCTGAGGCCGCTGGTGTATCGCCAAATGGTTTTTGACTTGGCGTACCCCCGTCAAGTAGCTCACAGTTGAGGTGGCAGCGTCACGCTGATATTGCCAGTCGACTTCGCCGCGCAGGATCACCACACCATCCTCGACCGAGATCTTTACGGTTGAGGGGACGCGCACGTTCCACTGGAGCGCATCCGCTGCCGCTTTAGCGATCTCTTGGTCGGTACGATTACTGCCATGGGCGAGCTTCACCTCGATCTCTTCGGCTACAGCTTTGACCCCAGCGACATGAAATGCGGCCTTTTCTGCTGCATATTTGTCGACATAGGTCGGCACGATACCACTTAGGGTAATCACCCCATCTTTTGCCGATACTGCGATATTCTCGGCCGCAACGCTTGGGTCAAAGGCCAGCTCGTCCAAGACATCGCGGCGAAGTTGAAGATCCGATTTCATGAGAAGCCTCCAGGGTGATTTCACGATTGGTAGACAGTGAAAACCTACGAGACTTGACTCTGCATGTGGCGTGCCAATAGCTACACTGAGCCATCTCGCTCGCGAATACCAGGTAAGGACCATTAGCCCGCCGGTTTGCGGAATGATCGATCGTCCCTGCCATGCTCGAACCGTGTAGTTTGGCAACTGTTGACCAGCGCCATGTCACAATGATAAAATCACAGCAATATATGAGACTTGGAAAGCCAGACCAACACATCGAGCGGGTATTCTGGCCACTGTGCAGAACAAGGTGACGAAGCAGAACGAAACCTTTTACATTCAAAAGCCTGTCTTAGATTTGTTCGCGAAGGGTTACGTTTATATCAAGACGACCCAAGACCCTTCCGGCCTCCATTCCAATGTGATCCCTTTTCTCTCGTAAAATAAGGGAAGACCAATGCAGCTTCTTTTGGCATTAGCGAGCCACTGTCGGTCGATCAGTCACCTGCGACAAGGCTTGTGCGTGGGTACCTTATTGGCTTGTGTCCTAATGCCATTAAGCTGCAAAACACAAAGTTCCGGAACCACCTCAGTCACGAATGACTTGCCGAGCTCGCTGGATTGTGGCCCACAGAAGACGTTCTATTTTCATTGGAAATCGCAACAGAGCGCAACAATCTGGCTCCATGACGTCGGATACATGCAAGCACCCAACTTCACTGCGCTCCAAGATCGAGCCGTGCCGCACTATACCGTCAATGCGACCCTCATCGACAGTCAGATTCGCCGCTATAATCATGACAATGCAGCGCTTGGCCCCGGGATCTATCTAGCGCCTGACCCACTCCAGACCAAGGATTACGGCGATACCTTGCTGATATTTCGCTTTCGAGACAATCAAGGTCGCGGCTTACGGTGCGAAAATTGGCTTGGGGATAGCCTCAAGTACTGTGATCGAAATGTACTAGCGAAAGGTTCGCCTGATTTGCCTTTGTTAGCCCAGTATGTACAATCAAACCCCCTTCAATGGTTTATCAGCCCGCGTGTCCCGATTCCTAGTCGTGGCGAGGTCGCTCAATTCAGCCTGCCACGGGTCGGAGATGCTGATGAGTTCGTCGCCGAGTTCACCAAAGAGCTGTCGAGCATTGATAAATTTGTCGAGCGCCTTCCATATATGTACCTGGAAGTGGATCACAGTACCCGAGGTCTGTGCTCCAACAAGCCAGCAAACAGCAGCATGATATTTGTTCAAGAGGTGTATTGTCAGGCCATGGCCAAACGCCTCACACAGCTGCTGGCGCAGTCTAGTCCCGGTGCCCTAAATGAAAAGACCCGAGCCGGATTTGCCCAAATCGTAGCGGCCTATGGTGCAGGCGGTTTCAACAGCCAAGATGTGGTGAATGCGATCAGGAAGTTTGATTCCAAACTGGCTCCTTAAATTGGCGGATCGCTTTGCTGTCTCATCGATTTAGCGAGCGGGATAGTCCCATACGGAGGCCCAGAAGGCCTCGCAAATGGCCGTTCAGGCTGCCTACGCTCGGCTCTATGACTCGCCGCCCACCCGCCCGTAGACCGCAGCTTGCTTCCGAGCTGAAGCACTGGTCGAGTCAAGTCGCCGCGTCAAGCTCCTCTTGCCCGAACTTTTGGCCTCCTATAGGCCGCGAATCCCGCCGTTGACAGCCTAAAGCCAAGCCACTAGCGTCGACCCAAACGGTTATCTTGAACGCAGCCTTTGGAGTCCCGATGCTTGCCAATACCCTGTGCCATATCCCTCGCGTCAGCCTTAACAAGGAGCGCGGGCTGTGGCACCAAGGGATCACGACGTGGGACAGCTATCGTGCCTTAGTGAAGAACCCAGCCTTTCTAGACGAATGCGAGGTTCAGCTCAGCCAGCGCAATCCTGCCTTCTTTGCCGAAGGTCTCAAGTCCGACCAACACTGGCGGCTGTTCGGTGATTTTCAGGACTCAGTGGCCTATCTCGACATCGAAACCTCTGGTCTAGACCGCTTCACCTCCGAGATCACCACCATCGCGGTCTATGATGGGACCGAGGTCAGAACCTACGTCAATGGCCGCAACCTGAGCGCGTTTAAGCGGGAAATCGAACAGTACAAGCTGCTTGTCTCGTTCAACGGCAAATGCTTCGACGTGCCCTTTATCAACCGCTACTTTGGCATTGAGCTTGGCCATGCGCATATTGACCTGCGCTTCGTTTTGAAGCGCCTTGGCTACTCTGGCGGCTTGAAGCAGATCGAGCGGCAGCTGGACATTGATCGCGGCGACCTACGCGACGTCGATGGCTTCTTCGCCGTGACGCTGTGGCAGGAATATCAGCGGCGCAAGAACGAGGCGGCTCTAGAAACGCTGCTGGCCTAAAACTGTGCCGACGTGATTAATCTGGAGCAGCTGATGGTTCATGCTTACAACCAGAACGTGTTGGCCACGCCGTTTGGCGCCGAACGGCAGCTCAAAGTGCCCAAACCAGCGAAGATTCCGTTCGCGGCTGATGTGAAGCTGGTGAACCGCCTTGCGTGGTAGCAGGTGGGGGTCGGGTCTGGTGGAGATAAGGGGAGTCGAACCCCTGACCTATGCATTGCGAACGCATCGCTCTACCAACTGAGCTATATCCCCTTAACGTGGTGCAGCAGAATCTGCCTCAACACTTCCACAGTGGCAAGCAACAACTGATGCAACCGCCGAGATGATTGGTCCAAAGCCGTAATAGCCGGTTTTATCTGATCAGTTGGCCTCTTATCCGGATCGTAAGGCCCCTAAAGAAGAGGAATGGGGTACGTCAGTTGGCTCCGAGGAGTGGTAGCAATGGCCAAACGAACCTCCTACACACCACATCGTGGCGACATCGTCATGGTGTCCTTTTCGCCTCAGGCCGGACACGAACAAGGTGATCTACGTCCAGCGCTTGTCATCTCGTCCTCAGCGTACAACGCGGCTTCAGGACTAGCATTTTGCTGTCCCATCACCAGAAAACGGCGTCAGCACCCGTTCGAAGTCGCCCTGCCAAAGGGCCGACTCACCACCGGTGTCGTGCTGGTTGAGCACCTGCGTAGCCTGGCTTGGCGGGAACGCCAACCGGCATTCGTAGAGGCAGCGCCAAACGAGGTGTTGGCCGAGGTTGCAGGAAAGCCTGTAGCCATCATCGGTGGCTAAAGAAACACCTCCCGACCGTAAAACCCGCTCCTGTCGCCCCCTCCACGGCCACCCCCGCCAATTTGTACAGGCTTTATTTACTTGAAGTTTTTAACGAAAATCCGGTAAAGAAGAGGCCGGGTCACGTCCGCCTGTTGTTGTCGCAACCACTCTAGCTCTGGGCGAAGGTTCACCAACCTCTTAGGTGCCTGGCTTCGACCAGCGCTTTGCCGTGCTCCCATGACTGTCTAACGCGATAATTCGAGGAGTTCGTCGATGTGGATCACGAATCGGCTGGCCCACCAGTCAGCCCTGGCCACTTTATTGTCAATCCTACTTGGGTCCGGGACGGTCATCGCTGAGCAAAAATCCCGGGAGCAGCGGATCGCCGACAACGAGGTCTACTTCAGTTCTGGTGACGAGCCGCCATCGATGGATATCTCCAAGCAGGTAGACTCCGTCAGCTCGATGTGGCTTGGACACATCTATGAAGGGCTCATGCGCTCTAATGCTGCTGGCGCCATCATTCCAGGGACAGCCGAAAGCGTCACCATCAGCCCCGACCAAACAACCTGGACCTTTAAGATCCGCCCAAGTGCCAAGTGGCAAGACGGCGTGCCGGTCAAGGCGCAGGACTTCGTCTACTCCTGGCGGCGTCTGGTCGATCCGGCCTATGCCAGCGAGTATTCCTTCATCGCTATCACCGCCTCTTTGCTCAATGCGGATGCCATCGTCAGCAAAAAGCTGCCCAAGGAACAGCTCGGCGTGCGTGCCGTGGACGACCATACTCTGGAAGTCAAGCTGAGTCGGCCAGTGGCTTTTTTTGACTCGCTCACCTCGTTTCAGGTGTTCTACCCGCTGCGCCAGGACATCGTCGAAAAGTTTGCCGGTTCTTTCGCAACCGATCCAGCCAGTTTGATCGGCAACGGACCCTACCGCTTGGCGCGCTGGCAAAAAGAACAGTCGATGCGGATTGAAAAGTCCGACACCTACTGGGATGCACGCAACATCAAGATCAAGGCCATCGAATCGCCGGCGATGGTCAAGGACGGCCAAGCAAACTTCAACAACTTCCGCACCGGCGGTATCGACACAACTGGGGTGTCCACACCCGAGATCATCCGTCAGGCACAGGCCGCTAAGCTAAAGATTGAGACCTTCCAGACCGGTTGCACGGAAACCCTCGCCTTCAACGTCCGGCCCGGAAGGTTGTTTGCCAATAAGAAACTCCGCCACGCGGTACGCGCCGGGCTCAATCGGTCGGAGTATGTCAACAAGATCGTGGGAGTTCCAGGCTATAAACCAGCATTCCGCATGGTCCCCGACTACATGCCGGGAAGTCAGCCCGGATTGACCTACCGTCAAGAGGTGAAGAGTCCGCCGATCAAGGACTTTGACGTCCCCACCACGCAGCGACTAGTGAAGGAATACTTGGCCGATACCAAGCAGACCTATATTCCCTCCTTCACCCTGTTGTTTGATGACAGCGTCGTCGCAAAAAAGATGGCCGAATACTTCCAGCACAGCCTGTCAAAACTGCTTGGTAACGAAGTCAAAGTCGAAACGGTGCCGTTTAAAACCCGCCTGCAAAAGAGCCGAGACGGTCAATTTGACATGGTCTTCTTTGGCTGGTGTCCGGACTACCGCGATCCGATGACCTTTTTGGACCTACTTGCGAACAACAATGAGAACAATTCCTCGGGTTGGTCCAGCCCCGCCTACAACAAGTTGATCGAGCAGGCCAACAGCGAGGCCGATAAAGCCAAGCGAGTCCAATTGTTCAAGGCGGCGGAAGACATTCTTGAAGATGAGGCGCCCGTGGCCGTCACCGATGTCAGCGGTGGAGCACTGACGGCGGCGCCAGAGTTAAAGGGCGTCAAGCGCACGATCTTCGGCTTTGCTCCGGATTTCCGGGCGGCCTATTGGGATCACAAATAACCGGGGCGATGTTCGGATGAGCAATGTTCTCACATGGGGCTTTTTGCGCTATATCGGCCAACGACTCGCGATGGCGATCGTCACCCTTTGGGCCTTGGCGACGATGACCTTCGTCTTTATGCGGGCGGTCCCCGGCGATCCACTGCCCAGGACCAAAGACATGCCCGCGGCGGTTCGCGCTAATCTGGAACAGCGTTATGGTCTCAACAAGCCGCTATGGAAGCAGTATATCATCCAGATGGACCGGATGTTTCTTCACGCCGATTTTGGCGAAAGCTTCCGCACGGTCGATCGCAGCGTCAATCGCATGATCATCGAAAACTTCCCCGCGTCAGCAACCATCGGCATTTTTGCCATGATCTTCGGCACGATCACCGGCCTTGGCCTCGGCATCATCGCTGCCCTGTATCGCAACTCGGCGATCGACCGTGCCGCGATGCTGCTATGTGTCGTCGGGATTGCCATCCCCTCAGCACTCATCGCCTACGTCGTGCAGTACTTCCTAGCGGTCTTTCCTTTGGTCAAACTCCACGTCAACCAGGATTACTGGTTTAGGCCGGTCGGCTGGGGCCAGTTTCGTGACGTCATCTTACCAGGATTTACTTTGAGCCTGGGCATCATCACCATGATGACTCGCTACATGCGCAGTCAAATGGTCGATGTCGCCTTCGCCGAGTTT